>DAOLNX010000017.1:0-39573 GCA_035416785.1 Smithellaceae bacterium | reverse complement strand
ATGCTGATCAACAAGCTGGCCTGTCTGATTCCCTTTTCATTGTGCTGAATTGAGCCACTATACTCGGCGGGGATGAAAATTTTTGAACAAGGGATTGTAACCCAGATCGCAGGTTTTGCCACACACTTTCAACAACATCAGAACAAGGTGTCGCAACACCTTCCGTTGCCGCAATTTCGGCCTCTTTGAATCTGTCACGTACTTGTGCCTCCGGGCACGATTTTCACCACTCCCCGAACGGATATGCAGTGCGTGGTCACCGAATAAGGCATTGCCGATCTCAGGGATATGAGTCTCAGTCAGTGCGCGGAGGCGCTGATTGCGATTGCCCATCCGGCGTTTCGCGATCAGTTGCGATACGATGCGCATAAAGCGGGACTGCTCACATAATCAGGCCGGGCAAACACCGAAAGGAGATGCAATCATGGACATATTTTCCGGAATCAGGGTTATCGACATCACACAGTTTATCTCGGGATCGCGCTGTACGCAGATTCTGGCCGACATGGGGGCGGAGGTGGTCAAGATCGAGCCTCCGCAGGGCGACACCCTGCGCCTGATCTTCAGCCTGATGCCGGGCGCGGAGCGCAACTACTCAATCCTCAACCGCAACAAATACGGCCTGGCTCTGGACTGGAAAAAGCCAGAAGGACAGGAGATCATCCGGCGTCTGGCGGCCACCACCGACATTTTCGTGCACAACCTCATCCCTGGAACCATGGAAAACAGCCACCTGGGATATGAAGACATCCGGAAAATCAGGCCGGATATTATTTATATCGCCATTTCCGGCTTCGGAACCACGGGCATCGATCCGGAGCGGGCCGCCTTCGACATCATTGCCCAGGCCACTGCCGGACACTTCTGGAACGACCTGGAAAACCTCATGCCTCCCGCCAATTACTGGGGCGACCTGGTCTGCGGCGGTTACGCCGCGCTGGCCATCTGCATGGCCTTGATCCACCGGATGAAGACCGGCGAAGGCCAGTTCATCGATCTTTCCATGCAGGATGTGCTCTACTCCAACAATTACCGGGCGATGATTGACAAGGCGATGGCGCCCATTGTGGATCAGGCCACACAGATGCTGGGACGCAGACCGGCCGAGATCATGAATTCCAAAGACCGCATGCCGTTTTACGGATTCTTCAAGGCCTCCGACGGCAAGGTAGCCATCGTATCCGTCACGCCGCGGCAATGGCGCGATCTGGCCGAAATTGTCGAACATCCGGAGTTGGCAACCGATCCGCGCTTCAACAACCTGATCGCCCAGGTCAACAACCATGCCGAGGCTGTTGCGCTCATTGAAGAATGGACAAGCCAACACACCTCCGCCGAGATTGTCCGGATTCTGGAAGACAGAAAGATTCCCTGCGGCATCGCCTATTCCGTCGATCAGGTCAACGAAGACGCCAATCTGCGGGCGCGCGGCATGTTCCAGACCGTCGAGCACGCCCGGTACGGCAACATCGATATCCCCGGCATCCCGTACCATTTTTCGCGCACGCCGGGAAAAATAACCAGCCCCGCACCGGGACTCGGCGAACATAATCAACTTCTGCTTAAACAATGGCTTGGCTATACGCAGGATGAAATCGCCGGGCTCAAAGCGGCGGGCATTATCACATAAAGTTGCCCCGCCCCTGCCGGTGCGGCAGGAAGCGGGAATTCAGACAACGAGGAAGGTGCGCGCAAAGACGCGCATTGAACCAAATAAAAAAGAGGGAGACTTGCGAAAAGCAACCGCATCGGTGGAAACCTTCATCAGCGCAGCGATCTCCTTGTTGGATTGCCCCTGTTTGATCAGATCGGCAACCTGAATCTCTGTCAGGGTGAGGATGTGCTAAAGAACTCTGTCTTTTAAATCCAATTGAATATGGCCTCTGCAATCACAGAATGCCCGACTTCGTTTGGATACCGGGAATCTGCCTGGATGAGGTCGCTTGTTTGCAGAGAATGTTTTTCAAGATAACCGGCCCAGTAAGAGTGAACCGGGACAAGCCGGCAGTCCAAATCCGATGCGACAATCCTCAGAGAGCGATAGAAGATATCAACGGCGTCCATTTCATAAGGATTGTCAAAGGGATGGGAAGTGGCTAAAAGAATGACCGGATTGAAGCGCAGGCGTGCCCGTTGAACCAGCCGAACGATATTTTCCTGAAATTCAGATCGGTAAACATACTGAAAAGCGTCATCCACGCCAAAGTGGATCAGCAAAATGTCCGGCTGAAAGCAGGCAATGTCCTCATCAAATGTGCCGATGCCGTCAAAAGAGGTTTCTTGATGACGGGATCGATTGATCACTTCCACCTTCTTTTCAAGAAGCATTTCTTTCAGAATGTCCGCGTAACTTCTGGCAACGCCGTATCCGGCGGCAATGCTTCCGCCGCGTATCAGCAGTTTCATAAGTCCTTTTGTTTTGAAGGGATATTTGAAAATTCAACCACTGCGTGAAGACGATCCCCGCCGTTGGAAATGGTGACCCAAAATCGATTGGCTGATTCTCCGTAAATTTGCGTAAGAAGCGTATCCCCAAGTTTTGCTTGAGTTTTATATTCAATACGCATGCGATTATAGGCAAAGTCGGCGGGCAGCATATCCAGCGCCAAAATGACATATTTTGTGCTGTTCATGTGATTGTATTGGTCAATTTGCGATTTTTTCACCACGGAATTTTCACAACGAAGGGAAGTTGACAAAGGAGCTTCGATTTTACGGGGGAGATAGTCCATGTTTTCATAAGGTGAATCCAGGGTTAAGGAAATATTTCCGGCAAGTCGGGATGGTTTTCCCGTTTGCAAATTGACAAATGCGCCAACCGCATAACTTGCCACGCAAACATCGCCTTTTGCATCCCGGATGATCGTATTTCTCAAGCCATAAGACACTTTGCATTGAAAAACAGAGGTGGAAATGGTGATTTCTTCTCCATAAGCGGGCATGCGACTAATTTCCGCTTGCCGGGATACCAAAAACATGCCCAGATTTTGACGATGAAGAAAACGAAGAAATTCCGGTTCGGAATTCATCCAGAACGAAGAGCAATCAATCATGAAGTCAAATGCCGAGTCAAAGGTCAGCAAACCGTCAGAGTTGACGTTGCTGGCGGATACGGTGCGCATAATGGTGAACATAGCTTATCTCCTAATAATAATGAATAAATTTAGAGCGGCGCTTTGGCCGAAATCTCTTCGCCTTTTTCAAAATGAATGATGTCCGGAAAGCGCAGAGCCTTTTGCAGACGCGTTAAAAATTCACAACGGGATATTTCTCTGGCGCCAAATCGTTCCAGATGTCCTGAAGTTACCTGGCAGTCAATCATCTTCACGCCTTTTTCCGCCAGCCGCATGGCAAACGTGGCGAAAGCCGCTTTGGAAGCGTCGGTTTTTTTTGTAAACATGGATTCTCCAAAAAAAGCTTGGCCCAGAATGATGCCGTAAAGGCCGCCAACCAGTTCATTGTCCTGCCACGTCTCCACCGACAAGGCGTATCCTGCCTCATGCAGATGCAGATAGGCTTTGACCATTTCCCGGGTAATCCAGGTGCCTCTTTGTCCCTTACGGGGGACGGTTGCGCAGTTTCGGATGACCTCTTCAAAGGCGGCGTTCACGGTAATGCGAAAAAAACCTTTTTGAAGAGTTTTCCGCAACGTTTGTGAAAGGGTAAGCTCGGGAGGAAAGATGACGGGCCTGGGGTCCGGAGACCACCAGAGAATCGGCGATCTGCCGGAATACCAGGGAAAAATTCCCATGGAATAGGCAAGAACGAGACGCTCAACGCTCAAATCACCGCCAACCGCCAGCAAGCCGTCATCATCGGCCAGTTCGGGCGGCGGAAAAGAAATATCGGAAGTTAATCGGTAAACGGTCATGCTGTTTGCTTAATGAAGAGACCGGCAGTCAAATGTCAGTTGACCGTTGGAAAGATCAACTTGAACAAAGCCGCCCTTTTTCAACCGCCCAAAGAGCAGCTCTTCAGAGAGAGCATCCTTGATTTCGGCTTGCAACAACCTGGCCAGCGGTCTGGCGCCGAATTTGTTGTCATATCCTTTTTGGGCCAGCCAGTCTTTTACCGCCTCCGTAACTTCTAATTTTACTTTTCTTCTGGAAAGCTGCCCTGACAATTCATTTAAGAATTTATCCACCACTTTTTTCATAATCCCGGGATTCAGTGGCTGAAAGGTAATGATGGCATCCAGCCGGTTGCGGAATTCGGGACGAAAGAGCTTTTTGACTGCTTCCTGGCCTTTGGCCCGGGAATCGTTTTTTCTTTCTCCAAATCCGATGGCGTTCCGATCCATTTCTTTTGCGCCGGCATTGGATGTCATAATGAGGATCACATTGCGAAAATCCGCCTTTTTTCCGTTGTTGTCCGTTAGGGTCGCGTAATCCATTACCTGTAGCAGAATGCTGAAAATGTCGGGGTGCGCCTTTTCAATTTCATCCAAAAGAAGTACGCAGTATGGGTGTTTGCGAATGGCATCGGTCAGAAGCCCACCCTGTTCAAAACCGACATAACCGGGAGGCGCGCCGATCAATCTGGCCACCGCGTGTTTCTCCATATATTCGCTCATGTCGAAGCGGGTGAAAGCCACGCCCAGCGCGCCGGCCATCTGTCGGGAAACCTCGGTTTTGCCGACACCCGTGGGACCTGCAAAAAGAAACGAACCAATCGGACGCTCGGGCGCGCCCAGGCCCGCGCGCGATCTTTTGATGGCGGACACCAGGGAACGGATGGCGCTATCCTGCCCGAAAACCGCGCCTTGAAGCTGTGCTTCCAGATCTTTCAATTTTTCCGTATCCGAAACGGATACATTGAGCGCGGGAATTTTGGCCATCTGCGCGACAATTTGCTCAATTTCCCTGACGCCGACGCAAGGCAGATCTTTTTCGGGGGAAGCCAGTTTGCGTGTCGCGCCCGCTTCGTCAATCACATCAATGGCTTTGTCCGGAAGAAATTTATCAGAAAGATATTTTGCGGAAAGTTCGGCGGCTGTCTTGATGGCGGCGTTTGTATATCGAATTTTGTGGAAATCTTCATAATAGGGTTGTAGACCCTTCAAGATGGCAATCGTTTCCGTGACAGAAGGCTCAAAGATTTCAATTTTCTGAAACCGGCGGGAAAGGGCGCGGTCCTTTTCGAAATGGTTCTTAAATTCTTCATACGTGCTGGCGCCGATGCAGCGCATTTTGCCGGAATTGAGCGCCGGTTTCAAAATATTGGATGCATCCATCGAGCCGCCGCTGGTGGCGCCTGCTCCCACAAGAGTATGAATCTCATCAATGAAGAGGATCACGCCTGGAATTTTCTCCAGTTCCCGGATCGCCGCTTTCAGGCGCGCTTCAAAATCGCCCCGATATTTTGTTCCGGCCAGCAGCGCTCCCATGTCCAGCGAATAAATGACTGTTTTTTTAAGATGTTGTGGAACAAGTCCCCTGGAAATGTTGAGGGCCAGACCTTCAACCAGAGCGGTTTTGCCCACGCCTGGCTCGCCCACAAACACAATATTGTTTTTTCGTCGCCGGCAAAGCACATGAACGGCCCGGGAAAGTTCGTCATTGCGTCCCACCAGCGGATCAATTTCTCCCGCGACTGCCTTCTCAATCAGATTAACCGTATAAAGTTTCAAAGGACTCTTCGATACAGATCTTTCCGGCGGCTCATCGCGTGGATTTGAATTCTGCCCGGGCACGTCGGACGGCGTGTCATTTTGGCTTTCCTGCTCAAATTCGGAGACGCCGTGCGAAATATAATTTAAAATATCCAGACGGGAAATACCTTCCTGTTCCAGAAAATGAACGGCATAAGAATCCTTCTCGCCGTAAAGGGCGGCCAGCAAGTCACCCGCTTCCACCTCTGCTTTTTCGGCGGACTGAACATGGTTGATTGCCCGCTCAATCACCCTTTGAAATCCGATAGCGGCCGCGGGATCAGCTTTTTTCCCGGCAGGAAGCAGAGGAATATTTTTTGAAAAAAAATCTTCAAGGGCTTCCTTGATCCGGTGGATGTCGCCACCGCAGGCCGCGATAATTTCAACGCCCAGGTCGTTATGGATCAAGGCATACAGAATATGCTCGGCCGTCAGATACTCGTGGCGCCGATTTTTTGCGTCTTTAAATGTCGCTTCCAGAACCAGACTTAACTCTTTATTGATCATGCCTTCTCCATCGAACATTTCAGCGGAAATTGATTTTCAGCAGCCAGTTGATGCACCTGAGCTACTTTGGTTTCCGCAATTTCGCGTGTGTAGAACCCGCAAATCCCCGCTCCCTTTTTATGAACGCTCAACATAATTTGCGTGGCTTCCGCGGGCCTTTTGTGGAAAACCGTTTCCAGTACATAGATAACAAAATCCATCGTCGTATAATCATCATTCAGAAGGATTACCCGGTAAAGCGGCGGTTCTCTGGTTTCTTGCCGCGTTTTTTCGGCCACATTTTCTTCAGATTGAAATTTTTCTTCGTTCATCACCATTGTCCTTCAATATGGTTTTATTGTATAGCCGAAAAGGCTATTGATAATCAACCGGAGAATGAAGAAGCAATGACACTCTTCGCCGCGCATTTCCATGCAGGTTGAAAAAGTGTTATTTTTAAAAAAGCAGGATCAACGTGATGCAAACTTTTTTACCCTATCCGGATTTTGAGGCATCCTTGAGGGTGCTGGATTACCGCCGTCTGGGCAAGCAGCGCCTTGAAGCTCTGCAACTGATCCGGGCCATTTCCGGGGAAACGGTCGGATGGAGCCGCCATCCGGCAGCCGTCATGTGGCGCGGTTATCTCAATGCACTGAAGCAATACCACAATATCGCCATCGAAGAGTGGATTCGCCGGGGGTATCGCAACAACATGCCCAAAAAGCGGATTCGAGGAAAAATTGTCTATCCGCCGTGGCTGGGTAATGAGGCTTTTCATGCCTCTCACCGCTCAAACCTGTTGCGAAAGGACCGGGAACATTACGGCGCTTTTGGATGGACAGAGCCGGACAATCTTCCTTATCTATGGCCGGGCTGAACTCTTTGCTTGATGAATTTCTGGAAACATGCAAGGGTGAAGCAAATTTGGAATCCATCTATTGACGAGGAGCAAAAAGTCATGTGTAATGATCAACCCGACGAGCAAAATACTATTACTACGGATGATGTTATCAAAATTTTATGCAATTCCGTTCAATCGGTTTTTACGAACACCTCCAAAAAAGAAATATCCATTTCTCCGATGGTGAGGGAAATCCGAAACACTTGTTTGAGACCGGACATCGGTTGCTTTGTGCTTTTTCAGGGAGACTTTTCCGGTTTGATTATCATCAATTTCACCAAAGAAGCGGCGATGGAAATTTACCGGAATTACATGATCGGCATGGGCATGCCGCTGGAAGAGCTGGCGGATAATCACACCTCGGAAGAAGTTTCCAGCAGCCTGGGTGAAATGCTCAACCAGTGCGTGGGCAAGTTTCGCTTTGATTTGGAAAACCAGACCGGTATTTTTGTGACACAGAATCAGCCCAAAATGCTGGTGGTCAATGAATCCGTGCAAATTGCCATCGAAACGGGAATCGAGAGAAGACAACTGCGGCAGATTTCTTTTAAAACAGTCACCGGCAATCGCTTTTACCTGGAGGTGGCTCTGGGAGAAATTCAATTCTATTCGCTATTTTCCGCAAAGAAATCAGAGACGCGCAGCGTCGAAGAAATGATTGCGCAGATTGGGGGGTAGGTGCAGAAGGCAGAGGTGAGTTGATAGGGGGCGGGAAGGATCGTTTCGTAAAGAAGTTTCAATTGCGGTCATTTCCGCTTTAACGGGAATCCGGAAATATCAATAATATGCTAATCCCTTATCTCTGAAGCCAAACCCCTAATATCTGAAACCTAACCCCTAACTCCTGACCCTTGACCTCTGACCCCCGACTTCTGCTTTCTGTTCCTCCCCCTTCCTTAACAAGGAGCTAACCATGTCCCTCCATATTTACACCGGCAATCGGATGGAAAAGCTGGTTTCTGCGCTGGCGGAGGTTGTAAAGGCGCCGCTTGCCGAGCCGTTGGCGCGGGAGGTGATTGTTGTGCAGAGCAAAGGCATGCAGCGCTGGGTGGCAATGGAGCTGGCCGGGCGTTTGGGCGTTTGGGCCAATTGTGATTATCCCTTTCCCAATGCGATGGTTTTGCGTCTGTTTCGCCTGGTGTTTCCAGAAATTCCCGAAGAGACCGTCTTTTCCCGCGAAGCGCTGACCTGGAAAATGATGGGCCTGTTGCCGGAATTTCTGGATGTTCCCGATTTTATTGCGATTCGTCGCTATCTGGACCATGACCAGGATGGCTTGAAGCTTTTTCAACTGGCCCGGCGGATTGCCAATACCTTTGACCAGTATTGCCTGTTTCGCCCGCAAATGCTGAAAACGTGGGAAGCGTCTCAGGAAACAGATATGGAGAGCAAATGGCAGGCCGTTCTCTGGCGAGCGATTGTTTCCGGCGCAGGCGAACGCCACCGAGGCGCGCTTCATGAAGACTTTATTTTGCAAATGACAGGCGATTTATCGGCAGCAATAAAAATGCCGCAAAGAATCTCCGTTTTTGGTATTTCCTACCTGCCTCAATATCACATGGAAATTCTGGCCGCTCTGATTCCGTTTTCTGAAATCCACCTGTTTTTGCTCAGTCCGACGCGGGAATACTGGTCCGATATTGTGTCGCGCAGGCAAAAAGCCCGTCTTTCACCCCAGAGCAGCGCTCTGGCCAATGAGGGCAATCCGCTTTTGGCTTCTCTGGGCAGGCTGGGCCGTGATTTTTCCGACATGGTCATTGCCATTGGCGATGCGGCGACAGAAGAACGGGATTTATACGAAGAGCCTGTCCTTGATTCGCTTCTCCATGGTCTGCAAAGCGATATTCTCAATCTTTCCGGTGAGTTGGATCAAGACGCCAAACGGCCGGTTGATCCCGGCGATGCTTCTTTGCAAATCCATTCCTGCCACAGTCCAATGCGGGAAGTGGAAGTCTTGCATGACCATCTTCTGGCTCTGTTTGAGCAAATGGAAGGTCTGCTTCCCGGCGATATTGTGGTCATGACGCCGGATATTGAGATTTATGCGCCTTATATCGCCGCTGTTTTTGATGGCCAGCCGGATGCATCGCGGAAAATTCCCTATTCCATCGCCGACCGTCGTCTGAAAAGCGAGGGGAGGATTGCGTCCGTTTTTCTAAAGCTTTTCAAGCTTCCCGGCAGCCGGTTGAGCGCTTTGCAATTGTTTGATCTTCTTTCGGAGGGGCCGGTGCAAAAGCGTTTTTATCTGGAGCCGGACGAGCTCCAACAAATTCGCGGCTGGATTGAGGATACAGGGGTGCGCTGGGGGCTGGACGAGCAAAGCCGTATTGACCGGGGGCTTCCCGGCTATCAGGAAAATACCTGGCAGGCCGGCATGGAGAGGCTGTTTCTGGGGTATGCCATGAGCGCTTGCGAGGAAAAGCTTTTCCAAAATATTCTTCCTTATGATGATTTGGAAGGTGCAGGTGCGCAAACGCTGGGCAAACTTGCTGAATTTATCAGTAAAATAGAGGACATCGCTGATTTTAGCAACAAGGCGCGAACGCCCGGCCAGTGGGTTTTGGCGTGCCGAAAGTTGCTGGCCGATTTTATTGCCGTCTCAGATGATGAGGCTTTCGAGCTGGCTGTGGTTAATGAAATCATTAACGAAATTGAAAGCATAAGCCAAATGACCGGGTTTGACCGGCAGGTGTCTTTTCCCGTGATCCGCGCCTGGCTGACCGAGCGCCTTGAGCAGGAGGAAAAAGGTTATGGCTTTTTAACCGGCGGCGTCACTTTTTGCGCTTTGCTTCCCATGCGCAGCGTTCCTTTTCGGGTTGTGGCTCTTCTCGGCATGAACGAAGGGGCTTTCCCCCGACAGGATTTTTCGCCCGGCTTTGATTTAATCGCCAAGAACCCCAGAAGAGGCGACCGTTCACAACGAGACGAGGACCGCTATATGTTTCTGGAATCGCTTCTTTCCGCGCGGGATGTTTTCTATATCAGTTACGTTGGTCAAAGCGCGCGGGACTTAAGCCAAATGCCTCCGTCGGTTCTGGTAAGCGAGCTTCTGGATGCCATTGAGCGCAGTTTTACCGCTGGTCCCGATAAAAAAATGGAGACGCGCCTGGTGACGAAGCATCGCTTGCAGGCTTTTAGCCCGGAATATTTTTCCGGGGATTCGCCGCTCTTTAGCTATTCGGAAGAAAACTGCCGCGCTGTTTTAGAAAAGCAAAGCCACCCGGATATATCCGGTGTTTTTTTGTCAAAGCCACATGAGATTTCTCCGGGCGAGAGTCAGGAGATTTCCCTGGTTGGGCTTTTACGTTTTTTTGACAATCCCGCCAAATATCTGCTGGAAAATAAAATGGGCATGCGGATGGAGAAGCTTGTGGAGCCCTTGCAGGAAAGAGAGCCATTTTCCTGCGAAGGGCTGGAGTATTACTTATTAAAACAAGAGCTTCTGGACAGATGTTTGCGGGGACTGGACGCGCCGGGCTATCTGGGCGCGGCGCGCAGCCGGGGAGAAATTCCTCCGGCCCGGCATGGAGAAATCGTTTTTGACAAAGCCGGCAGGGAAATTCAAAAGCTTGCGCAAAAAATTTTGGATTGGCAATCCGGCCGGGCTGCCTTGGCGGATTTGGATGTAGAGTTAAAAATAGGCAATTGGACTTTGACCGGCAGGCTGGGCGGAATCTGGCCCGACCGGATGCTCCGCTATCGTCCGGCCAAAGTCAAAGCCAAAGACAGGCTTCATGCCTGGATTGAGCATCTGGTTCTGTCCGTGTCCGGCCGGCAAAACGATCCGCGTCAAACGCTGCTTTTGATGCAGGATGGCGCGTTTGTTTATTCCGAGGTGGAAAATGCCCAAACGTATCTGCAAATCCTTTTGGCGCTCTATGAGCAGGGATTGGCCCAACCCCTTGTTTTTTTTCCGGAATCATCTCTGGAGTATGCCCGGACAAAAGACGCGGGCAAAGCGCGGCAGGTATGGGCGGGCAATTCATTCCAACAGATTCCGGGCGAAGGAGATGACGCCTCAATCCGTCTTTGCTTTGGCCGGAAAGAACCTTTTTCCGAAGAATTTGCCAGGACTGCCGGCGTGGTTTATGATGCTTTGTTACGTCATGAGGGCAAGCTATCGCCATGAAAGAACTGGATCATTTGCATGTTGCGCTTGCGGAGACCAACTTAATTGAGGCGTCCGCCGGGACGGGCAAAACGTATGCCGTTGCCTGCCTGTATCTGCGCCTGCTGATTGAAAAAGACCTGCTGCCGGAGCAAATTCTGGTGGTGACGTTTACCGAGGCGGCCACCAAAGAGCTGATTTCGCGAATCCGCAGCCGGATGAGAGAAATGCTGGAAATCATAAACGGCGCCACAAGCGACGATGACTTTTTAAACGGCCTTTTAAGCAAAGTCAGCGCGCAGGGCCCGGGAATAACAAAGACAAGGGAAAAGCTGGAACGGGCGCTCAACGCTTTTGACACAGCTTCCATCTTTACCATTCATTCCTTCTGTCTGCGGGTGCTGAAGGAAAACGCTTTTGAAAGCGGCTCTTTATACGATACAGAACTGACTGCAGCATCCGATGCTTATGTTCAGGAAATCGTTGATGATTTTTGGCGCAAGACCTTCTTTGTCCAAAATCCTCTTTTGCTTGCCTATCTTTTGCGAAAAAAGGAATCTCCCGAAAAATGGAAGGCTTTTCTTGGCAATCTTCTTTCCGATCCTCAATTGCGGATTTTTCCCCAATTCAGCCCGGAAGAGGTAAAAGAGCTGGAAGAGAAATGCTTTTTAGCTTTTGCGGATGCCAAAAAAGAATGGCGGGGAAGCGGGGCGGAAATTCGGGATATCCTGCAAAATCACCAGGGGTTAAGCAGAGCGGAAGACCATTACAAAGCCGAGCATCTCCCGGAATTGTTGGAAGCGATGGACACTTATCTGGCTGGTGAAAATCCCTTTGATTTATTTGATAATTTTAAAAAATGGACTTCGTCGGGCATTGCGCGGGGCACAAAAAAAAGCAAGCTCGCGCCGGCTCATCGCTTTTTTGAAATCTGTGAAATAATACAAAAATTGACCGACGAGCGGGTTTTAGTGCTCAAGCATGAGCTGATCTTGTTTTGCCGCGAAAAGCTGCCCGCCCGCAAGCGCGAGGCCAATATCCGTTTTTATGATGATTTGCTAAACGACCTGCATCAGGCTTTGCGCGCCGGGACGGGCGAAGCTCTTGGCGCAAAGCTGCGCAGCAAATACAAGGCGGCGCTGATTGATGAATTTCAGGACACAGATCCGGTGCAGTATGATATTTTCCGCAAGATTTTTGCGCAAACGGATTGCCCCCTGTTTTTCATTGGCGACCCCAAGCAGGCGATTTACAGTTTTCGCGGCGCGGATATTTTCGCTTATCTGGAAGCCGCCAAAGACGTGCCGGAGAAAAATCGCTTTACACTGACTTGCAACCGGCGCTCGACATCCCGTCTTCTGGCCGCCTTTAACCGAATCTTTGCCGGTTTGCAAAATCCCTTTGTTTTCGAAAGCATTGCTTATCATCCGATGGTTGCCGGAGAGCCGGAAGAAAAAGAGCCTCTTTTTGATTGGGAAAAAAAGCCGCTGGAAATTTGGTTTTTGCCGCCGGGCGAGGATGGCAAACCGGCTAATGTGACCAGCGCGGAGAAAAAAATTCCCAAAGCAATCGCCGCTGAAATCGCACGCCTTTTGAACAGTCCTTTTTCCCGGGAGCGGCGGTTTGTTCCGGAAGATATCGCCGTGATTGTCCGCAAACACAGGCAGGCGGCCGATATTGCGGACGCTCTGCGTCCGTTAAAAATTCCCTGTGTTGTGCAAAGCGAGCAAAGTGTTTTTGCATCGGATGAAGCGCGGGAAATTTGCATTTTGCTTTCCGCTCTGGCCGATCCCGCAAGCGAAACCAAAGTGCGGACGGCTTTGGCAACGGCAATTCTTGGAAGAACCGGCGATGACATTGCCTGTCTTTTGCAGGATGAAAGGGTCTGGGAGCGGGAGCTTCAGAATTTTCGCGAATATCATCAGCTCTGGCTTAACCGGGGTTTTATGGCGATGGCGCGGAGTCTGCTGACCAAGGAGCAAGTGCGAGGCCGGCTTTTACGGTATCCCGACGGAGACAGACGCCTGACCAACCTTTTACATTGCCTGGAACTGATTCACGCTCAAGAGCATCAGGAGCAGTTGGGGGTAGAAGAGCTGGTTTTTTGGTTTGTCTTGCAAACCCAGGCCAAGGAAGTGCCTGAAGAAAACCAGCTTCGTCTGGAATCTGATGAAAAAGCAGTGAAAATTATTACCGTCCATGTCAGCAAGGGTCTTGAATATCCGGTGGTTTTTTGTCCCTATCTTTGGGGCGGCGTACGGGAAGATGCGGAAATGATTCTCTTTCATGAGAATTTTGCCAGAGTCCGGGATTTTGGCTCCGCCGATTATGAAAAACATCGCGCAATGGCGCAAAAGGAAGAGCTTTCTGAAAACCTCCGGCTTTTTTATGTGGCTTTGACGCGGGCCAAATATCGGGTTTATTTATGTGCGGGTAAAATAACCGGCGGCCGCTCCTTCAAGCCGGAAACCTCGCCTTTGGCTTATCTTTTCCATGCTTCCGACGATCTTCGGGTGTCTGAAGATCCGGTGAGGCGCTTGAAAGAACAAGTGGGCACACTTTCCGCTCAGGACATGAACGAGCAGTTGACCGCCCTGCAGGAAAAGGAAGATTCCAGCATCTCTGTCATTCCGATGCCGGGGTCGGACGCCGCCTGTTATTCTCCTTCCTCGGAGGGCGGAAAACAATTGTCCGCCAGAAAATTTTCGGGCAAAATTCGCAGCGATTGGCGGGTGGCCAGTTTTACCTCCTTTGCCGCGCGCGAGGCCATGAGCCATGAGCTTCCCGATCGGGATGAGCTGGGCGCCTTGGTCGGACATGAAAAGGATGATCTTGATATTATTGATGAAATTACTATTCAAGCTTTTCCGCGGGGCGCCCGGGCAGGCATCTTTTTCCATGAAATCTTTGAGAAGCTGGATTTTGCCGTCCCGTCTGACGACGCTCTGAATGCGTTGGTTGGGCGGCAGTTGGACAAGCATCGCTACGACCAGAAATGGCAGGCTTGTGTCTTGGAGATGGCGAAAAATGTCCTGAGCACAAAGCTTTCCTCGGCAGACGGCGCTTTTACCCTTGGCGGTTTGAGAAAGGGAAGCTGGCTTGCGGAGATGGAATTTTTCTTTCCACTGAAGTTGATCACGACAGACATTTTGAGTGCCTGTCTGAAAAAATGGGATAAAAGTGATCAAGCCGCCGACCTGGCCTCTTTGTGTGCTTCTTTTCAGTTCAGGCCGGTTCAGGGAAGAGTGCGCGGTTTCATGGATATGGTTTTTGAAAAAAGCGGCAAATACTACCTTGTTGACTGGAAATCCAATTTTCTGGGGTACCGGCCCGAGGATTACGGACAGGAAGCCATGAAAAAGGAAATGGAACGCCATCTTTATCCGCTCCAATATCTTCTCTACACGGTTGCTCTCCATCGCTATCTGTCTTTAAGAGTGAACAATTATAATTATTCATCGTGTTTTGGCGGCGTGATGTATGTGTTTCTGCGCGGGGTTCGCGCAAATACGGGCGAGGAGTTCGGTTTTTTCCGGAATATTCCGCCCGCGGAAATGATTGAAGAATTAACGGATATTATGATTGCGTCGGGAGGATAGGGCGGTGAGTCAGCATTCAGAGTTCGGAAGTCAGAAGCCAGAAGAGAGCAGTCAGAAGGAAAGGGGGATGTTCCCATCATTCCTTACGCCTGACTCCTCACCCCTGACTCTTCACCCCTTGCTCCTTCCCCATCACTTTGCGCGCTTTATCCTCCGTCAGGCTGGAGAAGCGTCTGATGTTTTGAGGATTTGCGCTTCTTTGCTTTGCGTGGCGGTGGAAAACGGCCATATCTGTCTGAATCTGGCGGAGCTGGCCGGGCGGGAAGTGGTTTTTGAAAAAGAAAAAATAACGCTTCCAAAAATAGCCGAGCTGAAACAAATTTTGCTGGAAAAAAAGGTCGTTGGCACGCCGGGAGAATTCTGCCCCCTGATTCTGGATGAGCAAGGAAGGCTGTATTTGCATCGCTACTGGCAATACGAAAGACAACTTGCTGATATTATTTTGGAAAAGTCCTCCATGACCTGTCCTCTTCCGGATGGGGAAACCCTCTGCCGCGATTTGGACAGGCTTTTTCCCGACGTTCCTTCTTCAGAGCGGGACTGGCAAAAAACAGCGGCTCTGGCGGCGCTTTGGAAAAAGTTTGTCATGATTTCCGGCGGGCCGGGCGTGGGCAAAACCTCGACGGTGATTAAAATTCTGGCGCTTCTTCTGATGCGGGAAAGAAGGGGCGCTTTGCGGATTGCCCTGGCCGCGCCCACGGGCAAGGCGGCGATGCGTCTTGCAGAATCCATCCGTCAAATGAAGGAAAAGCTTGCTTGTCCGGAAGAGGTGAAAAGCCGAATTCCCGAGGAGATTTTCACTTTGCATCGTCTTTTGGGAGGAGTGGCCGGCTCCACTCGTTTCCGGCATTCAGCAAAAAATCCGCTAGGTTATGATGTGGTGATGGTTGATGAAGCCTCGATGGTTTCGCTGCCGCTCATGTTCCGGCTGGCCGTGGCGCTCAAAAAGGAGGCCAGGTTGATTTTAATTGGCGACCGCCATCAACTGGCGTCCGTCGAGGCGGGGGCGGTTTTAGGCGATTTGTGCGGCGGGGGGCGCCGGGAGATTTATTCTCAAAAATTTCAGGAGCTTTGCTCAACTTATGCCGGAGGGCCCCAACCGGTCGTTACTTCCTTTGAGCGACCCGGACCCCTTACCGATGCGCTGATTATTTTAAGCAAAAATTACCGTTTTTCGGAAAAAAGCGGCATCGCGGCCGCCGCAAAAGAGGTCAACGAGGGGAAGGGCAAAGATGCGCTGGCCATTTGCCAGAGCCAGTCTTTTGCTGATATGGTTTGGAAAGATATGTCCGGACTCGCGAGCCTCAATAAAGCTTTGACGCAGGCGTCACTTAAAGGCTACCAGCCGTATCTGACGGTCGCCAATCCCGAAGAAGCGCTCAAACTATTTGAATCATTTCGAATTTTATGCGCGGTGCGCCAGGGGCCGTATGGCGTAACCGGCCTTAATGAGCAAATTGAGAAAATTCTGGCTGCCCAGGGATTGATTTCTCCTGCCGAGCGCTGGTATCGCGGACGGCCGGTGATGATTACGGTTAATGATTATTCTTTGCGGCTTTTCAACGGCGACATTGGCCTAATTTGGCCCGACCCGACCCAACAGGGAAAACTCTTTGTTTTTTTTCCGTCTTCCGGAGGCATTCGCAAAATTGCGCCGGCGCGGCTGCCCGCGCATGAAACGGTTTATGCCATGACGGTGCACAAAAGTCAGGGCTCGGAATTTGACCGGCTGGCGCTTATTTTGCCCCGAGAAGATTCTCCGGTTTTGACCCGGGAATTGATCTATACCGGCCTGACCAGAGCCAAAAAACAGGTGGAAATTTGGGGGAAAGAGGAAATTTTTGTCAATGCTGTTTTGCGCCGGATAGAAAGACAATCCGGACTGCAAGAAGCATTGTGGAAATCCTCGACCTATTCCTGAATTCCATTAAGAAAACCATGAATTATTCAGGTAAGACGGGTTCTTGATAGCCATCGAAAATATCTTCCGCCAGCGCCCATTGGTTTACACAGCCGGAACCACTGTTGGCGATGTTATTGACATTGGCGATGATGGCAACGGTTATTCCCTTTGCTTTTTCATAGACTAATAATGTTTTATATCCCGGCGCGCTTCCGCCGTGCGAGTATTCGCCGCCCACCGTGCCGTCAACATAGGTAAAATCATTATAGACAACACCGTAACCGTAAGTGTCGTCAGTCGTTGCTGAATTTTTCAGAGTATTTCTCACAGATGCGGTTACGGCAGTTCCCTTCGGGTCATAAAGCGCATAGCCCCATTTTGCCAGATTTTCCGCTGTGGTGATAATCCCGCCTGCAGCCCATGTGGCTTTGCCAATGCCCAGATAAATATCCCATGGTGGAGGACCGGGAATCAGATCATGCAGAAAGAGACTGTAATCCACAAATCCCAAGGCCAGACCAATCATGGAGGTATCGTCATAAGGATGGGCAATGTTCGCCGGAGGGAAAACATCCTGCGGCGCAAGGATCGCCGCAATGTTCAGCTTTTGAAAGAAAGTATTTGCCAGAAGCGTATTCAGCGGCGCGCCTCCCTTTTCTTCCGCGATCATTCCCAGAAGAACATAATTTGTATTCGAATAATGAAAAACGCCGGGAGCGACCGGGGTTTGGTAAACAATATGTTCAAGAATATCCACCGGCTTCCATGTGGTATAACTTGGATCACAAAAAGGGATCAGACCGCCAATATTTCCCGCATAATCAAGCATCCCGGAGGTATGTGTCAAAAGCTGCTCTACGGTTGCATTTTTATTGATGAGAGCCTGTTGACCCGCTGACAATGAAAGGTAATCGGCATTGTTGCCTAACAAGCTGTCCACCGTGTCCGTCAATGAATAGAGGTTATTTTCAATTTGTGTTAAAACCAGCGCGGAAACGACGGTTTTTGTGATGCTGTAAGCAAATGTGGGCGTGGTCGTGGTCATCGGGGCACCGGTTGCCGCGTCGATGGAAGAGTCATTTCCCCCGTCGGCAAAACCTTTTGCATAGGTCCACATTTTGTACCCATCCTTATAAACGGCAACAGAGATTCCGCGCTTATGGGTTGCATTGGCAAATGCGATATCGACCGCGGCAGTAAAAGCTGCTTTCGTTTCCCCGGAAAATTCCGGAACCTCTTGCGAGGGTTTACTGCAACCCGTAAAACTCGATGTTAAAAGAAGGAGAAACGATAGGACGAATAAAAAAGAAACACTGTTTTTCCGCAAAAAATCAAGTCTTCTCATGGGCAATTCTCCTTTGCTTTTCCCATCAAAATGATTACGCCTTCATCGGCCCGGCTTTTTCAGATGGTTGCTTGTAAAACTATTTTTCAAAGATGTCAACAAAGTCTGTAAAAGCAATGTATATCTACTGCAAATTAATTTTTGCAAAGGCAGGCATTGAACAATTTTCAAAGAAGTTCGCTCTTTTCATTCTTGAACAGATGTTGTAAATTAATAGCCAAATAATCGGAACAAGCCAGGCGGGCATATTAATTAAAGCCATGAAAATCGAATGGGATCCGGAAAAGGCAAAATCAAATTTTATGAAGCACGGGGTCTCCTTTGCAGAGGCAGCAACGGCGTTCAGCGACCCAATGGCTGCAACAGGCGCCGACCCTGATCACTCTCTGAATGAGGACCGCTATGTTACTTTTGGCGTTTCCGGAAAAGGTCGTCTTATTGTAGTGTCTCATACCGAAAAAGATGAAACGATTCGGATCATAAGCGCCCGCAAAGCAAGCAAAGGAGAACGAGAACTCTATGAAGAAGGATAAGGAAAGCGATAAAGACGAATTACGGGTGGAGTATCAACGCTCTGATTTTCCTAATGGTCTCATACGGGGAAAATATGCAAGGAGGTTGAAAGAATCATCTAACATCATCGTCCTCAGGCCGGAGGTATCCAAGGCATTCCCAAATGAAGAAGCAGTCAATAACGCCCTTCTTTCGTTGATTGATATTGCTCAAAAGGCGACCCGCCCAACAAGGCGCTCCGCCGGTTCGGCCACAAAGCGGGCATCACGATGAACTTTTCCGCATGGACACCAGCGGGACGGACATCACTTGAAAACTTACTCTTGCCTGCCGTGGAAATGTTATTTTTGTTTCATTTTTTTTCCGCTTTAAGGACATTGGGGAGGTTTTTTGCGCCAAGATAAAAGACGATCAGCCGGACAGGAACTTTTCCGCGGTTGACGCCGTTGTGCAAGAGATTGACGACTTCGACAATCACTTCTCCTTCTTTAAACTCGGCGGTTTTGCCTCCTTCAATTTCCACCGAAATCCGACCGGACATCACATAAGCGTAAACGTTGACGGGATGGCTATGCCAGCCGGTTTGCGAGCCGGGGGCGATTTCCAGATCCAAAACGGTGAGGTTGGGCTTCTCAAAGTCCAGATAGTCAATTGGCTGGCCGTTGCTCATGGTTTCTGTCCGCAAAAGAACTTTGGATTTAATGTCCGCTGCATAATCTTCCGCCAAAGCCTGGCCGCACAAAAGAAGAATACAGGCTAAGCAAATCAACAAAAAGTTTTTTTTAAGCAACATGCCAGGTGCCTTTCTTTGATCAATTTTTAATATCTTGGAATAATTCAATATTACAATCCTCGCAGAAATTCCGGCCGAAGAGTTCCGGCATCCTTCCGGGACAAGATGGCATGAAGCTGTTTGAGGATCTTGCTTCGGTCCTGGGGCATAAGCCCTCGAATGGAATAATAATTGGAAGCATGCATGGAGCTGAAAAAACAGTTGGTAAAGGCGGAATTTTCCACGATGATTTTCAATTCCCGCAGCGAGTCGAAAGGAGAAATCAGCTCAAATCGGCCCTCTTCCATTTCAGAATGCAATTTTGTGCCGGGAATTAACGTGAGGGTGAGAGCGCCTGCGTAATCCGGGTCCATTTCCGAGAGGGTTTTTGCCGTTAGCAGCGCATGTTTTTCGCTTCCTTGCACGCCGCCCAATCCCAGGATGACGGTAACGGACAGAAGAATGCCAGATGCTTTTACTTTTTTTGCCGCCTCCACCATCTGCATGGCCGTGGCGTTTTTCTCGATTTGACCAAGCACTTCATCATCGCCGCTTTCCATGCCTAGATAAAGAATCCCAAGCTTTTGATCTTTAAGCTCTTTCAGTTCGGAAACGCTTCTGCGCAAGATGTCCTGAGGCGTGGCGTAAGAAGCAATGCGCTCCAGGCGGGGAAATTTCTGGTTGAGATATTGCAGCGCTTCCAGCAGTTTGGGATAAGGATAAACCAGCGCATCTCCGTCTTGCAGAAAAACCCTTTTCCCGTTCCAGTCATAAAGAATTTCATAAACAATGTCTGGCTGGCCGGGGGTCCAAAGACGCTGGTTTGCGTAAAGGGCCATGGCGTCGATTTCCTGCTTGACCTCATTCAGATCACGAATGCCGAGGCTGGAAAAAGAATAGGCGCAAAAAGTACAGGAGTTATTGGAACATCCCGAAGTCAGGGGCAGATAGTAACTGGCGTGCTCGCTTGGCGGTCGGAGAATTCCCGGTCGTACAAATGTCATGGTCTTATCCTCTGAATTTTAAAATATTTGATAAATTTTTATTGGTCCGCCCTTTGACGCCTTGTCAGGAGAGGGTTTTTTCTCCAGCAAGGAATTTGAAGAAGGCAATGTATTTTTCAATCAGCGGCTCCCACGCAAAATTGGCCAGAACGTACCTGTGGCCATTTTCGCCCATCTCTTGACACATTTTCTCGTCTTTTGTCAAACGGAGTAGACAATTCTCAAAATCCCGATAATTTGCAAAAAAAAGTCCCCCTTTTGACTCTTGGGCAAAGTGTTTTGTGACGGCGCAGTCGGCGCTGACCAGGACGGGCCTTTTGCAAACCCAGCTTTCCATGATGACCAGAGAAAAGCTTTCGTTTTGTGACGGCTGACACAGACAGACCGCGCCCGCATAAGCATTATATTTATCCTGTGGAGTCACAAAACCCAGATCAAGAATATCTTCCTGATGAGCAGCCGGAATGGTGAGAGACCCGCCTCCGATCAAGATCAGCTTCAAAGCATCTTGATGGCGTTTTTTGTAACGGCAGAAATAGGAAATCAGCGTATCGACATTTTTGCCCCGATCTTTTCTGCCTGCATAGAGAATGTAGGGAACATTCAAGCTGAACTTTTCCCGGAAATCCTTTTCTCTGCCTTCCTGGAAAGTATGAACCCCTTCGCCCAAGAGCGCCTCGTGCACGCCTGAAAGGTCGTAAACCCTCCGAGCCAGCTCTTGTTCCGGGAGAGAATGGAAAATCATGCCCTTGATCCGGCAAAATCGATTCTTCATGGCTTTTAAGTAAATATAGGCTTCATCGTGCAAACAGGGGATCAGCACGGCTTTTTCATAACAGGCCTCCACACCTTGAAGCGTTGTGCCGAACATGTAGGGGATGAAGACAAATAGCGCGTAGTCGTCATTATGGCTGCGAAGAAAGGCGGATAAATCCGGACTGTTGATCATTTCCTCAACAAAAATCTGTTCTTCGCTGTTTGAGGGCAGAATGTATTTCAGTAACTTGGCGTTGACCCGGTCAAAGGCCTCCGTATTGCGCGGCCGGACCCGAAACCGCCGAACCGGCACGCCATTGACTTCGTCCTTCCCTGCCGGATGATGATCTTCGCTCCAATTGCTTGAGAAATCCCGAACGCATGTCGTCAGCACTTCTACGGAAACTCCGGCTTTCATCAGATGCTCCGCAAGTCCGCGAAGCTCCATTTCCGCGCCGCCCGGAATGTCTTTGCCATACCAGGGGGTCACGAACGCAATGGTTTTCATGTTCAAACAATCTTCAGAGAAAGTTCCATCAGTTGTTCAATGCTGACTTTCGATGGGGCGTCGGAAAGCAGACAGGCTGCTTTTTGCGTTTTGGGAAAAGCAATCACATCGCGAATCGATTCCGCCCCGGTCATAATCATGGTGAGGCGGTCCAAGCCGAAAGCCAATCCCCCGTGAGGAGGCGCGCCGTATTCCAGCGCATCCAGCAAAAACCCGAATTTGGTTCTGGCCTCATCTTCACTCAATCCCAAGGCGCTGAAAACCTGTGCCTGCACATCCTTGCGGTGGATCCGGATGCTGCCGCCGCCGATTTCCGAGCCATTCAGAACCAGATCATAAGCTCTGGCCCGGACTTTTGCCGGATCGGTCGTCATCAGAGGCAGATCTTCCAAAAACGGGGAAGTGAATGGATGATGCGTGGAGACATAGCGCTTTTCCGATTCCGAATATTCCATCAGGGGAAATTCCGTAACCCAGGTAAAGGCCAGAGCATCGGGATCAATCAGGTTCAGTTTCTTTCCCAGATGCAGGCGAAGATTGCCCAGGGAGTCATGAACGACTTTGGGAGTGTCCGCGACAAAGAAAATAATGTCGCCTTCTTTGGCATTCATGGCTTTACTGATGCCCGTGATTGCTTCCGGTTTCAGAAATTTGAAAATGGGCGAGGTCCAGTCCGCGGCATTGACTTTGGCCCAGGCCAAACCCTTGGCGCCGTAAATCGCGACGAAATCCGCCAGGCTGTCGAGGTCCTTGCGTGACAAAGAGGCACCCTGATCCGCTTTAATCGCTTTGACAACCCCGCCGGACGCAGCGACTTCTGCAAACAGTTTAAAACCACAATCTCTGACCAAGGCGGTCAGATCAACGATTTCCATGCCAAAGCGCACATCGGGATTGTCCTTGCCGTATCGGCTGATGGCTTCGGCATACGTCAGCCGGGGCAAAGGAAGGGAAAGCTCCCTGTTTTTGCAGGTTTTAAAGATGGCGGCCATCAGACCTTCCATCATTTGCAGAATGTCTTCTTCTGAAATGAAGGACATTTCCACGTCAATCTGGGTAAATTCAGGCTGACGGTCGGCCCGCAGATCTTCGTCGCGGAAGCATTTGACAATTTGAAAATATCGGTCAAAACCGGAAACCATCAGCAGTTGTTTAAAAATCTGCGGGGATTGCGGAAGGGCATAAAAGGTTCCCTTGTTGATGCGGCTGGGAACCAAATAGTCGCGAGCGCCTTCGGGCGTGCTTTTGGTCAGAAAAGGCGTTTCGACTTCGATAAAGCCGTTTTCCTCAAAGTAGCGGCGCGTTGCGGAAGCCAGACGGCTTCTCAAAAACAGATTTTTTTGAAGCGCCGGACGGCGCAAATCCAGATAACGGTATTTCAAACGAACATTTTCAGAGGTATCTTCTTCATCAAAAGAAAAAGGCGGCGTTTTGGATTCATTCAAAATTTCGAGTTCGGAAATGACCACTTCCACCTGTCCGGTAGCCAACTCGGGATTGGCCATGCCTGAAGGACGCAACCGGACGCTGCCTTTGACTGCCAGAACATATTCATTGCGGATTTTATGTGCTTCGTCATGGACGGATGTGCTTGCATCCGGATTGAAAACAATCTGGACGATGCCTTCCCGATCACGTAAATCCACAAAAATCACGCCACCGTGATCGCGTCGCCGGTTTACCCAGCCCATGAGGATCACTTCCTTACCCTCATCATGATTTCTTATCTTCCCGCAGTAATGAGTTCTTTTATCTGTTGTTATAAACCGGCTCACAAAACGATTCCCTTTCTTTGATGATTTGAATGATGGCCTCATGGATTTGGTCCAGGGGCAGGCTTTTCTGGTTTTTTGTCAACATGTCGCGCAGTTCGGCGCGGTTTTCATCCATTTCCCTGTCGCCGAAAATCAGCGTGAAGGAACTATTGAATTTATCGGCCCTTTTCATCTGGCTTTTCAAACTTTTGTCGGCGTAATCCATGGTTGCCCGAATGCCGGATTTTCGCAGTGTTTGTGTAAGGCCGAAAGCAAGTTGCTGTGCCCGTTTTCCAAGGGCCGCTATAAATATATCCGTCCGGCAGGGGGAAAGGTCAGACGGCGGCAGACAGGCGATCAGCCTTTCCATGCCAATGCCGAAGCCGATGCCTGGAACATCGGGGCCGCCCAGAAGGCTGACCAAACCATCATACCGGCCTCCGCCTGCCAGGGAATTTTGGGCGCCCAGGGCGCCGGATTTTACTTCAAAAGCGGTTTTTGTATAATAATCAAGGCCGCGCACCATCCGGGAATTGATGGCGAAGGGCAGTTGCAGATCGTCAAGCAAGCTTTTCACTTGTTCAAAATGATCCGAACAGTCGGCGCACAGATCTTCCAGAATACTCGGCGCACCGGAAATCACTTCCCCGCAGGTTTCCACCTTGCAGTCAAAAACCCGCAGCGGATTGGTATGCATTCTCCTTTGGCAGTCGGGACAGAGCTTTTCTTCCGATTTCTTCAGATAATTCACCATGGCCCTAGAAAAAGTCGGACGGCACGCTTTGCACCCCAGAGAATTGATTTCCAGGGATAGATTTTGAATTTTCAGCGAATCCAGAAAGTGCATCAGCATGAAAATAATTTCCGCATCGGATTGAGGAGAATCGTCTCCGAAGAGCTCTGCGTCAATCTGGTGAAACTGGCGGAAACGTCCTTTTTGCGGCCGTTCGCGGCGAAACATAGGGCCAAGCGTGAATAGTCGGGTGACCGGTTCGGCGGCCGACAGGTTATGTTCGATATAAGCACGGATGACGGAGGCGGTGGCCTCCGGGCGAAGGGTCAGCATTTCGTCGTCCCGGTCGCGGAACGTGTACATTTCCTTTTCGACGATGTCGGTGGTTTCTCCGATACCGCGCCGAAATAACGAAGTTTTTTCCATAATCGGCACACGGATTTCGTTAAAGCCGAAACATTCGAAAATCCAGCGGGCGGTTTGCTCCGTATGCTGCCAGATGAGCGTGTCCCCGGGAAGAATATCCTTGACGCCTTTGATTGCTGTAATTTTTTCCATGGACGCATCCTTAAATAAACCGTGAGCTTTTAGCATATAGGCGGGGGGTTGGCAATGAAATATTCTGACAGGTTTTCTAAAGGAAAAGACGGGAAACGACTTCATGGTTCAGAATCGGAGGGCAAGACCGGAACGTATGGAGAAATGGAAATGGTCTTTCCGTTCGAACTCACCGATATTGCTCCATGGATATCCGTTCGATAAATTCCGGCGTTTTCGGACCGATAACGGTGAAGAGCTTCGGGATGGGGGTGGCCGAAGACATTGTTTCTGCCGGCGCTCACGAGAACAAAGCGGCAGGAAACCAATCGGATAAAGTCGGTTGAGCTGGAATAACCGGAACCGTGGTGCGGCGCGAAAAGAACGTCGCTTTGCAGGTTTTGACCGTACAATGCGGCAAGCCTTGTTTCAATGGAGGCGGAAATATCACCCGTTACCAGGAAACGATTGTTTCCGTAACTGATTTTCATGACGAGCGACGCGTCATTGGAAGCATCGGAAGCATCTTCCCGAAAGTCTTGCTCTAAAACGGGTAAAGGCCAGAAAAATCGAAATTGAACGCCGGAAATCTGCCTGTCTGTTGAAGCCGCGGACAGATTTCTGACGCTGATTTTGCGTTCCCTGACGGTTTTTTCCCAAAGCCGGTAAAGATCGTCATCCGCTTTCCAACTCGTTTGCCAGATTTCGCGGACATTAAAATGGTTGACAATGTAAATCAGGCCCTGAAGGTGGTCCGGGTGGGGGTGTGTCAGCACGACGATGTCGATTTTCCGGATTCTCCGGGCATAAAGAAAAGGTGCAACCACATATCTGCCCATGTCGAAGGCGCTGTTCTGAAATCCACCTCCATCAATCAGCATATTAACTCCGCGTGGCATTTGCACAAGCGTTGAGGCTCCCTGTCCGACATCGATGGCGGTGATTTTCAAATCCGAAGAATACCAATCTTTGAAAGCCAGATGCACCGCATCCGCCAGAAGAAGCAAGGCGGCAGCCACAAGAAATGTTTTGAACAAAACCGGATGGCGGGACGAAAAATCCGTGTCTTTTTTCCCTGGGTAATCGGTTAGAGACAGAAGCGCGAAAGCCAGGCCGTAGAAAAGGGCGATTTCCGGAAGGGTAGGCTTGACGACAGGAAAGGACGACCAGGAAAAGGAAGCCAATCCAGAGATGGCTTTCAGAGAAAGATCTGTACAAAACGAAGCCGCTTGGACGAACAGACCGCCGAGCCAGGGTGAGCAAATGGATACGGGAAGGAAAACGATCATCAGAAATAGCGTCAGCATGCCCAGCAGGGGAACGGCGATGAGATTGGCCGGCAGAAAAACGGCGGAAATCCGGTTAAAGTGGTAAGCTACAATCGGTAAGGTACCCAGCGTGGCGGCGGCCGAAACCAGAAGGAAAAGATAAACGCTGCGAAAAGAGGATCGAACCAAACCGGGAGCAAAGGAAAGAAATGTGAAGGGAAGATCCCGGTATTTGGGGACGATATACAGGATGGCAAAAACTGCGCTGAAGGATAGTTGGAATGAAATTTCGAAAAGGGATTCCGGTGCGGCAATCAGAATGAACAGAGCGGCGGCGAAAAGAATATTGAAGGGCTCCTTCTTTCTGTCAATCAGTAAAGCGGTGAGAACCGCCAGGGTCATCAGCGTCGCGCGCAAAACGGTTGTGCCCATTCCGGCAACCATGGCGTAAAGAACGACGGGGAAAAAAGCTGCCGCGGTGGCGATTTTCACGATAGAAAATCGAAGCAGGAAATATTCCGAGCGTTTCAGGATCCAAAGTATCAGAAAAAAACCGCCCGCCGCCACCATGCCGATGTGCAGACCGGAAATGGAAAGAATATGCGAGACGCCGGTTTTGGCGAAATCGTCAAGGACAGGCTGCGGAATGCCTTTTTGACTGCCCAGCGTCATGGCTTCCAGAATTTCTCTTTGCGGTGTGGGAGCGTTTATTCTAATGATTTCCTTGAAATAGGATCGCATGGATTCGAGTTTCTGCCAGGCGGGATTAGCCGAATGACTCCGTAAAAGGACAATACCCGAGCGGTCGGCGACAAACCCCGACGCATAAATGCCCTTGCGGTTAAGATAACGCTGGTATTGGAAGCCTCCCGGATTGTGAAAGGTCTGAATGGTTTTTATTTTGGAATGAAAACGGACAAAATCACCATACGAGAAAGAGAATTCCGCCGGAACACTTAAACGGATTTTTCCGGTCACGGGAACATAAACGCCGTTTTTCAACAGGCGGGAGCAATCCACCGTCAGAGAGCGCCGGTTGGGAATAAGAATGTCTGTGGCGATAACGATGCCTTCAAGGGTCAGTTTTTCCCGGTTGGCCTGATGAACAAGGTGTTGCGGGTGTTCGGTCGAATATTGCGGTATTTGAATCGCAAACATGCCGACGATCAAAAAAAACAGCAGGACGAAGCCTAAAGCGCTCCTGTGCCACTGACATCTGACGCAAATCCAAAGCGCGGTCAGAATCAGGAGCATTCCGGCGGGCAGGCAGAAGACGGGCGCTGCGATCGAATCCCCGATCACAATGCCGGTCGAAAGGGCGAGAAGAGGATAAAAGAAAGGTCTGAGCATCAGTCAACCCGTCATCATCAAAATTCAAATGATTAGCGAAAAAATTGAAAATATTATAGAGGCAAACCCGGAAAGTGCAAAGACCATTTTTAGGAAACGGCATGCTTCAAGCTTTGGAACAAGATAAAAGAACCAGGCAAAGACTTCGACTTTTGATTGTCAGCAGAGTGATCATTTTGTCTATTTTTTTACTGGCTGCTTTTTTCATGGGGACCATCAAACCGGTGATCTTTGTTTCGCGCGAGGTTCTCTATGCCATCTATGCAGTGATTTCCGTGATGTATGGCCTGTCCATCGTTTATGCGCTGCTTTTGAGAAAAGAAAAATATTTTCAGTTCAATGTTTATTTCCAGCTGGCGGTGGACATTTTTCTGATCACGTTTCTGGTGTATGTGACGGGCAGTATCGGCAGCAATTATTCTCTGCTGTACACGCTGGTAATTATCTATTCCGCGACATTTCTAGGACGCCAGGGGGCCCTGATTTTTGCCTCATTGTGCAGTGTCGCTTACGGATTGGCACTGGAGCTGGAATACTTTGGCGTGATTCCCACATTTTACGGCATCGGCCATGATTATTCCGTGGAAGCCGGGGATGTTTTTGTGCGAATTCTGGTGCATGTTCTTTCTTTTTACTTGCTGGCTTTTCTGGCCAGTTTTGTCGTCGAGCAGGAAAAACAAACCCGTTCACTTTTACAGGAAAAGGAATCGGCATTCGATCAGTTGGATCTCCTTTTCCGCAGCATTATCGAATCCATGGATACCGGCGTGATGACCACGACTCTGGAAGGAAGAATCAAAACTTTTAATCGTGCGGCTGAATCCATCACCGGCTACCGGCTTTCCTCTATTGAAAATACTCGTATCCAGGAAATCTTCCCTGAACTGAACAAAATTTTTTACACGGAGGCGCCGGAACGTCTCAAAGGCAGAAAGGAAATCAGAATTACCGTAAAGGAGGGCACGCAGATTTATCTGGGCTGTTCGATTTTTCCGCTGAAGGATCGGCGGAACGTTCAAATCGGGCATATTGTGATTTTTCAGGATTTGACGCAGATCAAACACATGGAGGAAAAACTTGAAAAAAGCAGAAGACTGGCGTTAATTGGAGAAATGGCGGCCGGTCTTGCCCATGAAATGAGAAATCCGCTGGCATCTATCACCGGTTCCATCCAGATGCTGGGTCAAAGATCGCAAATGGCGGGCACCGATCAGCAATTGATGCAAATCATTTTACGCAGCAAAGACCGTCTGGAGAACTTTGTGCGCGATTTTCTGCTTTTGGCAAGACCCGTGCCGGATGCCAGAGAATCCGTCGATGTGAACAAAATTGCCGGAGAGGCTGTGGAAAGCATCAAAGTATCCAGGGAATGGACAAAGGGCATCTCCATTGCCGCGACATTTTCCGGAGAGAATGCCGCCTGGGCCAATAAAGAACAAGTCCGACAGGTTATTCAGAATTTGGTGATGAATGCCGTGCAGGCCATTCAGGGACCGGGAAAAATTCTGCTGGATGTCCGGACGGTGGTTCTGGATGATGCCGGAGATTGTGTTGAGGTGAAAATTACAGACGATGGATGCGGTATTGAAGAAAAAGACTTGAAAAATATCTTTGAACCTTTCTATACCAGCAAAGAAAAGGGGACGGGCTTGGGATTGGCCATTGTCAGCCGTATCGTGGATGGCTACGGCGGAAAAATTAAAATAATAAGTCAAGTAAATTCAGGAACATCCATTTTTGTTTGGCTGCCTTGCCCATCCGTGGGCATGACGATAGCAAAGGAGAAAAAGGTATGACGAAAATTCTGGTTCTGGATGACGATTCGGAGATGAGGGATTTCATGAGCATCATGCTGACGCAGGAAGGATATGATGTTACCATCGCCGACAGACCGGAGAAGGCAATAGCGCTTTGCCGGAAAACGTCCTACGATCTGGTCATTACGGATCTGAAAATGCCGAGGATTGACGGAATTGAATTCCTGAAAACCATCAAAGACCAGCGGCCGGAAACCGTTGTCATTCTCATCACCGCCTATGCCTCCGGAGAAACGGCCGTCAACGCGATGAAGGAAGGAGCTTATGATTATGTGGAAAAGGGCGGCAGTATCGAAGAACTCAAGCAAATTGTCCGTCAGGCTCTGTTGAAGAAAGGTCTGGTTACCGAACCGCAATCGTCCAAGAAAGAAAAACCCCCGATCCGTTTTTGCGGCATGATCGGGATCAGCCGGGAAATGGCCAAGATCTATGCGACCATCCAAAAGGTGGCCGACACTCCTGCAAATATTCTGATCCTGGGAGAAAGCGGAACTGGCAAGGAACTGGTTGCCCGCGCCATCCACAGCAATTCCTCCCGCGCCAGAATGCCTTTTATGGCCATCAACAGCGGTGGCATTCCGGAAAACCTGCTGGAAAGCGAACTTTTCGGCTACATGAAGGGTTCATTTACCGGTGCTTACTCGGATCGGGCCGGCTTGTTTGAATTGGCCAAAGGCGGCACCGTGTTTTTGGATGAAATCGGTGAACTGCCTCCGGTATTGCAGGTAAAGCTGTTGCGCGTGGTGCAGGAAAAAACCTTCCGGCGTATCGGCGGAGGAGAAGATATTAAGGTGGATGTCCGGATTATTTCGGCAACCAATCAGAATTTAAAAGAAAAGGTTAAAAAAGGAGAGTTTCGTGAGGATTTGTTCTTTCGATTGAATGTGATTCCCATCTCCATGCCTCCTTTGCGGGAAAGAAAAGAAGACATTCCGCTTTTGACCCGCCATTTCATCGAGCATTATGCCCACGAATTCGGAAAGGAAATTCGAACCATATCGTCTTACGCTATGGAATTATTAATGAAATACCCGTTTCCCGGAAATATCCGCGAACTGGAAAATATCATTGAGCGCGGTGTGGCCATGGAAACATCAAATATTATTTTGCCCGAAAATCTGCTGTTGTGCGCCAATGAAGACGAAGCAGCAAAGAATACGGAGCCGGACATTCCCGCGGAAGGCATGGATTTGAATGCGGAACTTGAGAGAATTGAAAAAAGAATCATCGAAAAGGCTCTGCAAAAAACAAGAGGCGTCAAAACCAGGGCGGCTGAACTGCTGGGAGTGACCAACGATTCTCTGAAATACCGCATCGAAAAGCTGGGTGTGGAATAAACATTGGTGCATTAAATTGTATCCCATTGTATTTATTAAGTAAAAAAATGAATAAAAAACTTTTATACCTCGAAACCTTCGGATGTCAGATGAATGTGCATGATTCAGAGCAAATGGCGACATTGCTTTCCGGAGAAGGATATGTCCTGACGGATGACGCGAAAAAAGCGGACCTGATTCTCATCAATACCTGTTCGATCCGCGACAAGGCAGAGCAGAAGGCGTTTAGCGAACTGGGGCGGATGAAGGTTTTGAAAGAGGAAAAACCTCACCTGATCATTGGTTTTTGCGGTTGTCTGGCCCAGCATCTGGGCGCAAAAGTTTACAGTCGGGCTTCTTATGTGGATCTGGTGTGCGGTACGCACAATATCTGCAATTTGCCGAAAATGGTCGCCGCCGTTGAAAAAGAAAAAAAGAAAATAACCCAAATCGGTTTCTTACCGGAGATTTCGTCTCTGGGCATTTTTGCGTCTCCACCTGCGGGTTCTTTCTGCGCTTTTGTTTCCATCATGCAGGGCTGTGACAACTATTGTGCCTATTGTGTGGTCCCCTATTTACGGGGGCCGGAAATAAGTCGTCAACCTGATGATATCCTTCATGAAATAGAGAAACTTACCCAAAACGGCGTCAAGGAGGTAACGCTTCTGGGACAAAACGTCAATTCCTACGGAAAGAATTTGGAAACAGGCGCCCATCTGGTCTCTTTAATCAAAAAAATCAATGAAATCGAAGGAATTGAGAGAATTCGCTTTACGACATCGCATCCGAAGGATTTATCCGGTGAATTGATGGAGTGTTTTGCCCGTGTGCCGAAATTATGTGAGCATATTCATCTGCCGGTTCAGTCCGGATCCGACCGCATTCTGAAATCCATGAATCGGGGCTACTCGTCGGACGACTATCTGCAAAAAGTCGAAAGACTGAGAAACATTTGTCCGCAGATCAGTATTACCTCGGACATCATTGTTGGTTTTCCGGGCGAAACACCGAAAGATTATCAAGAAACCATTGACATGATGGAAAAAATCAGGTTTGATGCCGTTTTTTCGTTCAAGTATTCTGAACGGAAAGGAACGGCTGCCTGTAAATTATCCGGCCAGGTGCCGGAAGCGGAAAAAAGCCGGAGGCTGAAAGAGCTTCAGTCTCTTCAGGATCGGCACACCCAGGAAAAAAATTCGACTCTGGCGGGAAGTATCCAGGAGGTGCTGGTGGAAGGCCGCAGCAAGAACTCCGCACAAGACATGTCCGGGAGAACAAGATCCTGGAAAATCGTTAATTTCCCAGGCGGTCCGGAGCTTGCCGGCAAGCTGGTGAACGTAGGGATCATCCGCGGGTATCTGCATTCGCTTCGGGGAGAAGTTCAATCGTGATGAAAGGAGGTTGGAATGCTGCTGGAGATGAAGGTGTCAGGATTGACCATTGATCCAATGACCAATACGCCCATCGTCATTTTGAAAGACATGCAGGAAAGCAAAGCCATTCCGATCTGGATCGGCTTGTTTGAAGCCGGGGCCATTGCCACGGAACTTGAGCATGTAGTTTTTTCCCGGCCGATGACTCATGACTTGCTTTATGCCTGCATGAAGGCTCTGGAGGTTACGGTCAACCGGATTGAAATTGTCGATATTCGCAACAATACTTTTTTTGCCACCATTTATTTGACCCGGGCGGGACAGGCTTATGCCATCGATGCGCGTCCCAGCGACGCTATTGCGCTGGCGCTTCGGGCGCAGGCGTCCATTTTTGTGGAAGAGCGTGTGCTGGAAAAGTCCAGAAATTTGGATTTTGGCATGAAACTGACCGAAATTGATAAATTTAAGGAAGATAAGGTAAGGGAATTTCTGGAAAATTTATCTGCTGAAGATTTCGGGAAATATAAAATGTGATCAAATGAAAGACCTGATCGCGGATTTTCGAACATATCTGGAGATTGAACGTAATGTCTCGAAACATACCCGTAACGCTTATCTGAAGGATGTGGAAGATTTCCATGCGTTTCTGCAAAGCCGGGAAAATTGGTCAACGGACAAGACCCTGTCGGATGTCTCGATGGAAACCCTCCGGTCTTACATGGCTTTCCTTCATGGCCGGAAACTGAAAAAAGTGTCTGTCAACCGGAAGGTTTCCTCACTGCGGGCTTTTTACAGGTATTTAATGCGCAAAGGCATCATGCGGAGCAATCCGGCCCAGTTTCTTCAAACGCCGAAAATTGAAAAGCATATGCCGGCTTTTTTATCCGTAGACGAGGCCTTTGATTTGCTGGAAGCGGCCCGCAGGGATCATTCCTTTTCCGGTTTGCGAAATGTCGCCATGCTGGAGCTGTTTTATTCTTCGGGACTGAGACTTGCGGAACTGGCCGGGTTAAACCGGGAAGATATTCGTTTTGAAGAGTCTCTGGTGAAATTGCGCGGCAAGGGAAAGAAGGAACGACTGGTTCCGGTTGGAGAAAAAGCTTTGGACGCGATCCGGGACTATCTGACGAAAACGGAAGTATTTCGAAAAGATAAGGGAGTGGACCTGTTGAAGGGGCCTTTGTTTTTGAATACCCGAGGAGGGAGAATTTCGACCCGCGGCATCGAAGGCATTGTAGATCAGGCGACGGATAAAAGCGGCATCGGGCGCAAAATCAGCCCCCACGCGCTTCGTCACAGCTTTGCCACTCATTTGCTTTGCGCCGGCGCCGATTTGCGCTCAATTCAGGAAATGCTGGGGCATGAAAGCCTTTCCACCACGCAGAAATATACGGCGGTTAATATTTCCCGCCTGATGGAAGTTTATGATCAGGCCCATCCTCGGGCGAAAATAGGGAATAGGGAATAGGGAATAGTGGATAGTGGATAGTGAATGGGGAATGGGGAATAGGGAAAATAATAGGCAATGGGCAATGAGTTGCGAGTTACGAGCTAAAACCAACAGGAGATAGCATGCACATTAAAGGCACCACCATTTTGGCGATTCGGAAAGATAACAAAATCATCGTGGCCGGCGACGGGCAGGTCACATTGGATACCACCATTTTGAAGCACGGAGCGCGAAAGGTACGCAGACTCTATAATGATGAAGTCATTGTCGGTTTTGCGGGAGCGACGGCGGATGCTTTCACGCTGTTTGACCGGTTTGACCAGAAACTGGAACAGTATAATGGAAACCTGCTGCGCGCGGCGGTGGAATTGACTAAGGACTGGCGGACAGACCGGGTTTTGAGGCATCTGGAAGCTTTGATGATTGCGGTCAGTCGCGAATATTCTCTGATGATTTCCGGAAACGGAGATGTCATTGAATCTGATGATGATGTGATGGCCATCGGGTCTGGTGGCGCCTTCGCCCAGGCAGCGGCACGCGCGCTGGTTCGTCACAGCAGTCTGTCCGCTGCGGAAATCGCCCGGGAGGCTATGAAAATCGCTTCGGAAATCTGCATTTACACCAACGATCACATTACGTTGGAAGAAATTGACATTGACGAAGAGAAGCCCAAAGAGGCCAAAAGAAACAAAAAGTAAGGAGAACGTGAATAAAATGAATAATTCTGGGTTAACGCCCCGCGAGATTGTTGAAAAGCTGGACCGGCATATTATCGGTCAGGGCGATGCCAAAAGAGCTGTGGCCATTGCACTCCGGAACCGCTGGAGAAGGCAAAATGTACCTGAGGATCTGGCGGAGGAAATATCGCCCAAAAACATCATTATGATCGGGCCAACGGGGGTAGGCAAAACCGAAATTGCCCGCCGGCTGGCCAAACTGGACAATTCTCCGTTTCTCAAGGTGGAAGCGTCCAAGTTCACGGAAGTTGGCTATGTGGGACGCGATGTGGAATCGATGGTGCGCGATCTGGTAGAACTGTCCATCAACATGATCAAAGAGGAAGAGCAGGAAAGCGTCCAGGCCAGGGCCGCGGAAATTGCCGAAGAACGTCTGCTGGATTTGCTGCTTCCTCCCCGTCCAACGGAAAGAAAGGTCGAAGACATGCTCAACGATGCAGAATCGGAACCGGCAGAGTCTTCCCCGACTGATGAGCAGATAAAAAAGCAGGATGCCACAAGGGAAAAATTGCGTAAAATGCTTCTCGACGGAAAGCTTGACGAGCGGATGGTGGAGCTTGAGGTGTCGGAATCACGGGGCGGACCAATGATTGAAATCTTCTCCGCCGCAGGCATGGAAGACATGGGACTCAATCTCAAGGACATGCTGGGCAATATGATGCCGCAAAAGAAGAAGAAAAGAAATGTTCGGGTGCCGGATGCCCTGGATCTGCTGGCCGCCGAGGAAGCGCAAAAGCTGATTGACATGGATAAGGTGACGAAAACGGCTCTGGATCGCGTTGAGCAATCGGGAATCATTTTTCTGGATGAAATCGACAAGATTGTCGGTGGGGATTCGCAGCATGGTCCAGATGTATCGCGTGAAGGTGTTCAGCGGGATCTGCTACCGATTGTGGAAGGTTCCAATGTCAATACGCGCTACGGGATGGTGAAGACCGATCATATTCTATTCATCGCTGCAGGCGCTTTTTCCGGCACAAAACCCTCCGATCTGATTCCGGAATTGCAGGGGCGTTTTCCGATCCGCGTGGAGCTGGATTCGTTGGGAAAGGAAGAATTTGTGAGAATTCTGACCGAACCCAATAATGCCCTGGTCAAACAATATACGGAAATGATGGCCACCGAGGACATCAAACTTTTGTTCACAGAAGACGCGGTGGAGCAGATCGCCGAAGTGGCCACTCTGGTCAATGAGCGGACGGAAAACATCGGCGCCCGCAGACTCTATACGATCATGGAAACGCTTCTGGAGGATATTTCCTTTGACGCGCCGGATTTAGAGGAAAAGAAAATCGTCATTGACGCCAAATACGTGGAGGAAAAGCTCGACAACATCGTCGAAGACGAGGATTTGAGCAGATATATTTTGTAGAAACACGGAGAGAAAAATGGAGCATATTCAAAGTTCAATGGAGCGGGCGGATATTCTGCTGGAAGCTCTGCCATACATCCGGCGATTTTATAACAAAACCATTGTGATTAAATACGGCGGCCACGCCATGGTGGATCAGGATCTGAAAGACAAGTTCGCCAGGGACGTGGTGATGATGAAGTATATCGGGATCAACCCGGTGGTTGTTCACGGCGGTGGTCCCCAAATCGGCAGTTTCCTCAAAAAGCTGGGCAAGGAGTCCAAGTTTATTCAGGGTATGCGGGTGACGGATGCGGAAACCATGAACATCGTGGAAATGGTCCTGGTGGGCATGGTCAACAAGGAAATTGTCGGGTTGATCAATCGGCATGGCGGAAAGGCTGTGGGATTGAGCGGCAAAGACGGGAATCTGGTGGAAGCGGAAAAGTATTATCTGACGGATGAAAAAGCAAAGAATACACCATCGGAAATTATCGATATCGGACTTGTGGGTAAGGTCAAAGCCGTGAACACGGATTTGATCGTGTCTGTCGCGCAAAATGGTTTTATTCCTGTTATCGCGCCCACGGGAATCGGGGCTTCCGGAGAGACGTATAATATCAACGCCGATATCGTTGCCGGTGAAGTGGCCGCTGCGCTGAAAGCGGAAAAACTGCTTCTTTTGACAGATGTTGCAGGCGTGCTGGATGTGGATAAAAATCTCATCAACACCATGACCAATCAGGAGGCCCTGAAATTAATTGAAGAAGGGATTGTTGAGGGCGGCATGTTTCCCAAGGTGAAATGCTGCCTCAAAGCCTTGCGCGGAGGCGTGCAAAAAGCGCACATTGTTGACGGGCGACTCAAGCACGCAATTCTTCTCGAAATTTTCACCGACCGGGGAATCGGAACGGAAATTGTTTTATAAAGGATGAATGCACAATGACAAAAGAAAAAAAGATCATGGCTTTGGCCGAAGAACATATCATGAATACCTACCGGCGGACGCCGATTGCGCTGGTGAAGGGCGAAGGAGCAAGGGTTTGGGATGCAAATGGCAAGGAATACCTCGATTTTGTCGCGGGCATTGCCGTGTGTAATCTGGGGCATTCCCATCCCCAGGTGGTCAAAGCCATCAAAAAGCAGTCCAAAAACCTGATGCATGTGTCCAACCTGTATTACACGAAGCCGCAGGGAGAAGTGGCGGAGCTTTTAACGGGCCACTCATTTGCCGATAAGGTCTTTTTCTGCAACAGCGGTGCGGAAGCCAATGAGGCGGCCATCAAGCTGGCGCGCAAATATGCCCATGAAAACCTGGGAGCGGACAAGTTCGAGCTCATCACCATGAAGGATTCCTTTCATGGACGGACCATGGCCACAATTACCGCCACCGGACAAGAAAAATTCCAGTTCGGCTTCACGCCGCTTCTGGATGGTTTTCAATATGTGGGCTTCAATGATCCGGCGGCGCTGGAGAAGGCCATTTCGCCCAAAACCTGCGGTGTAATGCTGGAACCGATTCAGGGAGAAGGAGGGGTGATTATTCCCGATCCGCGGTATCTGGCTCTTGTCCGGGAGATCTGCAACCGGCATAAGATTCTGATGATTCTGGATGAAGTGCAAACGGGCATCGGCCGGACGGGGAAATTGTTTGCCTATGAGGATTCCGGCATTCAGCCTGACATTATGACCCTGGCCAAAGCACTGGGCAATGGTTTCCCCGTGGGGGCGATGCTGGCGACCAATGAAGTCGCCCGTGCCTTTGCGCCCGGTAATCACGCCTCGACGTTTGGCGGCAATCCTTTGGCAATGGCGGCGGCCAAAGCCACATTGGAGGCTATGCTGCAGGGGGATATGCTGGAGCATTGCCAGAAGATGGGCGGTTACTTTCTAACAAAACTTCAGGCGCTCAAAGCCAGACATCAGGTGATTTCTGATGTCCGGGGAAAAGGGCTGATGCTGGCTTGCTCACTGGAAATCGACGGAGCCGGAATTGTGAAGACCTGTCAGGAGCGGGGATTGCTCATTAATTGCGCCGGCGGCAAGACCTTGCGTTTTGTGCCGCCGCTCGTGATTTCGGCAAAAGACATCGACATGGCGATATCCATTCTGGACGTGGTTCTGGAGGGGACATGAAAAAAGATCTGCTGAGTTTTGCCGGTATGCAGCCGGAGGATTTTCATGACGTTCTGAACCGGGCCGCGCGTCTGAAAAAAATGCTGAAGGAAGGTCAGGAGTATGCGCCGCTCAAAGGCAAAACGCTGGGTATGATTTTTGACAAATCTTCCACGCGGACGAGAATCTCCTTTGAAGTCGGCATGTATCAGCTGGGCGGTATTGCGCTTTTTCTGAATGCCCGCGATACCCAGATTGGCCGAGGAGAGACGCTTGCGGATTCTGCGCGAATGATGTCACGATATTTGAATGGGATCATGATTCGGACCTTTGCCCAGGCCAGTGTGGAAGAGTTGGCCAGATTCGCGTCCATTCCGGTGATCAACGGTTTGACGGATTTGCTGCATCCGTGTCAGATCCTTGCGGATTTGTTTACGATTGTGGAGAAAAAAGGCTCTTATGAAGGGGTTCGGGTGGCCTATATCGGCGATGGCAACAACGTGGCCAACAGCTGGATTGAAGCGGCGACGCATTTGCCGTTTGAACTGGCCCTGGCCTGTCCGGAAGGTTATGATCCGGATGGGCAATTGATGCAGGAAAACCGGAAGAATGGAAAGGGTCAGGTTCATCTGTATCGCGATCCGTTTGACGCCGCCCGGAATGCGGATGTGCTTTATACCGATGTCTGGACCAGCATGGGACAGGAGGCGGAATCCCGGGAAAGGAAAAAGATATTCAAAAATTATCAAATCAACGGAAAGCTTTTGGAAACGGCTAAAAACGACGCGATCGTCATGCATTGTCTGCCGGCGCATCGCGGCGAGGAAATCACTGCCGAGGTGATTGACGGACCCCGGTCTGTTGTCATTGATGAAGCGGAAAATCGTCTGCATGTGCAGAAGGCTGTTTTAGAAATATTGATTTAGGAGGAAAACACCGTGTCAAGTAAAGTCAAAAAAGTTGTCCTGGCCTATTCCGGCGGACTGGATACATCGGTTATTGTTCGCTGGCTGATTGAAACCTACCATTGCGAAGTGATCTGTTTTGCCGCCGATGTGGGACAGAAGGAAGAATTAACGGGACTGAAGAAAAAAGCCATCAAGACGGGCGCGAGCAAGATATACATTGAGGATCTCCGGGAGGAATTCGCGCGTGATTTTGTGTTTCCGGCGCTGCGTGCCAATGCGATATACGAAGGAACCTATTTACTGGGAACATCGCTTGCCCGTCCGCTCATTGCCAAAAAGCAAATCGAGATCGCCAAAAAAGAAAAGGCGGATTCCGTTTGTCACGGCGCTACCGGCAAGGGGAACGATCAGGTGCGTTTTGAGCTGACGTATATTGCGCTCAATCCCAAAATCAATATCATCGCCGCCTGGAAGGATGACCATTGGACGTTTGATTCCCGGGAATCCATGTTTGATTATGCGGAAAAACACAACATTCCTTTACCGGTCAGCAAGTCCAAACCTTACAGTTCCGACCGCAATCTTTTGCACATTTCTCACGAAGGAGGGATTTTGGAAGACACCTGGGCCGAGCCGCCGGAAGACATTTTTGTGCTGACGAAATCTCCCGAATCCGCTCCGGACAAGCCGACCTATGTGGAAATCAGTTTTGTGAAGGGCAATCCGGTGGCCATTGACGGCAAAAAAATGACCCCCGGCAAACTGATGGATCATATGAATACGATTGCCGGCGCCAACGGGGTTGGCCGGGTGGATATGGTGGAAAACCGGTTTGTCGGCATGAAATCACGCGGCGTCTATGAAACGCCCGGCGGGACCGTTTTGTGGGCGGCGCACCGCGCGGTGGAGTCGATTACTATGGATCGCGAAGTGATGATGATGCGGGATTCGCTCATCCCTAAATATGCCCAGCTGGCATACAACGGTTTCTGGTATGCGCCGGAAATGGAAGCTCTGCAGGCTTTCATTGACAAAACACAGGAAAATGTGACCGGAACGGCCAGAATGAAACTCTATAAGGGCAATTGTTCCGTTGTCGGGCGTAAATCACCGAATTCCCTTTACAGTGAGGCGTTTGCCACGTTTGAAAAGGACAATGTCTATAATCAGCAGGACGCGACCGGTTTTATCCGTCTCAACGGTCTGCGTTTGAGAATTCAGAACGTTTTAAAAATGAAGTAGCGTATTTCCGGAGAGCAGCCTATGGCGCAAAGAAAAAAGGCATGGGGAGGCCGGTTTACGAAAGCCACGGCCAAAAG
>DAOLNX010000016.1:0-41438 GCA_035416785.1 Smithellaceae bacterium | reverse complement strand
AGGATGTGGCCTACGGCGCTAAAGGGAAATGGGCCTATCAGCGCAACGTGACCGAGGGAATTGCCTGCGACAATGATACGTTTGGCGATCCGATTTCCGGCGTTAAGAAGTCCTGCTATACCAGAGAAAGTGCCGCCAAACCCGATCAGGACGGGGCAAAACATAACGCTGGTGGACCTTCCGGATGGAAGTATTGCACGAGTGAGAACCAGTATTGCAATTTCAGAGGTATGAAAGATGTAGCCTACGGCGCTAAAGGGCAATGGGCCTATCAGCACAACGTGACCGAGGGAATTGCCTGCGACAATGACACGTTTGGCGATCCGATTTCCGGCGTTAAGAAGTCCTGCTATACCAGAGAAAGTGCCGCCAAACCCGATCGGGACGGGACAAAACATAACGCTGGCGGGCCATCCGGCTGGAAGTATTGCACGAGTGAAAGCCAGTATTGCAGTTTCAAAGGCATGAAGGATGTGGCCTACGGCGCTAAAGGGAAATGGGCCTATCAGCGCAACGTGACCGACGGAATTTCCTGTGACAATGACACGTTTGGCGATCCGATTTCCGGCGTTAAGAAATCATGCTATATCAGAGAAAGCTCTGCCAAGCCCGGTCAGGATGGGGGAAAACATCACAAAGACGGGCCATCCGGGTGGCTGGACTTATTGGACGAGTAAAAATCAGTATTTGCAGATTCAGAGGCATAAAGGATGCGGCTAGGGCACGAAGGGACAATAGGACTGTCAGCATAACGTGACCGATAGCATTTCCGATGTTGAGTCGAGTCCAAAAGACTCGACTCAACACAGGACGTGCCCCATCACCCGACGCTGGTTGGCTGAATCTTGGTCGTTCGGCCGTTTCCACTGTTCGGCCGAGTCTTTTGGACTCGGCCGTTTTCCGCTAAAACCAGCTCATTTATACGCGTCTTTTCTGTGGTCGATGGAAACGATATAGATGATTTCATCCTCGATAATGTAAAATATCCTGTAATTAGCGATTCGATAGCGCCAGGTATCGGGCTTATACCCATGCAGTTTTTTGACGTTGATTCCGAAATGCGGTTCCTGCTTTAGTTGCGGATAAGCATACTGAAGCAGCTTCTTTTCAATTTGATTTTTTTCCTTGCGAGGCAGAGCTTCCAGGCAATTGATAAATTCGCTGGTTTCAAAGATTTTATAGTCAGGCAACGAAACGTCCTTTTTTGTTTCCGGCGTCTTTCACACCGCGCTTGATACTCTCGTTCAGAGCGGAATTATTGCTGATTTCATTCGTCTCAAACTCATCGGCATACTCGATATTCTGTTCGATGTAGCGTCTGGCGGCTGTTTCGATAAAGTTGGACAAAGTTCGGTGATCATCTTTCGCATAATGGTCAAACAGATGATAAACATCGTCACTCAATCTTAATGTCACTACCTTGGGCATATTTCACCTTCATGCTATTTTGAATACATTATATTCCATGGTATTCTATTGTCAACGACTAAAATTCCCTGGTACTGTGCTGTTCGGCCTGGTCTTTTTGATGCTGTTGCGTCCGCTGCTGGTCCAGTCTGCTGTTGGACTCACTGTCGGACTCACTGTCGGAGCGAGTCAAAAAGACTCGACCCAACAGTGAAAGAGGGGGATCAGACCCGCAAAAAACCGGGCCAGAACAAACCTCCTCTCCTGTTTCAATTTCCGTCGTAAAGCATCACTTTGCCGCAGTTGGGGCCCTGGTAGCATTTCATGTCGCCTGCTCGCCAGTCGGTTACGATGACCTGGCTGCCTGGTTTGGCCTGGCCATGATCCTTCAGTTCATAACATCCGGATAGTCCCCAACAGGATTTTGACTTGCCGTCACTGATCTCTTCCAGGCAAATCCGGCCTTCCTGAAAATTCTTTACAATGCATACGCCACGGACATCTTTGCTGGTTTTGCCAATGCAGCACAGATCCGACGCGGGAATCCACGGCGGTGCACTGAAAATGGCCATGATGCAAATCATGAAAGCGATGAAGAATTTCAGCATATTCTATCCCCTCCTTTATTAAAATGCAGATTGTTCTATAGCACAAACTCCCGCCATCCGGTCAATAGAAATGCTCTTTTCGTCCGGGTCCGCCGGACACAGATTTTGCGTAAACATTCAATATCGTCTTACATTTTATTAGGACCGAAAATACCCGACAAATCATGAGAATCCACCTTGACAGCACGGAAACTTTCAGCAATAGTTCCGGCGAATGGGAAAATGGGCAACGAATAGAATGTTTAATATATATCAGGAACTTATGAGAAGATTTCCTCTGGGGGCCGCTCTTTTTCTGGCCGTCATATTCCTCTTTCTGGCAAACAGCGCCCTGGCGCAAAAATATCCTCCTCCCCGGGGGACAGCCGTTAATGATTTCGCCAATGTCATTGATCAGGCCAACGCCGCCAAAATGGAATCGCTGGCGAGGGAAATTCTGCAGAAAACAAGCGCGGCGGTTGTCGTGGCCACAATGCCGAAACTGGGACCGAATGAGGAAATTACCCTGTATGTCAATGGGTTATATCAGGCCTGGGGGATCGGGAAAAAAGGCGAAGATAAAGGGGTTTTGATCTTTCTGGCGGTCAAGGAACGGAAAATCCGCATCGAAACCGGTTACGGCGTTGAGGGAGTATTACCGGACGGTCGAGTTGGCGAAATCCTGGATCAATATGTCGTGCCGCATCTCAAAACGGGAGAGACAGGCAAGGCCCTTTACAATGCCATGCTGGCTTGCGGCTCTTACATCGCAAAAGACGCGGGCGTGCAGTTGACGGGAGTCCCGGGCCCTTACCGGGCAGATACCCGCCGTCAGAATAAAGGTATTAATATCGGAGGAATCATCTTCTTTCTCATTGCTGCCGCCGTGCTTCTAGGCACACGACGCGGACGGGAAATGCTGCCGTGGCTTTTGCTTTTACTGATGAGCGGCAGTGGCCGAGGCGGCGGGGGAGGAGGAGGTTTCGGCGGCTTTGGCGGCTTCGGCGGGGGAATGAGCGGCGGCGGGGGAGCAGGTCGTGATTTTTAAAATGGAGCAGATAAAAATGGGAAAAATACCGGATCAGCCACAGGATATTTTTGTTGAGTTCACCAAAGACTATCTTTCGGTTTTTAATAAAGATCTGATTTCATTAATGCTTTACGGAAGTGCCGCGAGCGGCGCCTATGTGAAAGGAAAATCGGACATTAATGTTCTGGTGGTTTTAACGCCGGGAGGCATCAATCACCTGGAAGACGCGTTTTCTCTGGTGAAAAGCTGGAGAAAGCGCAATGTGTCCACACCGTTGGTCATGACCAGGAATTTCATCTCATCATCACTGGATGCCTATCCGATTGAATTTCTCAACATGAAGAATAACTCGATTTTAATGTACGGTGAAAATGTTTTGGATTCATTGGTTTTTAAGCCGGAAGATCTTCGTTTGCAAATCGAGCGAGAACTCAAATCCAAGATTCTGCTTCTTCGCGAAGGGTACCTGGATTCTGAGGGGTCGGCACGCAAGCTCCGACAACTCATCGGCCGTTCTCTGACGGCATTTGTGGCGATTTTTAACGCCATGCTTTATCTGAAACAAAATCAAGCACCCCGGAACAGGCGGGAAACGCTGGACGAAATGAAACGGATCTTTACGATCGACGCGGAAGTTTTTCGTTTGTGCTTTGAAATTCGGCAGGACACAGATAAATTGTCCGGCAAAGAGATTATCGACATTTTTAAGAAATATTTACAGGAAGCGGAAAAAGCCTGTTCCATTATCGATGAATTGAAGTAATTTTTATTATGGAGGAAAGAAAAATGTCAGCAGGAAAGAAAATTGTCGTTGTTGTGGCGGTAATCGCCATTCTGGCGATTGCCGCGTATTCGTTGTTTGCCGGCAATTATAACCGGTTTGTGCAAATGGACGTGGCCATCAAGGCAGCCTGGTCACAGGTGGAAAATCAGCTTCAACGCCGTTATGATCTGATTCCCAATCTGGTGGAAACGGTAAAAGGGTATGCCAAGCATGAAAAAGATGTTCTCGTGGAAGTGACCAACGCCCGCTCCAAAGTCGGCGGGGCTGGAACCGTGCCCGACAAGATTGCGGCCAACAATGAATTGTCCGGCGCCCTGAGCCGGTTGATGGTGGTTGTGGAACGCTATCCGGATTTAAAAGCGAATCAGAACTTTCTGAAGCTGCAGGATGAGCTGGCCGGAACGGAAAACCGCATTGGTATAGAAAGAATGAGATACAATGAAGCGGTCAAGGTTTATAACCAGGCCATCCGGAGCTTCCCGGCCAACCTTGTCGCCAATATGTTCGGCTTTAAGGAAGCCGCTTTCTTTGAGTCGGCCAAAGAAGCCAAAACCGCGCCAAAGGTTAACTTCTAGAAACGGATGTCTGTGCTTGAATTGTAAAGCCCTGAATCTATTAGGAAAGATTCAGGGCTTTGTTTTTAGAACATTCTGCGTCTGCCGGATTTTTCCTGTCGCCTTTACTTGGCGATCAATCCTCCATCGGCTACCAGGACATGGCCGGTCACATAGGATGAAGCGTCAGAAGCCAGAAACACGGCAATGCCTTTCACATCATCCGTCTCTCCGATACGGCGCAGCGGAATTTCATTAATCATCAAATCGCGGATCGGCGCAAAATCCGGCTTTTCAATATAAGCCATCATGTCTGTTTTGAAAAATCCGGGAGCGATGGCATTGACGCGAATATTGTAACGCGCCAGTTTGACCGCCAGATTCATGGTCAGCAGATTGATGGCGGCTTTGGTGGAATTGTAGGGTACGGCCGGGTGGGCTTCTTCCAGAGAGCCGCGGAAAGACATCACCGAGGAAATGTTGATGATATTGCCGCCGCCCTGTTCTTTCATGATCCGGGCAACCTTCTGGGTGATAATCCACACGCCGCGGACATTGACATTGAAGAGCTGATCCCACTTCTCCAGCGGAAAATCCAGTGTGGGAGCTCCCCAGGTTGCGCCGGCATTGTTGACCAGAATGTCGATGTGACCAAACTTGCTTTTGGCTTCCTGAAGCATGGCCTCAATGGCCTCTTCCTTGGCCATATCGCAGGCAATGGGCAACGCCCGCACCTGATAGTCCGCTTCCAGCTGTTTGGCGGTGTCTTCAAGATTTTTCATTTTGCGGGATGTTAAAATGATGTCGGCGCCCGCTTCCGCAAGCCCCGCGGCAATAAATTTGCCGATTCCCCGCCCGCCGCCCGTAACGAGCGCTACTTTTCCTTTGAGAGAAAACATTTCCGACAATTTCATATCCGCCTCCTTAAAATTTATAATTGACCGGCGATGATCCGGCGCATTTTCAATACCATGGGCAGACCATTACCATAATCCCCGAAATGTTGTTACTAAAATAATGGCGACAACAACCAATTGAGAAAACTCGACTGAATTGGGGCGATTCCCCTGTGTCTCTCTTTCATTTTCAGTGATGGGTCAACATAACTTTTGCAGAACAAAGCAAGTTGTGTTAATCATCAGCCCATGATGAACGGCGGATATAAAAACATCACTCTTCAGCAGATGGAAACGCTGGTATGCCTGGTTGAAGAGCGCAGTTTCAGCGCTGCGGCCAAACGCATGTATCTGACACAACCGGCGTTGACCAAAAACATCCGAAAAATGGAAGACGCCCTGGATGTCAAAGTGGTCAATCGCAGCAGCACGGGAACTTCCTTAACGCCGGAAGGAAAGATTCTTTATGATGTCGCAAAAAAAATGATCAAGCTGCGCCGGGAAGCCGAAGAAAAAATTCGACAAATGCAGGAAACAACCGGCGGTGATATTTACATGGCGGCCAGCACGATTCCCTCCACCTATATTTTGCCGAAGATTTTGAGCGCCTTGAAAGATGCTCACCCCGATATCCGAATCTTTCTGAAAACGGAAGACAGCGAAGAGGTGATGAACATGGTGCTGGACAAATCGGTGGAAATCGGCTGCATTGGCAAAAAGCCGCTGGACGGAAAAATCATCGCCGAACCCCTCTGGAACGACCGCTTGGCCCTGGTTGTTCCCGCGCATCATCGCTGGGTTCAAAAAGGAATCATTGACCTTGCCGATCTTTTACAGGAAAACTTCATTTTGCGGGAAAAAGGTTCAGCAACCCGGGAGGTATTGGAGAACTATCTGAAAGAAAACAAATCCATCCCCCTGTCCCGATTAAAGATTTGCGGCGAGCTGGGCAGTTCTGAAGCCATCAAGGAAGCAGTGCTTGCCGGTCTGGGCGTTTCCGTTTTATCCGTTCACGCAGTCGAAAGGGAATTGTCTTCCCGGCTGCTTGCAGAAATTTCCATAGCGGACTTCTCCGTGGAAAGAAAATTTTATTTAATTTACCTGAAGCCGTTCGAACTCCGACCCGCACATCAGATTTTTGTCAGTTTTCTGAAAAAATACCCACCTGGGTCCATCGGCAGAAATTAATTTATATTATCTAGATATTATTGATTTTTTAAAGGATTGCCAATAGGTTTTCAGGCCAGGCTTTTTCTGCGGCGACACATGGGGACATTCCGGCAGACAAAATTTGTCATAATGCTCTTCATGAACAGCCTTTCTCAAAGACTGAAAAGCCTTTCCATTCCATATGTCCTCAAAGGTATGCTGATTCAAATTGCCCAGCGGCTTTTTCTGAAAACAGCAGCACTTCACGTTTCCATCCACTTCCACCAGAAAACCCCGCCAAGGAAGACTGCAACGAATCACTTCTCCTGGGTCCCCCAGCATGTCATTTAACTCATCCTCGCAGGTATGTCTGACCGGAATGTTTAATGCCTTTCCCAGAGTTCTGGCCTTTCCAAAAGCAACCGCCTCTTCCTGCTTTTCCACCCGCCAGTGCCGGACGTCTTTTCCGACCACATTGGGATTAAAGCGCTGGAAAAAAACCCGGTCTGCGCCGACATCGGACGCGAGGCGAATAAAATCTTCCATTTCCGAGATATTGGGTTTCATCACGATAAACATCAGTTCCATCTCCGGCTTTTGGCTGCGGTGAGCAATGATTTGACGAATTCCCTCCAGCACCCGTCCGAACGCGCCGCCGCCTTTCCGAATGGCGGCGTATGTTGTTTCCGTCGCCGCGTCCAGACTGACGTTGATCAGGGAGATATTGCTGTTGACGATTTCGTCCACATGATGAACCAGTTCATAGCCGTTTGTGCTGAATCCGTTGATCTCGGCCCGGCAATCTCTGACCAGTTCAAACATTCCTGCAAAATTGGAGGCGGCAAAGATTTCGCCGTCGCAGTGCCAGCGGCAGGTGGTGGCATACTCCAGATAAGGCCGCAGCTTTTCCAGCGCCGATTGGCCAAGCTCCATCCGGTTATGTTCGGCGCCGTATTGATGACGATAGCACATCCGGCAGGCGTAATTGCAACGGCGGGTAATGCCGATGGTCCACTCCACCGGATACGTCTCCAGACGGGTTTTTCCATCCAGCCAATCCTGAATATTCAATGCTTTATTCTCGTCTTTCGTCATCAAAATCTAGCTCCTTCCTACAATCCATCCATTCCGCCGGATAGGGCTGAAAAAGTGAAACCAGCGCCGCGCGATCGGCTGCCTCTTCACTTAACCATGTCCGCCATTGATCTTCAGCGACAATGACCGGCATACGGTCATGAACAGTCCGCACCAGCAAATTCGCCTCTGTCGTCAGAATGACGCAGGTATGAAGCGCTTGCTTTTCGGCACCCCTCCAAGATTCATATAAACCGGCCATGCCGAAAGGCTTTTCCGACTTTAAAAAAAAACGCCAGGCGATTTTCCTTTTCTCTTCTTTTTGCCATTCGTAAAACCCATCGGCAACAATAAGGCATCTTCTTTTTTGAAACGCCTTTCGAAAACTTGGTTTTTCGAAAACGGTCTCCGCCCTTGCATTGATCAGCTTACGACCGATGGAAGGGTCTTTCGCCCAGGACGGAATCAACCCCCAGCGAAAGAAAACGATATGGTTCTGGCCGTTTTGTCTGACCACCGCTGGAACATCCTGCCCCGGATAGAAGACCTCCCGGTTTGACGAAAAGTCCCCCGCCTCATTCCGGACCTGAAACTGTCCGGAGATTTTGTTGAAATCCGTCACCAAAACAAATCGCCCGCACATGTGCTCTTCTCCAAGTTCTTGAAAACATTATAACAGATCCATTCGCAGGTCAACCATGCATAATTCTTTTGTTCAATTGTTGTCAAGGAGCCATGTTTTTTGTCTTGACAACCGTGAAGAGGTCAAATAATCAATAAACAACGTAGTTATCTATTATCTAGGTGTTTGTTGAGGATGATCAGTGAAGATTCTCATTGCGGACGACGAGCCTGTAAGCAGAAAGTTGATGATGCGGATTATGGGGCATTATGGCGAGTTCGTCGCTGTTGAAAACGGTAAAGATGCCGTTAATGCTTTCAAGGCTGCATGGAACGACTGGGTACCCTTTAATCTCATCACCCTAGACATCAATATGCCCGACAAAAACGGTCTTGAGGTTCTCAAAGAAATCAGAGAGATGGAAAGCAGTAAAAAAGTCGCTGCCGGCAATGTGGTTAAAATTGTCATGGTTACGTCAACAGCCGAAAAAGACATGATCATGAACTGCATTAATGCGGGCTGTAATGACTACATCACAAAACCATTAGATCTGGTGACCATTGAAGCAAAGTTGGTAAAATTAGGTTTTGCCAAACCATCCAAATCCATATACGAGTCATCATGAAAATGGATAAGGATGACCCACTATAGATTATCCATAATTCTTTTTATCTTTTCATGCAGAATTTCAGCCGTAAATGGCTTAACAATATAATTGCTGACACCTGCTTTAACGGCCGCAACCACATTATCGTGAAGCGCTTCTGCGGTTATCATCAAAAATGGCATTTTAGCCAGATCAGGATCGGCGCGTACGGCCTTGAGTAATTCCAGACCGGACATGTTGGGCATATTCCAGTCCGAAACAACAATATCAATTTTTTGCGACTTGAGCGTTCTAAGCGCCATAACCCCATCTTCCGCTTCAACAATGTCTTTGTAACCGGACTGTTTCAGGAGATTGCGGATCACTTTCCTTATCGATGCATAATCATCGACAATCAAAACTTTAATTTTATTTTCATTCATTTTCTCTACGTCTCCACATTTCTTCCATCCGACATCGCGATGAAAATCCTTATCAACTTTCTTCCTGCTAAATCAAAAAGACCTTCTGTGTCAAGGGTACATTTCTTCTTTTCTCAAACAGGCTCGTCAGGTATGGCTGGTCTGGTATCTATACGTCCGGGTATCATTGAACCGCCTTCTTGCCATTCTATTATATGATCAGGAGGCCTTTTTTGTCTTGACAACGGTGAAGAGGTCAAATAATAACTAAACCATGTAGTTATCTGTTTATCGATTTAGGTGCTACTGCCATATGATCACGTTAAAAGCACAACAAGCGGATAAGGAATTTCTAATGATTCCGGCACGTTTCAAAAACTTTTACACCCGCGTTTATCCAGGTAAAAAAAACAGAAAACATGTGTAGATCATTGTCAAAACGATCCCTTCGGAATATGGCAAGTTAATGCCGACAAATGTCTTGAAATGGCGGAAAAATAGGTTTCAGTATGAGCAATGAGGTAACCGTGCCGCGATTGCCCCTGGTGTTGATTGTTGACGACGATCTCGTTACCACAGTCACTCTAGAAGCTCTTTTGCGTGACGCCGGACTGGAAACCCTGCGGGCAGGCAATCTTGCCGAGGCGGAAACATTGCTCCATACACATCCAGTTGCACTGGTGTTGCTTGATGTGCATCTGCCGGACGGTAATGGTCTGGATCTTTGCCGGAAACTCACCGGCGCTTCTTCAACTCCCGTTTTGTTCATTTCCGGCGATGGCGACGTAGGCACCAAGACGGGAGGATTCGCCGCCGGTGGAGTAGACTATATTACCAAGCCGCTCTCCGGTGCGGAAGTTCTGGCCCGTGTCCGCACGCATCTGCGTCTGAGTGCCGCCCGGGAGTCGCTGGCCGCACTATACGCAGAGCGAATTTCCAGACTTTCGGCAGCGCAGCAATCTCTGATGCCCCATCCTGAGGATCTTCCCCATGCCGCATTTCAGGTATGCATCCGGCAGGCGTTGCAGGCAGGCGGCGATTTCTATGATGTCATTCCAGTTGGCGGCCGCATTGTTGATTATGTCGTCGCGGATGCCAGCGGACATGACCTGGGAGTTTCCCTCTGGACGGCTTCTTACAAAACATTGCTGGCTTATTGTGTTTCGGCAGTGGATGCGCCTCTGGATACCTGTCGCTCCATTAACGATTCTCTCAGACGCGTTTTGCCCGAAGGAGCATACTTCACGGCACTTCATGCCAGGCTGGAACGTACTGCAAAACGGCTGACTCTGGTTAACGCCGGCCATCCTCCGGCCATCCTGGTCGGAGGATGCGACGGCCGGGCGCGCTTGCTGGAACAGGATGGCGACATCCTCGGAATCTTTGCCGATGCTGCTTTCGGAGTACTGGACATTCCCGTGCAACCGGGCGATCGTCTGTATCTGTACACCGATGGCCTTGTGGAGATGAAGAGTTCCCGCGAAGATGGTTGCGCCCGCGTACTGGACGCCTGTCGGCGGTTTGCAGGTCTTTCTCTGGCAGAAAGCGTAAGCGCCATCGTCGAAGAAATGTGCGATGGTTGCGAGCCGCAAGATGACATTGTTCTTCTGGGAGTCGAAGTATGAGCCGATCCATAATGCAAAAAATGGGGAAAAAGGCCAAAACATTCCTGCACTTTATCATTCCATCCCATCTGTCAGAAGTGGAAGATATCTGCCTCGCGAGTTGTCATCTGCTCAAAGAGCACAATCTGGAAGACAATGCCTTCGCTGTGGACCTGTTGTTGAGGGAATTCATCAACAACGCCATCTTGCACGGTAACGGATCGGATGCCGCCAAGCAGGTTTGCGTGGATGTTCGGGTCGGACGAAAATGGATTGCCCTTTCCATTACAGATGAGGGAACGGGATTCCACTGGCGCATTCTGAAGCGTTGTATTCCGGAGCCGTCGGCCGATTCAGGTCGAGGACTGGCAATCGGCATGCTTTATGCCGACCGGATGACGTTCAACAGCACCGGCAACCGCGTTGTGCTGTTCGTAGAAAAGAAACAAAGCATGAATAAGGAGGAAATGCTCCATGAGTGAAACAGGAAGAAGCAAATCTGCAAAAGGACCTCCCGCAAAGCGCAAAACCGGAAACGTTGCTGAAATTTCGCGCGAAGGAGATCACCTACGGATAAGCCCGGGCGGCAAACTAACAGCGATTGAAGCCCATGACCTGCAGTTGGCACTGAAGCAAGAAATTGCCAATGGCGCCAGAGAAGTGGTGTTCGATATGAAAGAAACGATTACACTGGATTCGACCGGCATCGGTCTTTTGGTAGCAGCAAGCAACAGCCTGCGCGCTGTGCAGGGTGGCATTCGGCTGGTCAGCGTGAAAAATGATATTTTTAAACTGCTGCGAAGCATGCGTCTGGTGGAACGTCTGCGCGTCTCCCCGGAAGAAGAGCAGGTGAACCATGGATGATGATCTGCTGAAGAAGGAATTCATCAACGAATCTCGCGAACATCTGACAACCATCGAGGCGGATCTGTTGACAATTGAAGAAGGCGGCGCAAATATCGATGAGAACTTGGTCAACAAAGTATTCCGGGCCGCTCATTCCATCAAGGGAGGCAGCGCCTTCTTCGGCCTGGACAAGATCAAGGAACTGGCACATAAAGCAGAAACCGTGCTGGACATGCTGCGCTCTTGCAAGATTGCGCCCAATGCCGAAGTGACCAATGTTCTGCTCGCGGCCTTTGACAAGTTGCGAGAAATGATCAACAACACGGACAAAAGCGCCGAAACGGACATCGCCGACCTGGTCGTTGGACTGACCGGTCTGGCTTCTTCCTATCTGCCCGCCGATCAAAAGGCGTCCCTGCACACCTACGCCACTCTTAAAGGACCTCCGGGATGCGGACAAATAACGATTCCTCAAACCGATCTGGACCGCGCAAAACGTGTGGGGCAATATATTTATTGGATCGATTGCGACCTGATTCACGACATTGAACAAAAAGGGCAGAATATCCTGGCTCTTTTTAACTCCCTTTCTCTGGCCGGCGAAATCATCGATTGCGCCGTGGATTATGACAAAGTTGGCAATCTCGACATGCCGGTCGGTAACCGTCTGCCCCTGCGACTGGTGGTGGCGACGATTCTTGATCCGACTGTCATAGGGGGGCTTTTCGAGACCATTGCGCCGGAGCGGATATATCTGCTAGCCGGTCCGCAAGAACATCAACCCCCAAAAACCGGCGCGCCTCTCACAACGCCTGAGATTCTTCCTCCACAAACCGTCGAAGGGGAGCATCCGCCATCCGGCGAGGCCTCACCGGCCGTGAAAGCAACACCCTTACGGCCGTCCGACGTCTCGCCGCCCGCGGGGTCAACAACGGAAGACACTCTGCGCGTTAATGTCGGTCTGCTCGAAACACTAATGAATCTGGCAGGAGAACTTGTGCTCAGTCGAAACCAGCTCCGTGCCGCCGTTTCTCAGGATAACCGTGTGCTGCTGGCCTCCGTAAATCAACGGGTCAACCAGGTAACTTCCGAGCTGCAGGACGTGATTATGCAAACCCGATTGCAACCCATCGGCAATGTTTTCTCCAAGTTTCCGCGCGTCGTGCGCGATTTGTCCCGGTCACTTGGCAAGGAAATAGAACTGGACATTCGCGGCAAGGATGTTGCGCTGGACAAGACGATGATCGAGGGACTTTCCGACCCACTCACCCACATGGTGCGAAATGCCGTGGATCATGGCACGGAAACTACGGAAGAACGTATTCGGAACGGCAAGAAACCTGTGGGGCACATCCGAATTGAGGCGCGCCACGAGGCGGGCCAGGTCGTGGTGGAAATTGCCGATGACGGCAAGGGAATCGACCCCAACAAGGTTGCCGATGCCGCAGTGCGCAAAGGATTGATTTCTCTAGAAAAAGTTGCTGGTCTTTCCGATCGCGACAAGCAGGCCCTGGTTTTTTTACCCGGGCTCTCCACCGCCCAAGAGGTTTCCGAGGTTTCTGGCCGGGGTGTCGGCATGGATGTGGTTAAAACCAACTTGGACCGCCTCGGCGGACAGGTAGAGATCAGCTCCGAAATCGGCAAGGGATCCACCTTTCGCATCAAACTTCCCCTGACTCTGGCCATTATTCCATCGCTTATCGTCTCCCTTGACCGGGAACGGTTCGCACTCCCTCAGGCCAACATCGAGGAACTGCTGCGCCTTCGGCCGGATGAGTTGAAGAATCGCATCGAAACCGTCGGCGATTCCGAGGTGCTGCTGTTACGCGACCGCGTATTACCTCTGGTTCGTCTTGCCGACGTCCTTGGCGCCGTGCAGATTTATAAAGACCCATCTACCGGCAGTTCCGAGATGGATCGCCGCACCCGTCTTGCCGACCGTCGTTCCCGTCGCACGGTACCGGATGGCTATCTGGAAGATGAAAATGAATACCAGCCAAATCAGGCGCGCCGTCCGGAAGATCGCCGTCAACGGGCCTCTTCGGCTCTTGAGATTGCCGTAGTGACCATGGGAATCATGTCTTACGGATTGGTCGTCGGCGCCTTTCACGATACTGAAGAAATCGTGGTTAAGCCCTTGGGACATCGTTTTAAGAAATTGCGCGAGTATTCCGGAGCAACTATCCTGGGAGATGGAGCCGTAGCGCTGATTCTCGATGCTTCAGGAATTGCCGCCAAGGTAGGATTGACGTCTCTGGATGCTACAGCCCGCGCCGCAGAACTGGCGGCTGCTGCCGAAGTTCAGCGTCTGCAGGAACTCCATTCCCTGCTGCTTTTCGAGAATGGACCGGGCGAACCGTGCGCCGTGCCCCTGGATCTGGTTCAGCGTATTGAAAGGATTACTTCCCGGCAGGTTGAGCGGCTTGGCTCACAGCGCACCATGCAGTACCGGGGCGGATCCTTGCCACTGGTTACACTTTCTGATGTCGCCAATGTTTCGTCAGTGGATGGACGTGAGGATCTGGTTGTCCTGGTGGCCAATGCCCGCGGTCGTGAAGTCGGCCTTCTTGGAGCAATGCCTGTTGATGTGATCGAAACCCGAACCGCTATCGATCAGGTAACCCATCACCAGAGGGGAGTTGCCGGTTCGACCATCATCCGCGATGTCACGACTCTGATCGTTGACCTCTATGAATTGGTGGATATTGTCCATCCTGACTGGTCCCAGGTTACACCCAACAGCCGGTCGTCTCCCCTTGCAGCCAAAACGGCGGAATGTGTATTATTAGCTGAAGATTCAGACTTTTTCCGTGCTCAGGTAAAAAAATACTTGGAAGAAGAAGGCCTTATCGTACTGGCCGCGCCCGACGGCGAGGCGGCCTGGGAACTTTTGCTCAAAAATCTTGGCAGTGTCCAAGTTGTGGTGACGGATATCGAAATGCCGCGTCTGACCGGACTGGGACTGGCCCAACGCATTCGCGCCGATGATCGAACCGCCGGTCTGCCCATCATCGCCGTCACTTCCCTGGCCAGTGACGAGGATATGGAAAAAGGCAAAGTTGCAGGTGTGAATGATTACCAGATTAAGCTGGACCGAGAAAAGCTGGTGGCAAGCGTCAGGGGAATGATGAGTGGGGAATGAACAGATAATCATTGGCGAGAATAGCAATCATTCTATATAAAATACAAGGGAGGAACAAAAATGATCAACCTGAAGAACATGAAAATCGGAAAAAGGCTGGGGTGGGGTTTCGGGATCATCTTAGTGTTGATGGTGGTAGCAACAGCCACGGCGCTGTACATCATCTCGGACGTCAACAATCAGCTTGATCGCATTGTCCGGGTGAACACGGCAAAAATCGGCTATGCCAACGATGCCTTGACGAACGTGAGCGACCTCTATTATTCCCTGGCAAATGTCATGCTTGCACATGACGCTGTCACCCGATCGCAGGCGTTGGACAGGATCAAGAAAGCCAGGGAGGATTACAGCAAAGCTATCCAGGAACTGGAAAAACTGGAGATAAACGATGAAGGCAAGAAGCTGATCGCCGTGTGCAAAGAGTTGATTCTTGCCAACCGGGAGATCAACAACAGGGTTCTGGATGGTGCCTTGACGGACACGACAAAAGAGGCCGTTGAACTTTATAACAACAAGGTGATTCCATCCAGCCTCCAGATGACGGATGCGCTGAAGAAGGTCGTCCACTACAACGAGGAGAGAATCGCTTTCCGCCATGACGTAGCGAAAAAGACGAGTACCATAGCCGTAATCGTCATTGTCGGTCTGGGGGTTGCCCAGATTTTCCTAGCTATCCTGATAGGTATTGCGATTACGAGGAGTCTTGTTAATCCCATTCGAGAACTCATGGCAGCGACTGACAAACTTGCCGTAGGCGACGTGGATATTACGATCAACTATGATCGAAAGGATGAGATTGGAAATCTTGCCGATTCGTTCAAAAAAATGGTGGAAAATATTCGGGCAAACACTCTGGCGGCGGAAAGAATCGCCGGTGGCGACCTTCGCGTTAAGGCGAACGTTCTGTCTGAACGGGATGTTCTTGGCAAGGGGCTCAACCAGGCTATTGATGCGGTCAACGCCCTTGTGGCAGACGCAGGCATGCTGTCGAAGGCGGCAGTGGAAGGAAAGCTGGCGACACGCGCCGACGCATCCAAACACCAGGGCGACTACCGGAAGATTGTCCAGGGGGTCAACGATACGCTCGACGCCGTGATTGGCCCCTTGAACGTGGCAGCCGAGTACGTGGATCGTATCGCCAAAGGCGATGTGCCCCCGAAAATTACGGACAACTACAACGGAGATTTCAACGAAATCAAAAACAACCTGAATCAGTGTATCGACACCGTGAATGCCCTTGTTGCAGACGCCGGCATGCTGTCGAAGGCAGCGGTGGAAGGAAAGCTGGCAACACGCGCCGACGCATCCAAACACCAGGGAGACTACCGAAAGATCGTCCAGGGTGTCAACGATACGCTCGACGCCGTGATTGGCCCCTTGAACGTGGCAGCCGAGTACGTGGATCGTATCGCCAAAGGTGACATGCCTCTGAAGATTACGGACAGCTACAACGGTGATTTCAACAAGATCAAGAATAACCTGAATCAGGCCATTGACGCGGTGAATGGCCTGATTGCCGACGCCGGCATATTGTCAAAAGCGGCGGTAGAAGGAAAACTGGCGACGCGCGCTGACGCTTCCAAGCATCAGGGCGATTACCGGAAGATCGTCCAGGGCGTCAACGATACGCTCGATGCCGTGATTGGCCCCTTGAACGTGGCGGCGGAGTACGTGGATCGCATCGCCAAAGGCGACATTCCCTCCAAGATCACGGAAAACTACAATGGCGACTTTAATGAGATCAAAAACAACCTCAATCAATGTATCGAAACGGTGAACGCCCTTGTGGCCGACGCCGGTATGCTGGTAAAAGCGGCAGTGGAAGGAAAACTGGCGACGCGAGCGGATGCCTCCAAACACCAGGGCGACTACCGGAAGATTGTCCAGGGTGTCAACGATACCCTCGACGCTGTCATCGGTCCCCTGAATGTGGCAGCCAAGTATGTGGACCGAATATCCAAAGGCGACATCCCGACCCGGATCACAGACAACTACAACGGTGATTTCAACGAGATCAAGAATAACCTCAATAATCTCATTGATGCCATGAACCGGGTAACGGATATGGCAAAGGAAATCGCCCGCGGCAATCTGATGGTGGAAGCTAAAGAACGTTCTGGGCAGGACGAGCTGATGCACGCCATCCAGGGCATGATCATGAATCTCCGACATCTGGTCACTGACATATCGGGCGGTGTGCAGACGGTAGCCTCGTCGGCGACGGAACTGTCTGCTGTAAGTTCCCAGACCGCGCAAAGCGTCGCGACACTTACAGGCAAAACGTCCACGGTGGCCGCCGCGGCCGAGGAATCCAGCGCCAACACCACCAGCGTCGCGGCAAGCATGGAGCAGGCCGCGACCAATCTTACTTCCGTGGCTTCAGCTACCGAGGAAATGAGCGCCACAATCGGTGAAATCGCTTCCAATTCCGAGAAGGCGCGCGCCATCAGTCAAAAGGCAGGTCAACAGGCGGCCTCCGTTTCGGCTCTTATGCAGCAACTGGGATCCGCGGCTCAGGAAATTGGCCAGGTAACCGAAACCATTACCGATATTTCATCCCAGACCAATCTGCTGGCTTTGAACGCCACTATTGAGGCGGCGCGAGCGGGAGCCGCCGGTAAGGGATTTGCCGTTGTCGCCAACGAGATTAAAGAATTGGCCAGACAGACGGCGGCCGCCACCGAGGATATCAAAGCCAAGATTGGCGGTGTGCAGTCATCGGCCGGCAGCGCTATTGCCGATATCGAAAAGATTACGTCTGTTGTCGCCGAAGTCGGTCAGATTGTTTCGGGCATTGCCGCCGCCATTGAAGAGCAGGCGGCGGTAACTCGGGATGTCGCCGGCAATATTGCCCAAGCCACCGCCGGAGTGCAAGAGGCCAACGAAAGAGTGAATCAGACCGCAACAGTGGCCATGACTATGGCCAGGGATATAGCGGATGTGGATACCGCCGCCGGTCATATTCGATCAGGCGGCCAGCAGGTTCAGGCGAGCGCCGCGGAACTTTCAAAACTGGCTGAGCAACTCAGGGGTCTGGTTGGACAGTTCAAGGTTTAATGATCAATCAAAACAGGGACGGGCAACAGGAAGCAGAAGATATTTCATCTTCTGCTTCCTGAATAAGAGATTGTGAGGAACAATCATGCAGCTGACGGAGAATAAAAAAAATATGGAAGCGGGTGCCGATGGGTTACTGGTAACCGGTTTTACGGTTGGTGATGCTTCCTTTGGAATTGACGCACGGTTGGTGCTGGAAGTTGTAAAGGTAGGCGAAGTAACTCCGGTGCACGGCGCGCCGCCCGGCGTCGCCGGCATTCGCAACCTGCGTGGCCGCATTGTCACCGTGGTGGACATGGCAACACACCTGGGACTGGGATGTGTCGATAATGGACCGGAAACGAGACTGCTGATTATGGAGCGTCACGGCGAACCGTTTGGCTTTCTGGTGGATGCCGTTACGGACGCCATCGCCCTGGATGTTGAGCACCTCGGTCCACCGCCGGCCGGCATGGACCAAAGCCTGCGAAGCCGCCTGATCGGTGTCTGGCGCGAGGGCGCAATTCTGACGGCAATCATTGACGCCGAGGCGCTGTTCAAATGGAATGATGAGTGATTCTTATGAAAGTTCTTGTGGTTGACGATTCGATTCTGTTTCGCAAGGCCATGACGGAGGTTCTGACGTCTTTGCCCGACGTCGAAGTGGTCGGACAGGCACAAAACGGCAAGCTTGCCGTGCAGAAAGTCCGGGAGCTGCAACCAGATCTCGTAACGCTGGACATGGAAATGCCTGAAATGGACGGTCTGGCCGTTCTTGACGCCCTGAAGGCGGCAGGGAATATGCCGGTTGTTATTGTGGTGAGTGCGTTGACCAGGCAGGGTGGCAAACTGACCCTGCAGGCCCTGCAGAAAGGCGCCTTTGATTTCGTCACCAAACCGGAAACGGCAAACGCCGAGGAAAGCCGCAAGGCTCTTTTGGAAGAACTGACTCCGCGGATCAAAGCACTTACCTTACGTTTTGGTATACGCGGTATTCTACGCGGTGCGGCTGCCGTTACACAGGAGCAAACAAAATCCCAAGCTGTTGCCGCGCCACGCCCTGCCATCGACAGCGTCGGCGTGCGCATGGCACGTCTTACCGGCGCCGCTAAACCTGAATTGGTCCTAATGGGTGTGTCCACCGGCGGTCCCAACGCCTTGGCGGTTATGCTTCCGACCCTGCCCCTGCTGGGCGTGCCGGTGCTGATTGTCCAGCACATGCCGCCTATTTTCACCCAATCTCTGGCAGAGAGTTTGTCCTCAAAGTGTACTTTGCGCGTCCGCGAGGCCTCTCATGGAGAGACCGCGGAAGCCGACACAATCTATATCGCCCCAGGCGGCCGCCACATGCGTCTCGTGCCCGGCCCGGAAGGGTGCAAAATGATCCAGATCACCGATGACCCGCCCGAAAACAACTGCCGCCCCGCTGTGGATTACCTTTTCCGTTCTGTGGCTCATCACTTTCCCGGCCGGGCCATGGGCGTGATTCTCACCGGCATGGGCAGCGACGGAACGTTGGGCCTGAGACTTCTCAAACGCCACGGCTGTTTCGTGATCGCACAGGACGAAGCAAGCAGCATCATCTACGGCATGCCCAAGTCAGCCGTAGATGCGGGTGTTGTGGATGAGGTTCTTCCCCTGGAAACGATTGCCGGCCGGATCGCTTCAGTCGTTCGGAGCGGATCATGACATTGACCAGCGATGAATTAAAATCCTGGAGCCGTTACATTCACGAGATTTGCGGAGTTTATCTGGATTCGTCAAAAGGTTATTTGATTGAAACCCGCCTGGATCCACTTTTGCGTGAAACCGGTTCCGGAAACTGGAGTGAGTTGCTTTTCAAGGCAAGGACTGTAGGCACGCTGCGCGTGAAGATAATCAATGCCATCACGACGAATGAAACATCCTTTTTCCGCGATACCTCGCCCTTCGATCTGCTTCAGCACAAACTTTTTCCTGAACTGATCGACCGTCGCAATAAAGCGGGTTTGAAACCCGTACCCATCCGCATATTGAGCGCCGCATGCTCCACGGGACAGGAAGCTTACAGCACAGCGATTGTCCTCAAAGAACTTCTCGGATCATTTACCGGATACGATATTCGCATTCTGGGAGTAGATATTTCTGACGCCGCCGTCGCCCAGGCTAGCTACGCCCATTATTCCCGCATGGAATTGGACCGTGGACTGGCTCCCGACAGACTTGCCCGATATTTCGAACCGGTCGGAGAACGATTTAAGGTCAGAGACGAATTGCGTGCCCTCGCTACTTTCCGGCGCGCCAATCTTCTTGACCCCTTTTCCGGCGCCGCTCCTTTCGACATTATCTTTTGCCGCAATGTGGCGATTTACTTTACAGAACCTGACAAGATTCGTCTTTTTCGAAATCTCGGACTCCTCCTTCCACGGGACGGGGCCCTGATTATCGGTTCCACCGAATCGATAACCGGCCTATGCCCTGAATTTGAACCAAAGCGCTATCTGCGCTCGGTTTATTACCAGAAAAAAACGTAAGGAAATGACGCATTGATCACAAACCAGATTTCCCGAAAACAAAGTCCCCACAGACACCCGCATCTGATTCTGTTATCGGCGGTTTCTATCGGCATAACCTTGTGCGCCTGGTGGATGACCGTCCGTGCCGACCTTGAAATTCGCGACAATCTGCTTGGCCGGGTACGCGTGGTGGCCGGGGCCTTAAACATGGACTATATTAACGTCCTGGACGGGTCCGAAGCCGATCTCAAAAAACCTGAATACCTGTGGCTTAAAGAAAGGCTTGGCGCGGTTCGGGCTGCCGATCCGAAATGCCGCTTTGCCTATGTTATGGGGCGCAGGACGAACGGCGACATATTCTTTTATGTGGACAGCGAACCGGCAAATTCTCAAGACTATTCTCCTCCCGGCCAGATTTATGAGGAAGCACCTGAGAGTTTCCGGAAGGTTTTCAGCTCTCGTCTGGCTGCGGTCGAAGGACCGGTAACGGATCGCTGGGGCGAGTGGATCACCGCCCTTGTTCCCTTGAGTGATCCGAAAACCGGCGAAACTGTGGCGGTACTGGCCATGGACATCGACGCCCGCGTCTGGAAATGGGATGTAGCGGCAAAGGTGGCTTTGCCGGTTGGGTTGATGTTTATCGTGTTGATTGTTCTTGCAGCTGCGCTTTTTGCCTCCAAACATCCTTCTGAGCAACCCGAACCCCTTGTGCGGCGGTTGATGCCCCTGATGACGATACTACTTGTATCGATTTTCGCCCTTGGTGGCGTGCTTCTATGGAGGCAGCATAGCGAACAACTTGCCGAAAAAACGGCATCCGCCACCGCTGAAGTTCGACGCGACCTGCAAAACGCTCTTGATCAAAATTTCCAAGGATTGTCCGCCCTGGCGCAAACCATTGCCCTTGATGTCCGGACACGCCGGAACCTGCAAAATGGGGACCGTCAGCGGTTATTTCTTGATTGGCGCGAATTATATAAAACGCTACGGGAAAAAAGCGGTTTAACGCACTGCAATTTCATTACTTCCAAACATACGATTTTGCTGCGTATGCAGCAGAAAGAACTGTATCAAGACAAGGTTGACCGCTTTACAATGCTTGAATCCGAGCGCTCCGGCAGAACCGCATGGGGAATTGAAACTGCTCGCAGCGGCGCGCTGATATTGAGTGTGGTGTACCCTGTATTTGAAAACAGCAAACTGCTGGGCTACGTGGAAGTGGGCAAGGATATGGATGAGGTTGTCAAAACGATCTCTCTTTCTCCCGGCACGGAACTGGCCATATTCCGAGATAAAGAAGGTCTCACACGTGCAGCGTGGGAAGCGGGCCGGCGCATGCTGGGACGAGACGCAGACTGGAACCGCATGACTTCCCGTCTGCTGATCTTTTCTTCCCGGAGTCATCTTCCCGATTCGTTCCTTTTTATCGCCGATTCCGTGCAGGACACGATGGAGCGGGATATTGTTGATGAAGGCAGAACCTGGCGTATTATGGTATCATCTTTCAAGGATGCTTCCGGCACAAAGATCGGCTCGCTTCTGGTCATGCAGGACATCACTTCCCTGAAAGCCGCTTTCAATCGTTATGGAATTCTGGGAGGCGTGGCTGGTACAGTTCTTCTGGCGGTGCTCCTGGCGCTGGTTTCCGTGATGCTACGGCGCGCTGATAAAGGAATTCTATCTCAGCAGATGGAATTACTGGCCAGTGAAGAACAACTTTCCGCCACGCTACGTTCCATCGGTGACGCCGTGATCACATGCGACCGCAAAGGCCGGGTAACCAGTTTAAACGGCGTCGCTGAAACGCTTACCGGATGGAACAGTCAGGAAGCGGCTACGCGGCCGCTGGAAGATGTCTTTCCGATTATCGACAGCCAATCCCGCAATACCGTTGAAAATCCCGTTACACGCGCTCTTGCCGAAGGTGTAATCGTGGAACTGGCCAATTCCACGGTGCTTATTTCACGAAACCAAAAGGAATACCAGATCGCCGACAGTTGCGCGCCGATCCGTGATGCCGCGGGTATCGTCATCGGCGCGGTCCTTGTTTTTCGGGATGTAACCGAGGAATACCGACGGATAGCCAAAATTCGCGAATCTGAAGCTTTTCAGCGGGATCTGCTTTTGAATCTGCCTGCGGCCGTAGTCATTGTTGATCCGGGTACACGCCGGATTGAACTGGTAAACGATTACGCAGCTTCGCTCTTCGGCGCACCGACGGATCAATTGCTCGGACAAGTATGTCACTCATTTTTATGTCCGGCGGCACAGGGAGCATGCCCTGTATGCGATCTTGGCAACACGGTGGATAAATCCGAGCGTATCATGCTTCGCGTTGACGGAAGTCGTCTGCCCATTCTTAAAACGGTGAAAAAAGTAATATTGGGCGGCCAGGAAAAGCTTCTGGAATGTTTCGTCGATATTTCCGAGCGTAAGCGGGCGGAGCAGGAATTGCTGGAGACAAACCGCCGGCTTGAGGAAGAGACGGCGCGCGCCAACGAGATGGCTGTGCAAGCGGAATTGTCCCGTCTGGAAACAGAAAAGCTCAACCGTAAGTTGAGTTTGCAAAAAGAGCGTGCCGATCTGATGGCACAAAAGGCGGATGCCGCCAACATCGCCAAGAGCGAGTTTTTGGCTAACATGAGTCATGAGATTCGCACACCGATGAACGGTGTGATCGGCATGACCGGATTGCTGCTCAATACGGAGCTTACCGATGATCAGCGGCGATATGCCGAGATCGTTAAGTCCAACGGCGAGTCTCTTTTGGGCCTGATCAACGACATTTTGGATTTTTCAAAAATTGAGGCGCGCAAACTTGACCTGGTGATACAGGATTTTGATTTGCAAAGCTTGCTGGACGGTCTTGCGGATTCCCTGGCGCACAGGACACAAGACAAGGGTTTGGAGCTTACCTGCACTGCCGATCCCGGAGTTCCCTTGCTGCTTTCCGGCGATCCGGGACGTTTGCGCCAGATACTCATCAATTTGGCGGGCAACGCCGTCAAGTTTACCGATGAGGGAGAAGTGGCTGTAAGAGTTTCAAGAGTTCAGGAAGCGAGAGAAAATATTGAGGGAACATGTTCGTTACGTTTTTCCGTGCGCGACACGGGGATTGGGATACCCAAAGACAAGGTTGGCATGCTGTTTTCCAAATTTACCCAGGTGGATGCTTCGGCGACGCGGCAGTATGGAGGCACAGGCCTTGGTTTGGCTATTTCCAGGCAGCTTGTTGAGTTGATGGAAGGTGAAATCGGGGTGAACAGCATAGTGGGCAAGGGGTCGGAGTTCTGGTTTACGGCACATTTTGGACTGCAGGCGCAAGCGGAACAGGTGGAAGCACCGCCCGCCGATCTGGCAGGAGTTCGCGTGCTGATTGTGGACGACAATGCGACAAGCCGCGAAATTCTCTTTACCCGTCTTGGCTTTTGGGGCATGCGTCCCCAGGAGGCTTCCGACGGTCTGTCCGGGCTTCAGGCTCTTCATTGTGCCTGCGAAGAAAACGATCCCTTCCGGCTTGCCGTTGTGGATATGCAGATGCCCGGCATGGACGGAGAGGCTTTCGGCCGCGCAGTCCATGCGGATAAGAGGCTTACCGATACGCGTCTGGTGATGCTTACCTCACTGGGAGAAAGGCGCGACGCAAATCATTTTCAGGAAATCGGTTTTTCCGCTTATGCAGTCAAGCCAATTCGTCACGAAGAACTCAGAGAAATTTTTTCTCAGGTTCTGACAGGCGGCGTTTTCCGATCCAGATCCCCGAGATTCAGTCTTTGGGAGACGCTACCCAACTTTTCCGATCGCAAGGCGCGTATTTTACTGGCAGAGGACAACATCACCAATCAGCAGGTTGCGAAGGGGATGTTGAAGATGATGGGGCTTACAACCGACACCGTGAATAATGGGCGCGAGGCCATTTTGGCACTTGAAACCAAGTCCTATGATCTGGTACTCATGGACGTGCAAATGCCCGAGATGGATGGTCTGGAGGCAACAAAAAGAATCAGGAAACGGGAAGCGGAATTCGGGGATAAAAGTTCATTATCCCGCGTTCCTATTATTGCCATGACTGCGCATGCCATGCAGGGCGACAAAGAAAGGTGTCTTGAGGCGGGCATGGACGACTATGTTATGAAACCCGTTGCGCCTCGGGAACTGGCCGGGGCTTTGGAAAAATGGCTGACCAGGGCGCCGGAAATCGGAATTCAAAAAGCGGAAGTCGAAATGCAAGACGATGTTCCCCGTTTTTCAAGTATTTCCCATCCTTCGTCATTGGTCTGGAATCGCGCCGCAATGCTGACGCGATTAATGGATAATGAGGAACTGGTCATCACCATCCTACAGGTTTATCTGGAGGACATTCCCAAACAAATCGGGACCTTGCGAAGTTATCTGGATGCAGGTGACGCTGTCGGCGCCGAGCGACAGGCGCACTCCATCAAAGGAGCGTCAGCCAACGTGAGCGCTGACGCCATGCGAGACTTGGCTTTCGAGCTGGAACAGGCCGGCAAGGCAAAAGATCTGCAAAGTATGAAAGCGCGTCTGGAAGAGTTGGATGCGGTGTTTGAAGAGTTCAGGAAGGAAGCGGAAACCGGATTGAATCAGTAAATTTTCCGAAGTCCTGCTTCCAACTGCCGAATAACGATAAAAGGAGGAAATTGATGAAAACACTAATTGTCGAAGATGATTTTACAAGCCGTCTGCTGTTACAGGAACTTCTGAAGATCTACGGGCCGTGTCACATCGCGGTAAATGGCAAGGAGGCGGTTGAAGCCGCTCGCATTGCATTGGATTCCGGTGAACCTTACGATCTGATCTGCATGGATATCATGATGCCGGAAATGGACGGTCAGGAGGCTCTGCGCAGAATCCGGGAACTGGAAGAGGACAGGGGTATTCTTTCCACATATGGCACGAAGATATTCATGATTACTGCTTTGGGCGATATCAGAAATGTCAGTGACGCTTATGGCAATATGTGCGACGCTTACCTGACCAAGCCGATCCAGCAAGCAAAACTGCAGGAGGAACTGCGAAAATTGAAACTGGCGAAAGAATAATGCGCAAGGAGGAAGGAATACAGCAAGAACAGGGCTGAATCCATCTGGTAAATATAAACATAGGAAATAAAAGAGTTATTCTATGAATCGAATACTTTTGGCGGATGACGACCGGGTAAATTTACGTGTTCTGGAAGCATTCCTCAAACCCCTGGGACATGAACTGATTCTGGCTCATGACGGAATGGAAGCCTGGGATCTTATTCATCAGACATCACCTGATTTGATTCTTCTGGATGTCATGATGCCCAGGCTGGATGGCTTTGAAGTTGCCAAAAGAATAAAAGAGAACGAAAGCACAAAATCCATTCCTGTGGTCATGGTTACAGCGCTGACGGATGTTGAAAAACGGGTGATCGCCTATGAAGCCGGCGCGGATGACTTTCTTACAAAACCTGTTGATCGGATTGAACTTTTGGCCAGAGTCCGTTCCCTGTTAAAGGTCAAGGAATATCACGATCATCTCCGCAATCATAGAGAACGCCTGGAACAGGAAGTACAGGAAAGAACCAGAGAATTACGTCTGGCAACGGATAAAATCATCCGGGCATCACTGGATACCATTTTCCGTTTGGCGACGGCCAGTGAATATCGTGATGATGACACGGGGGCACACATCCGGAGAATGAGTTCGTATTCGGCGATAATTGCCCGCGCGATGGACCTGTCCAATGCGGAAGTGGAGAATATCAGACACGCTGCACCAATGCATGATGTGGGAAAGATCGGCATTCCGGATGCCATATTATTAAAGCCGGAAGAGCTTACCGGTGATGAATGGAAAATCATGAAAAACCATACCATCATCGGCCGGAATATCCTGAAGGACTCCGAGTCTGAAATCATACAGCTGGCCGAGATCATCGCTTTGAACCATCATGAGCGTTGGGATGGCAGCGGCTATCCCAACGGACTAAAGGGAAAGGAAATTCCAATGGTTGGAAGAATTGTCGCCGTCGCCGATGTTTTTGATGCCTTAATGTCGGATCGCCCTTACAAAAAAGCATTTGCTTTTGACCATTCCTTGCAAATCTTGCAGGATGAAAAAGGCAGTCACTTTGACCCGGAAGTAATGGATGCCTTTTTTTCTGTTCAAGAGGAAATTCTTCAGATACGTAAAGAGCATCTTTGATCACAGACAGGAAAATAGAACAGGGATGGCCATGAAAATCATTTCGCATTCAAACCATAGAGATTCAAAGGACAATGGATATGACGCAGGACAAGGAAATTTTTAATCGGGAGGAGTTGCTCGACCGGTTAAGCGGGGATGAAGAAACTATCACCATAATTGTTTCGGTTTTTATTGAAGACGTCTCCTCCCAGGCAGAAGAATTAAGAAATGCCATCGAGAGCGAACAATTAAAAAAAATTGAACAGATTGCGCATCGGATCAAAGGATCGTCAGCCAATATCAGTGCAGGTGCCATTAACAAAATCTGTTTCCAGATGGAATCGCTGGCAAAAAATAATGACTTGAGTACCATTAAAAGCATATTTCCGGAATTTATTGAACAAATCCAAAAATTTAAAGAACATTGCCGCGTCTGATTTTATTGAGAATTATGGCTGATACGAATTTATATGAAAATATTGATCTGGCACAATTAAAAGTCGGTATGTTTATCCGGCTGGATTTGCATTGGATGAGCCATCCGTTTGTTACCAGCAGTTTTAAAATTAAAGATTCCAATCAAATTAATATTATTCGAGGTTTGGGATTAAAAACCATTCAATATGATCCCGCCCGGAGCGATGTGAAGGCAGGTTCCAGAAATCATGCCGTTGCCCCTGCTGTTTCTCCGTCTCCGGCGCTTAACGAAGCACAACTCGCCGCCATGGCGGCTAAAAAAGCTCGTATTGAAAGAATGGCCAAGCAAATGAAAGCATTGGCTGAATGCGAAAAGAAATTTGTCCGAGCCGCCGATTCCTTAAAAGTCATCAATACAAATCTTTTTTCGCGGCCTCAGGAAAGTATCGAAGCGACCAATCAATTGGTTGATCAAATGGTTGAATCGATCATGATTGATGAAGACATGGCTTTGCAAATGATGGGCAGCAAAATGGGCGGACAGGAAATCTATCATCATTCTCTCAATGTTGCCGTGCTTTCCATGATCCTGGGAAGAGAAATGAAATGCACCATGCAGGAGATGAAATCCATCGGTGTCGGCGCGGTATTTCATGACATCGGCAAGATGGAGATACCGGAAAAAATTTTAAGAAAAACAGACACATTGACGAATGCAGAAAGAAGCTATCTTGAACAGCATCCCGTCAAGGGCGAAACCATAGCCAAAAACATGAAGATGGCTCCGGAAATTCTGGATATGATCCGCCATCATCATGAAGCCGTCAACGGTGCAGGATATCCGGATGCGCTAAAAGGCCCGAATATTCAAAAACTTACCAAAATCGTAATGATTGCCAACGCTTTTGACAATTACTGCAACATGCCCAATCCGTCCGATTCTCTTACTCCGTATGAAGCTCTTTCCCGCATGTACGCCAAGGATCGCAACCGTTACGATGGCACGGCCCTGCCCATTTTTATTCGTGCCATGGGAGTATATCCGCCGGGAACCGTGGTTCGATTATCAAATGAAATCATCGGTCTGGTCATCTCCGTCAATACGTCAAAACCCTTGAGGCCCAATATTTTAATTTACGATCCGGATGTGCCGAAAAATGAAGCGATTGTTCTTGATCTTGAGCAGGAAACCGATATTAACATCGTCAAAACACTGCGTCCTGGCCAGTTGCCGCGAGAAGTGCTTGCGTATCTGAATCCGCGCAAAAGAGTCACTTACTTCTTTGACGAGGCCCCAAGTGAAGGAGCAAAAGGTATTCGATGAGATCATTAAATAATCAGGAAGAAACGGTTTATCGGGCTTTGGCGGATGCAGCGGCGGATGTGCTGATTGCCGTTGATCCAAAAGACCTTTGCATTGTATCGGTGAATGCCCGGGCAGAAGATCTTTTGGGTTATTCTTCAAATGAATTAATCGGTAAAAATATTAATGACTTGGAAGCAATGCCTCAAGATTTATTTTATTGGGATGAGGTCATGGCCGGTCAATTTACTCCTCTTTCCAATGTGGAAACAGAATACCAGCGAAGAGACGGCACATCGCTTGCCGCTGAAAAATCGATTGTCATGGTTGAGGTATCCGGCCGACAACTGATCATCGTGGATATCCGTGATATTTCTCACCGGCAGCATATTGAACAAGAATTAGCCATTTCGACATCACAGTTGAGAGCAACTTTTGAATCGACAGTTGACGGGATTCTTGTTACGGATTTATCCCGTCGTATCAGCAACATGAATCACAACTTCACAAAACTCTGGGAAATTCCCGCCGATGTGCTCGAAACGGGAGAGGATAAGGAGGTTGTGAATTGGGTAATGCAGCAGACAGCCAATCCCGGAGGTTTTAAAGAAGAACTTACCTCTCTGTATGACGATCCCGCCAAACGTTATTCCGGCGTAATCGAACTGGCTGATGGAAGGGTTTTTGAATGGTCGTCGCAGCCGCAATACATGCGCGATGATATTATTGGGCGGGTATTTAATTTTGTAGATATCACACAGCGCAAACGCGCGGAAACCGCCATAATCGAAGCGCACAAGGAAGCTGTGCGCGCCAATCAGTCCAAAAGTGATTTTTTGGCCATGATCAGCCATGAAATCCGCACACCCATGAATGGCATTATTGGCATGGCCGGACTGATTCTGGACACGGCGCTGACCCCTGAACAAAAAGAATATGCCGAAACAGTGAAATCCTCAGCCGAATCGCTTTTATTTATCATCAATGACATTCTGGATTTTTCCAAGGTGGAAGCGGGCAAACTGGAATTGGAAATTCTTGATTACGATTTACGAATAGTTTTGGAAGAAATTATTGATATATTTGCGTTTCGCGCCAGGGAAAAGGGTCTGGAATTTCTTTCCATTATTCAACCGGACGTTCCAACCCTCTTGAAAGGGGATCCCGGCAGGTTGCGTCAAATTCTTACCAATCTGATCAGCAACGCGCTTAAGTTTACGTCGTTGGGTGAAGTTTACGTTGAGATCAGTTTACTCAAAAGCGGGAATAACCATTTTTCTTTATACTTTACAATTAAAGACACCGGTATTGGAATTCCCCAGGATAAAATTTCATCCCTGTTTGCTTCATTTACACAGGTTGATGCTTCAACGACAAGAAAATACGGCGGTACGGGATTGGGTCTTTCCATCGCCAAACGCCTGGTGGAATTGATGGGCGGCAATATCGGAGTGTACAGCGAAGAAGGAAAAGGCTCTACGTTCTGGTTTACCATTCCCTGTGTTTTCCAGGACAGACAGGAGGAACCTGTTTCAGCGCCAAAAGAATTGACGGGGGGAAAAATTCTTGTCGTGGAAGGCAATAAAACCTGTGCCAGGCAGGTGGAAATTTATCTGAAGCAGGGCGGGTGTGAACCCTGGATCGTCGATAACGCGGAAGCGGCAATTTCAGAAATGCGGTCTGCTGCACAAAATAGAACTCCCTACAAAGTTGCGGTCATTGATTCCAATATCGCCGGTGGTGCTTTTGATCTGGCTCACAGTATCAAAGCGGATTCCAGTATTTCCGGCACAGCCTTGATCTGTATTGCTCCTGCATTTCCGCATCATGAAAAGGATCAATTTACCGCAGCCGGTTTTGCGGGATGTATCGCCAAGCCTATTAAATTAAAAATCTTTCTTTCCGGATTGGCACAGAGTATCTCCCCAAAGCCCCAAGGTGAATTATCGATTACAGACGACTATTCCAAACCTCCCGCACAAGTTTACCATGAAAAAATTCTTATTGCTGAAGACAATGTCGTTAATCAGATTATTGCCCGAAAAATGGTTGAGAAAATGGGATTTAAAGCCGACATTGTGGCCAATGGTAAAGAAGCCGTCACTGCGTTGGGAAAAATCAATTACGATCTGGTGCTCATGGATTGCCAGATGCCGGAAATGGATGGTTTTGAAGCTACCCGTAGCATACGGGATCCGTCTTCCAAGGTCATCCGGCATGATATTCCTATTGTTGCCATGACCGCAAATGCGATGAAAGGCGACAAGGAGGCTGTACTGGCAGCCGGAATGAACGACTATGTTGCAAAACCGGTTGATGTGAAACATCTGGAAGATGTGTTGCAGCGCTGGTTGAAAAAAAGCTGAATTTGACGCGACGGATTTTTCTACTGATGGGCGCTTTGCGTCTCCCGCTTCCTTTCAGGCGTTTCAAACCGTCCGCACATGCGCTTAATCTCCAAGTGTTGATCATCTTATCGTAGATCATTTTGCGATTCAACCACACAAAAGTTTTTCTTGACAATAGAACGATTGTTCTATTATAAAGAAAGCCATGAAAACGAAACGCACCATACAATCCGTTACGCAGAGCATTGCGGATTTCAACCGCGAACGCCGTCGCATGCCGACATATGAGGAGATGATGTCCCTGCTTGCCGTCCGGTCAAAAAGCGTTGTCCATTTCTGGATGAACAAGCTTCTTCAGGAAGGAATTCTGGAGAAAGACCCCTCGGGCCGCCTGACGTTGATCCACCCCTTTGTCGGCGTTCCCCTGGCCGGCGGCGTATCGGCCGGTTTTCCATCACCTGCGGAAGAGGAACTGCGCGATGTCATCTCCTTTGACGATTACCTGATCACCAACCACGCTGAATCTTTTTTACTGAAGGTTGACGGAGATTCCATGACCGGCGCCGGAATTCTGCCGGATGATCTGGTGCTTGTCGAGCGAGGCCGGGAACCAAAATCCGGGGACATCGTCATTGCCGAAGTCGATGGCGCCTGGACCATGAAGTATTTTTACAAAAAGGGCCGGGAGGTTTACCTGGAAGCAGCCAACCCCAAATACCCACGGATTACCCCCGTCACAGAAATGCGCCTGGGCGGCGTGGTCACGGCCGTGGTCAGAAAATATGTCCCGTAGCGCAATCGGAGGAAAAACACCATGCAAGCAGAAGCAACCTTTTCCGGCAATAAATGGGTCCATGGGACGGCAATGCGCCGACATATCCACCATGCTCTTAATATTATTGATCAATTTAAAAATTTTGTCGAAAGCGGCGCTTGGGAAAAACGTTTTTTGACCTATGAAAAGCATCTGAACCGGTTTTCCTGGTACGCAATTGCCGCATCTGTTGTTTTCTTTGTTCCTGTCTGCGTAAAGATATTAACCCGTTAAGCAATTTTAAATTCGAATAGAGATTATGGCCGGACAAATCTTCAGTCTTTCTTCCTGGCCGCGGGCCATCGCCCACATTGACGGCGATGCTTTTTTCACGTCCTGCGAAGAAGCCATCCATCCGGAATTGAAAGGAAAAGCGCTCATTACCGGAGGAGAACGCGGCATTGTCGCCTGCGCCAGCTATTCCGCCAAAAAATTAGGCGTCAAACGCGGCGTTTCTCTGCAGGAAGCCAGAAAAATCTGTCCTCAACTGATTATTTTGCCTTCCGATTATGAAACCTACAGCTTGTTTTCCCGCCGGATGTTCGACATCATGAGACGCTTTACGCCGGATGTGGAAGAATATTCCATTGACGAAGCCTTTTCCGACCTGACCGGCATGCGTCGCGCACTGCATGCATCCTACGAAGAAATCGCCCGCAATATGAAAAAGGAAATTGAAAGAGAACTGGCCATTACCGTTTCCGTGGGGTTAAGCATCACCAAAGTCCTGGCAAAAATCGCTTCCAAGCATCAAAAGCCGGCGGGCATGACGGTAATTTGCGGAAGGGAGATTGCCGACTATCTTTCCAATCTCCCGGTAAACAAAGTATGGGGCATCGGAAACGCCACAACCGCTTACCTGGCCAAAATGGGCATTCGTTCCGCTTTGGAATTTGCAAAGCTGCCGGAAGAAATCGTGTTGAAAAGGTTCACCAAGCCGGGCGTGGAAATCTGGCGGGAGCTGCGCGGAGAATCCGTCTATCCGGTAAGCAATGAACAAAAAAGCTCCTACGCTTCCATCAGCAAAACCAAAACCTTTGCTCCGCCGACATCCGATGCCGCATATCTTTTTGCCCAGTTGATGCGCAATGTGGAGTCCGCCTGTATCAAGGCCAGGCGGTATTCCCTGGCGCCGCAAAAAATACTCGTTTTTTTGAAGAAAAACAACTTTGACACGGAAGGAAGCGAGGCAAGTCTGTCTCGCGCCTGCGCCTGTCCGTTGGAGTTTTCCGATGTTATTTCAATGCTTTTCAAGCAGTGCTACTCTGCCGGTGCGCTTTATCGCGCGACCGGTGTTGTGCTGATGGACCTGAAACCGGATACGGGCATCCAATACACCCTTTTCGACGATCCCGTGCAGGCGGAAAAAATCAAAGACCTTTACAGCGCCGCCGATGAAGTGGGACAAAAATTCGGCAAGCACGCGCTCCATCTGGGCAGCTCTCATCTGATCGATGTTTTGGGCAAGGGACGCCGCGGCAGCCCCACCATCCGCGAGCAAACCCGTCTGAAAGGTGAAACAGGCCGCCGCCATCTGGGTTTGCCGCTGATGCATATCAAGGTCTGAATGAGTTGGTCAGGCTTTTGATCACTTCAAGAAGATTTGCCTTGTGCACCGGTTTGGTTAAATGGGCGCTGCATCCCGCGGCCAGGCTTTTTTGCTCGTCTTCGTTCAGGGCATGGGCGGTCAGAGCCAGGATGGGCGTTGGACGTTGTTGCTTCTGTTCTTCCCAGGCACGGATGATTTTTGTGGCCTCATAGCCGTCCATTACCGGCATCTGAATATCCATTAAAACCAGGTCATAAGTGCCGTTTTGAAACAAATGGACGCCTTCCTGGCCGTTGTAGGCCATTTGCAGCCGGTAGGGATAATTTTTCAGAAAGGTTTTAATGAGCAAGCGGTTATTCTCTGAATCATCCACCAGCAAAATGTCCAGCGGCCGGCTCTCTGTGTCTGACGCGTCTTCATGACGCCTATCTTTTTGAAATAAATTTTCTTTTTCCAGAACGCCCAAAAGAGATTCTAAAAGCGCGGACTTCTTGATGGGCTTCATGAGGTAGCCTGCAATATTCATTTCCGGAAACCTGGTGCGAAGATTGACGGCCAAGCAGGTAGTGATCAGGAGCACCGGAATCAGGGAGGCGGTTTCTTTTTCTCCGGCTGGACGAGAAAGGGAAGACCCGTCGGATATACAGGAATCGTGATTCAGGAGAACCACCTGACAGGGATGTTCTCCGCCAGTCGCTTGATTCATCATGCTCCGATATTCCAAGGGTTTGGATGAAGAAAGCACTTCCGCGCCCCAAAGCTCAAGCATTTCCCGGACAATCATCAGGTGGCGCCGATCCGCATCCAGAATCAGGATCCGGACGCCGGAAAGAGGTCTGTGCGCTTCCTGCGGCGTTTCTTCTTTTTGATGGCGGTTTTCAAATCGGGTGGTAAAAAAGAAGGAACTTCCCTTGCCTGGTTCGCTTTCGACCCAGATTTTGCCATGCATCAGCTCAATCAAGCGCCTGGAAATCGCCAGTCCCAGGCCGGTTCCTCCGTATTTTCGAGTGGTTGCCGTATCCGCCTGAACAAACTTCTGAAAAAGCCTGCCCAACTGCTCATCGGACAAACCGATGCCGGTATCCCTGACCACGAATTGCAACTCGACGAAAGATTCGTCGCTTGCCGGCAAATTGCTGATTTCCAGAAAAACTTCGCCCTTTTCGGTAAATTTGATGGCATTTCCGATCAGGTTGATGAGAACCTGCCTGAGCCGGAAAGAATCTCCGGCCAGTTTTACAGGCACATCCGGTTTGATATGGCAGGAAAAGGCAAGTCCTTTGGAAAAAGCCCGGAGAGACAGCATATCCACCGCTCCTTCCACCAGATCCCGAAGGTCGAAATCAATGTTTTCCAGTTCCAGATGTCCAGATTCAATTTTTGAAATATCGAGAATATCGTTGATCAAGCCCAGAAGATTTTCGGCCGCATTTTTAGAAACATGGACATAGTTCCGTTGTTCATCCGTAAGAGGTGTTTCCAATAAAATATCCGCCATTCCGACGATGGCATTCATAGGTGTGCGGATTTCATGACTCATGTTGGCGAGAAAATCCGACTTTGCCCTGTTGGCCGCTTCGGCTTGCAGTTTGGCTTCCATAAGTTGCTCATTGGAAAAGGTCAGGGCGTCCTGAATGCTCATCAACTCCTGATTTTTTTCAATAGCCGCCTCATAGGTGGATAAAATCAGGTCAAAGATCTGCTGGGGCCTGGAAATAAATGAAAATTGCTTCTCTTTGTAGGAAACAGCAATCTTCATGACCGGATGGGTATCTTCGGCAATCGGGCGGTTCATCAGCAGATAGGACAAGCGGGAAAAAAGATACTCGGGTTGATAGGGTTTGGAAATAAAATGATCGGCCCCGCATTCGAGAGCCCTGATCATATCCTCGGGATGGGAAAGTGAAGTTAAAAGAATAACGGGAACCGTCCGCAATTGACGGTCGGACTTGATGGCGCTGCACAACTCATATCCATCCATTCCCGGCATGAGAATGTCGCTGATCACCAGATCAGGCACCTGCTGTTTCGCCAAAAACAAACCTTCCCGTCCGTCATACGCCACCGAAACGACATAGCCTTGTTCCAGAAGCAGAAATTTCAGGTAACTTGCCTGGGTCAGGCTGTCTTCAACAATCAGAATCTTTTTTGATTTCAAAGAGTTCAATTCCTGCAGGTTCATGACGGTTCATACCCTCTCACAGTATAGTTCCACGCGGTTGCGGCCGTTGTTTTTTGCCTGATACAGGGCCTTGTCCGCGCATTCCACGAGCTCGTCAGCCGTTTTGATATATGGCGCCGGATACAGGGCCACGCCAAAGCTGATCGTGATGTGCAATTTTCCATGGGACGGATGTTCCCATATCCGCTTTTCCACCTCCAAACGCAGCCTCTCCGCCAGCTCCGCCGCTCCTTGAAGTTCGGTCATGGGCAGCAGAATGACAAATTCTTCTCCGCCATAACGGGCGACAATGTCCCCTTCCCGCATCTGATTTTTGATGAGAGAAGAGACTTCCCGCAAGACCCAGTCTCCGGTCGGATGACCGTAAAGGGTATTGAAATCGCGAAAAAAGTCGATATCGGTCATGATGCAGCCCAGAGGTGTTGAATAACGTTGCGTGAGAACAAACTGCTTATTGAGTTCTTCCGCAAAATAATGCCGGTTGTAAAGGCCGGTAAGACGATCGGTGAGGGCCAGTTCCCTTAATTTCCGATAGGAGTTTTCCCCGCTGACCAGGCGGCTGTACAGGTTTTCAATGACCTCTCCCACTCTCAGTAAAGAAGAGACACGCGCCAGCATTTCCCGATCATCGAAAGGTTTGTTCAGATAATCGTCGGCACCCACAGACAAGCCGTCCAATTTGTCTTCCATATCGACTCTTTTGTCGGTAAACATCAGAACCGGCGTATAGATTTCGGAACGTTGACGAATGCGGCGGCAAACGCTGAACCCGTCAATATCCGGCAGGACAACATCCAGAAGAATCAGGTCCGGTTTTTCTGTCTCTTCAAGCTCCAATCCCTTTGCACCCGTATCGGCAATAAGAACTTCGTAGCCGGCATCTTCCAGAAGCAACCCCGTATAGCGGGCCTGGGTCGGGCTGTCTTCAATTAAGAGAATCCGTTTGTGGTCTTTTGCTTTTGCAATCATCAGGGTTTCCTCATTTTTTCCGTTTATGGTTCCACTAAGCTGCTCAACCGGGGAGCGATATGGTTCAGATCGAGAACCTCATCCGCGGCTTCCAGCTCGATTGCGGCGGCGGGCATGCTGAAAACCACACTGCTTTTTTCATTTTGCGCAATCGTGTAGGCGCCGGCCTGACGCATGGCTTTTAATCCCCGGGCGCCGTCCCTGCCCATGCCTGTCAATAAAATGCCCACCGCGGCTCCCCCGAAATTCCGGGCGACCGATTCAAAGAGCATGTCCACGGAGGGGCAGTGCCCCCGCGCAGGTGCGGAAGCGTCAAGCAAGATCACTCCTTCTTTATGAACGCTCATCTGCTTGCTGTCCGGCGCAATATAGACCGTGCCTGGCTTGATCATTTCGCCATATTCTCCCAGTTTGCACCGAAACGGCGTCACCTGGGATAGCCAGCTTGCAAGACCGGCGCTGAAGCCTATGCTGATATGCTGAACAATCACAATCGGCAAAGGAAAATCCGGCGGCAATCCTCCAAGGATGACCTGCAGGGCAGGCGGGCCGCCCGTGGACGCGCCGATTGCCACGAGACGTGCTCCTTTGTTCACCCTGGGCATCAAGGCAAAACGGGCCGAACAGGCCAAATCGCCGGCGGTTCTGGAAGGGTCCTCTCCGGAAACCAGCCTGCGCCGCACAACCTTGATGCCGGCCATAAGTTTGATTTCACGGATCAGCTCTCTGCCCGTATCGCTTTCGGAACCGGACAAACTTGCCTTCGGCAAAACCGACAGGGCACCCAGCGCCAGTGCTTTGAAACTGACATGCACCATCTCTCTGGACTCGATTCCCGTCAGCACCAGAATCGGGCAGGGACATTCACTCATGATCCGGCCGATTGCCTCGTATCCGTCCATGACGGGCATTTGAATGTCCATCGTGACAATGTCCGGCTGTAATTTCCGGCACAACGCAACCGATTCCTCACCATTGCGCGCTTCTCCGATAACTTGTAATTCCGGATCACTTTCAAGAATCATCCTGATGTGCAGCCGAACCGAGCTTGAATCATCCACAATAAGAATCCTGATCACAACCGACTTCCTCCTACCTGATCAAACGCTCAATGGCTTCCAGCAACTCCCGCTGATCAAACGTTGTTTTGACAATGTATGCGTCTGCGCCGGCTTCCAAGCCGCGGAGCCGGTCAGCCGGATCGTCCAGAGAGGTGACCAGCACCACCGGAATATGAGCGTACCGGCTGTCCGCCTTGATATTCCCGGCCAGACCAAAACCATTGATTCTGGGCATATCGACATCGGAAACAACGACATCCGGAAGCTGCTGATCACTTGAGCGAATCCGATCCCATGCTTCCTGACCGTCCACGGAGGTTGCCACCTCGTAACCGGCATTTTCGAGAATATGTTTTTCCAGCGTGCGGGTGGTGATGGAGTCATCGACCACCAGCACATGCCGTCGCCGCGTTTCCCTGGCAATCAGCGGCAATAGTGCCGGAGCAAGGGCTTTGGTGTGCACTGCTTTCATGATGTCGGCCATATTGAGGACGGGAACCAGTTGACCGTCTCCCAAAATAGCAACACCCGTAATTTTTCTTATTTTTCTTAATTGACTGCCCAGCGATTTGACGACGATTTGCTGGGTGGAAAGAAAAGCATCCACCCGCAGGGCAATCCGCTTTTCAGCCAGAGAAGTGATCAACACGGGAATCTTTGCGTTTGCAGCAAAGGGTTGTTCGGTTTTGCTGAATTCGAGAATCTGGCTCAGACTGAAAAGCGACAGGGGGCGCCCTTCGGCAAAAATCGCCGGATGGCCGTTAACATTTTTAATTCCCGCAACACTTACTCGCAGCATCCGCTCCACATTGCTCATGGGCAGCGCCAACGTTTCTCCCGCCACTCGGACTAGCAGAGCCTGACTGGTTGCGATGGTCAGCGGAAAGGTCAGCATCAGCATGGTCCCCAGGCCCGGCGCTGTTTCCACCTGCGCCTGACCGTGCATTTGTTCCAGAATGGTTCTCACCACATCCATGCCAACGCCCCGGCCGGAAATATCCGTAATCTTTTCCGCCGTGGATATTCCCGAGCAAAAGATTAATTCCACGACTTCCTGATCGCCCAAGGTTTCCACTTCTTCGGCGGACAACAGGCCCCGTTCAACCGCGGCGCGCCGCACGGAAGCCGGATTGACGCCCCGGCCGTCGTCGGCAATGATCAGCAGAAGATTGCTGCCCCGATGTTCGGCGGAAATTCTGATGGTACCGGAACGCGGCTTTCCTATGGATACTCTTTCTTCCGGAGGCTCGATACCGTGATCGACGGCATTCCGCACAATGTGCATCAAGGGATCTTTGATCATTTCCAGCGCCTGACGGTCCACTTCTGTTTCCTGGCCGGTCATTTCCAGAATAATGTCCTTTCCAAAATCGCGGGCCAGGTCACGGACCATGCGGGGAAAAATGTCAAACAAAGTGGCGATGGGCAGCATGCGGGCATTGCGGATGCTGTTGTGCATATCATCCGTCACCAGATGAAGATAATTACGATCATTTTTCAGGTTTCCCAAGAGCGCGTTGATTTCGGCATTTACGGCCTTGAGTTCCTGCTCATGATGTTCAACAAAGTCCAGAAATCTTGTAAAATCAGAATCATGGGAGCCTGCCAGATTTCGTTTCAAGCGGACATAACCGGGGCGTGCTTTCAGCCAGCTTTTCTGCCAGGCCAGTACATGCTGCTGCATGGCTTTTATCTGATCGATAAACTGTTCCGTGCGCATCCGCACAATCATCAATTCCCCCATGTTTCCCATCAAGGCATCCAGTTTGGCTGTTGTCACCCGAATGGTATCTTCTCCTCCGGAATGAGAATAAGGCGCAAGCTGGGCATGGCCTGTTTGCTCGGCAGATATTTCAAAAGAATTCTGTGTAGTTACGGAAGAAGACGTTGCGGAAGACAAAAGCGCCCCTGCTTTTTCTGCTTTTTCTGTTTTTTGAGCCTGTTCTTCTTCTTTGCCGGTTATCCGGCTAAGGCGCGAAATAATTTCGCCAAGATGCTTTTCATTCAGCTTTTCTCCCTGCCGGGAAGCTTTCATGGAGGCGTCCATGGCGTCCAGGGACTGTAAAAAAGCATCGATCTGTTCGGATGTCGGCGGCCTTCCTTCCTTGCGGATAAAGGACAGAGCGTCTTCCAGACGATGAGCAATCAATTCAATATCTTTAAGCTTAACAAAACGCGCCGCCCCCTTGAGACTATGAGCGGATCGGAAAATTTCGGCCAGCAGAACCTCCCGGTCCTGCGCCTCCGGAGACTGTTCAAGAGCCAGCAATCCCTTGTTCAAAATACCGAGATGCTCCTCCAGCTCCTTCTCGAAGGTATCCATCAGCTCTTTTTGCATTTTGTCCGATAAAAGCATGCTCTGTGTCCCTAATCTAAAGCTTATATTGCTGCACAACATCGGTCAACGATTTGCTCAAGTCGTTGAGCTTTTGCGTTCCCAGTTCAGACTGCTGCATGCCGCTCTGCGTTTGAATGGCTGCTTGATTAATGCTCTCCATTGCCCGTGTGATCTGATCCATGCCGGTCAACTGTTGCCGGGAGCTGGCGGCAATCTGCTGAGCCGCCGCCACAACCTGCCTGGTATGTTCCCGGATGGCGCTGATCGATTCAGCGGTCGCCTGTGCCAGAACGACTCCGTTTTCGGCTCTTTTGGTTCCCTGTTCGGTCACCATGACGGCGGTATTGGCCGCCTTTTGAATTTCACTCAGAATCCCGCTGATTTGCGTAGTTGCCTGACGCGATTGTTCTGCCAGATTGCGCACTTCTCCAGCCACAACCGCAAAACCTCGCCCGGCGTCACCGGCGCGCGCCGCCTCCATGGCGGCGTTGAGAGCCAACAGGTGCGATTGATCGGAAATATCATTGACGCTGGCAATGATTTCTCCGATCTGCTGGGTCTGTTCACTTAAAGAAAGGATGGTCTCGGCAATGTTGCGCACTTGTTCCTTGAGACTAACCATTCCTTCTTCACTTGTTTTTACGGCTTTCAGACCATTTTCCGCAACTTCCAGAGTATTGGCGGCCATTTCTGAAACAACCTGGGCACGTTCCGCGGACTGCTCGGCCGTTTGCCGGACTTCTTCCACCGTGGCTGTTGTTTCCGCTACGGAAGCCGCCTGCTCGGAAACGGTGGCTGCCTGTTCACTGGTTGCCGAAGAGATGTTGAGCGTGGCATGGTTGATATTTTCCGTGGCCTTTTGCATCTGATGAGTTAATTGACGAAGATTGACCAGCATTTTTGCAAAGGCGTTGCCCAGCACGTCCTTTTCGGAATGCGGTTTGACGTTTGCTGTCAGGTCTCCCTGGGCCACTTTGTTGGCCGCTTCCGCTGTTTCACTCAAGTAATCCAGCATATGGTTCAGATTATTTTTGATGGCATTGAAATCGCCGTTGTAACTGTCTGTGATTCTTTCAGGAATTTCTCCTTTGCTGATCCGGTCCACATAACCTGCCGCCACATTGAGCGGCCCGATGACCGCATCGAGTGTGTCATTGACGCCGGAAACAATCTTGCGGAAATCACCCTGGTGTCTTGAGGCATCCGCGCGCGTGGCCAGCTTTCCTTCCACTGCCGCCCGGGAGAGCATGTCTGCATCGGCGATCAGGGCATTGACGGCATCGATGCACTGATTCAGATTATTCTTGATGGTATTGAAATCGCCGTTGTAACTGTCTGTGATTTTTTCAGGAATTTCTCCTTTGCTGATCCGGTCCACATAACCTGCCGCCACATTGAGCGGCCCGATGACCGCATCGAGTGTGTCATTGACGCCGGAAACAATCTTGCGGAAATCACCCTGATGTCTTGAGGCATCCGCGCGCGTGGCCAGCTTTCCTTCCACCGCCGCCCGGGAGAGCATGTTTGCGTCGGCAATCAGGGCATTGACGGCATCGATGCACTGGTTTAAATTGTTCTTAATCTTGTTGAAATCACCGTTGTAGTTGTCCGTGATTTTTTCAGGAATTTCTCCTTTGCTGATCCGGTCCACATAGCCTGCCGCCACATTGAGCGGCCCGATGACCGCATCGAGCGTGTCATTGACGCCCGAAACAATCTTGCGGAAATCACCCTGATGTCTTGAGGCATCCGCGCGCGTGGCCAGCTTTCCTTCCACCGCCGCCCGGGAGAGCATGTTTGCGTCGGCAATCAGGGCATTGACGGCATCGATGCACTGGTTTAAATTGTTCTTAATCTTGTTGAAATCACCGTTGTAGTTGTCCGTGATTTTTTCAGGAATTTCTCCTTTGCTGATCCGGTCCACATAGCCTGCCGCCACATTGAGCGGCCCGATGACCGCATCGAGCGTGTCATTGACGCCCGAAACAATCTTGCGGAAATCACCCTGATGTCTTGAGGCATCCGCGCGCGTGGCCAGCTTTCCTTCCA
>DAOLNX010000015.1:0-42193 GCA_035416785.1 Smithellaceae bacterium | reverse complement strand
TTCATTCATGAAAGCCAATAACCCCGGTATGACTTCCCTTTCGGTAAAAATTCAGCTGGGCAGCTATGCAAATCTTCAGACGATAACGGATTTTGCATTGGCAAATAAAATTGATTTTGCCGTGATCGGGCCGGAAGACCCATTAAACAACGGCGTTGTCGATGCGCTGGCCGCCCGCGGTATTCCGTCCGTCGGACCCAACAAGAGTTTGGCGCGCCTGGAAACGTCCAAATCCTTCACCCGGAATCTGGTGAATAAATACAAAATCCCAGGCAATCCCCAATTTCAGGTTTTTTCCAACAGCGCGGGTCTTGAAGATTTTATGCATAGAATCGGGAACATCGTCATCAAGCCGGACGGACTCACGGGCGGCAAGGGCGTGATGGTACAGGGAGATCATTTCACCACAAAAGAAGAAGCCCTGAATCTATGCCGACAGATGCTCAAAGAAGGAGGCTCCGTAATCGTTGAAGAAAAATTCGACGGAGAAGAGTTTTCCTTGCAGTGCCTGTGCGACGGCAAAACCGTGGTCGGCACTCCGCTGGTTCAGGATCATAAAAGGCGGTTTGACGGAGACTGCGGCCCCAATACCGGCGGTATGGGTTCCTACTCTTTTCCCGATCATTCTCTGCCCTTTCTTAAACCCTCGCATATTGAAGAAGGTCTTGATATTACAAGAAAATTAGCTGCCGCACTGCATACGGAAACCGGAAGCCTCTATAAGGGTGTTATGTACGGCGGCTTTATCGCCACCAAAAACGGGACAAAGCTCCTGGAATACAATGCGCGCTTCGGCGATCCGGAAGCCATGAATATTTTGCCCCTTCTGAAAACGGATTTCGTGGAAGTATGCAGGCATATCCTTGAAGGCACGCTCGATCGTCTGAAAATTGACTTCGACACTAAAGCAACCGTCTGCAAATACGTTGTGCCCAAAGGATATGGCCTACCCGCGAATCATCCCGATGCAGCGTCCACCAGCGCCAAAATCGAACTTGGCGATGCCGGCGCGGCCAGGCTTTATTTTTCTTCCGTGGATCAGAAGGAAGATGGTTTGTATTTAAGCACCTCCCGGGCGATCGGTATTGTCGGCATTGCGGATACTTTGGAGGAAGCCCGGAATATCGCCGAAGAAGGAGTAAAATCCGTCAAGGGTCCCGTCGCTTACCGCCAGGACATCGGCACGCAGGCTCTGATTCAGAAGCGAATGGACCACATGAAGAGCATCTTGAAAGAAGGATGATTTTCGTAATAAATTTTGGGGCTTAAACAATGAAGACCTGTCTGATCGTTGATGATGTGGAACAAAATGTCTATATGCTGGATGTCCTGCTCCGGGGAAACGGATACAGCACTCTCACCGCAGGAAACGGTGCGGAGGCTCTGGAAAAAGCGCGCGCCAACCCGCCGGATGTTGCCGTGACCGACCTTTTGATGCCCGTCATGGATGGTTTTGCGCTTTGCCGCGCGTGGAAAAGCGACCCGCAGCTTTGCCTCATTCCTCTGATCGTTTATACAGCCACCTATACAGATCCCAAGGATGAAGCCTTCTGTCTTTCTCTGGGCGCCGATCGGTTTCTCGTCAAACCGCTGGAACCGGAGACACTGCTGGCAGAACTGGAAACGGTTCTGGAAAAAAAGGCCGCCGATTTTTGCGTTTCAGAAAAACCCTGCCCTTCGCCAGACGATCATGGTTTTATTTTCCGCCATTACGAAGCCATCGCCCGAAAATTGGAAGACAAAATGCAACAACTGCAGGAGTATAACGACCGTCTGACCGGAGAAATCGCGAAACGGGAAGAAATACAACGGCTTCTGGAAAAGGAAAAAGAAACGCTGCGGAAAAGCGAAGCCAAGTTGAAAAGCATTATCGCTGTGGCGCCGGTTGGCATCTGCATCATGAAAAACCGCGTCTATCAAAGTGCAAATCCCTACTGGTGCGAAAAATTCGGCTATTCCGAAGAAAGCCTGATCGGCGGAAATACCAAAATGTTGTATGAAAGCGAGGAAGAATTTGAAAGGGCGGGACAAGAACTCTACGCGAATTTGCTGAAAAACAGCATTCAGTCCGTGGAAACCCGACTGCGCCGAAGCGACGGTGTGTTGCGCGATGTCATCATTACCGCCGCGCCCCTGTCTTCGGACGATTTGTCTTCCGGCACGGTCGCCATTATCGAGGATATTACAGAAAGTAAGCGGGAGAAAGAAGCGCTCAGTAAAAGTGAAGAGCAACTTTCCCTGGTTATTGACGGAGTTCCCGCTCTTCTTGCGTATATTGATGCGGATTTACGCTTCGTCTATACCAACAAGGCCTACGCTAAATGGTATGGAAAAAGCAAGGAAGAACTCATCGGCACAAGGGTGGCCGATTTACTGGGACCAGAAGCATACAATCGGGCGCTGCCTTACTATCTGGATGCCCTTTCCGGAAAAGACGTCACATTTGAAAATCAAGTTCAAAAAGACGGACAGGAGCGTTATGTCAGTGTGCGCATCGTTCCCCACAGATGCGACGGCGCCATCGCAGGTTTTTTCGGGTCCATCATCGACATTACCGAACGTAGACTGGCGGAAAAAAGTCTCAAAGAGGCAGAGTCTCTATTCAGCTCTTTCATGGATCATGTTCCGGCGGCCGTGATTATCAAGGACAGCGACCTGAAGCCCATTTACGTCAACCGTCTTTTCCTGGATCTTTTCCCCGCGGAAGAGTGGATGGGAAAAACTTCCGATGAAATCTTTCCTCCGGAAATCGCCGGTCCGATGATTGCAAACGACCGTCTGGCTCTGTCCAAGGGTTTTCTCCGTTACGAGGAGGAGTGGAAAACGATCGACGGCCTGAACGGTTTTTTCGAAACCAGCAAGTTCCGCATTGAACGGGAGGGGAAAACGCCTTTTCTGGGCTGTATCATTGTAGATATTACGGCATTGCGGAACTCGGAAAAACAGCGCATGGACATTACCAGACGCCTTCAGCGGGCGGAAAAAATGGAGGCGCTGGGCACGATGGCCGGAGGCATTGCTCACGATCTGAACAATGTGCTGGGCATTATGGTCGGCTATTCGGAAATGCTGCTCGATGATGCCGGCCCGTCAAACTCCATCCGGCCACATCTGACCCGCATCAAAGAAGCCAGTGAAAGAGCGGCAGCCATTGTCCAGGACATGCTGACCCTGGCCAGAAGAACTGTTCCGAATCTGACGGTTCTTAACCTCAACGCCATCATCAAGCATTGCCAAAACACTCCTGAATTCGAAAGGTTATCATCTTTATGTCCACATCTTCGCATCGAAACAGACTGCGATGACCATTTGCTCAATTTTCTGGGATCGCAAATTCATCTTGAAAAAAGCATCATCAACCTTGCGCTCAACGCCGTCGAATCCATGCCTCATGGCGGCGTGCTGACCATTCGTACTCGCAATCAGTATTTGGACCAGCCCGTTTCCGGATACGATGAAGTCAAAGAAGGCGATTATGTGATTCTCACCGTTTCCGATACGGGAGAAGGCATCGCCCCTGAAAACCTGCACCGGATTTTCGAGCCGTTTTACACCAAAAAAGTCATGGGAAGAAGCGGAACAGGCCTGGGACTTGCGGTAGTCTGGGGAACCGTAAAAGACCATAACGGCTACATTGACGTTCAAAGCGAGTGTGGAATTGGAACGACTTTCACCTTGTATTTCCCCGTCACCAGACAAGAAATGGCTATAGAAAACAAATCTGCAACTTCCGAGGCATACAAGGGAAGCGGAGAATCCATTCTCATCGTGGATGATATCCCGGAGCAGCGGGAGCTGGCGTCAAGCATGCTCAAAAGACTTAACTATGAAACCCACATCGCGGCAAGCGGCGAAGAAGCGGTCGAATGGGTCAAAAACCACAAGATCGATCTGGTTGTCCTGGATATGATCATGGATCCAGGCATTGACGGTCTGGAAACGTATCGACGTCTGCAGGAAGTAAACCCGAAGCAAAAAGCCATTATCGTCAGTGGGTTTTCCGAAACCGACCGTGTCAGAACCGCACAAAAACTGGGGGCCGGTGCGTATGTGCGCAAACCCTACGTTCTGGATAAACTGGCATCGGCAGTCAGAAAGGAACTGGATCGAATATGACCAGGATTTTTAAAGAAACGCACCCATGGCAAACGGGAGGAAAACGATGAAGATTAGAATGCTGTTGACCGCAACGCTGCTTATGCTCATTTTATCGGCCAATCCCGGTTGGACGGAATACATTACCGTAAACGGGGATATGAACTCCAAAATCCATTTTGAGTTGGAAAAAACCGTCACCGACGTTGCCGGACTGCAAAATCTCTCTCTGGCGTTTGTTGTCCCGGAAACGTTTGCCTCTCCCAGTTACAAGCAGGATGTCCGCGGATTTAACCTGAAATTCACGCCGCCGCCCGCGGACAGAAAAACACGAACCGATGCCAGAGGAAACAAGGTAATAACCGCCATCTGGAAAACGCCGCCCCGCTCCATTGATGTCCGGCTTTCCTTTGATGTCGTCAATATCACCCGTCTTGAAAAAATAGATACTACAGATCCTTTCCCTCTGGAAAAAGTGCCGGGTAATGTCTCCTATTATCTTCAGGCAACCGATCAAGTGCAGGCAAACGATACTCGCATCAAGGAACTGGCTGCGGAACTGGTTGCGGATGTGCATACGGAGTTTGCGGCAGTGCAGCAAATCATCACCTTTGTGGTCGATTATATCAGTTATGTGACCATTCCGGAAAAATACGACGCCATCTCCACCCTATCCACCGGCAGAGGAAACTGTCAGAATTTTTCCCACTTGAGCGCCGCGCTTTTAAGGGCCGCCGGCATTCCGGTTCGAATTGTCAACGGATTTACGCTGAACAAACCTCTGGATATCAAACGGGAAAATGCTCTGCTCACCTACAAAATGGCCAAGGGCCGCCACTCCTGGATTGAAGTCTGGTTTCCCGATCTGGGCTGGATTCCTTTCGACTCTCAACAGACAGCCATGTTTGTTGTCAATCGTTTCATTCGCATTGAGACGGGCATCGACAATGACGAAACCGTCAACGACGGTCTTGTCCGCTGGTCACGGACAGGTAGCGCAAAACAAGAGCCGTCCATCCGTGAAGAAATCCATGCCGACTTTTTGGATGATCAGGTCGTTTTGCAAGGCAGAAAGGAAGCAGCGGGACCGAAAAGTTTTCTATTGTTCCCCTTCATTAAGGCCGAAACCGGCCGAAACAAAACCATTTCGCCTTCCTCCCCAGCTGCATCCGCAAGTGAAGCAAAGGAGGTTGCAAAAACCCCGTCACCCGAATCCGGCAAAAGTAATTTTTTCAGCAATCTCTGGACGGGCATCAAAGTCGCTTTCGGCATGGAAGAGGACACAGAATCGGCAAAGCCTTCATTTCTGTCGCGGCTCAAAGAAAAAACAAAAGTGGCTTTCAAAGCGGAAAAAGGAAGTATCGAAGAAGTTCCTTTGCCGGAGCAAGGCCCAATCATGTTTGGCAATGTTGAATTTCCCGAAAATCTTGACTTTGCTTTTCCTCCGGTCCCCGCGGTTCCGGCAGGCGACGGAAATTTTGAAAAGACCCGGAGTTTTCTGGTGGAAACCGCCGAATTTGTGACCTCCAAGCGCACCCAATACGCCCAGGCGTTTGTAATTTCAAAACCTCTGATGCTGGACAAAGTCAGTCTGGCGCTGCACAAGTTCGGCGGAGACGGACAACTCTGGATTGATGTTTGCCGGGACGAAAACGGCAAACCGGGTGAAGTCATCACCACCAGCGAGATGATCCCTCTGGAGAGCCTTTCCGAAAAGCCGGGCTACCGGTGGACCGATTTTGCTTTCCAGAGGAACAAGACCGACATGGCCATGGGAAACTACTGGATCAAGCTGGGTTTTGAAGGAAGTCCGGTTGTCAATTGGTTCTACACCTACGGAAAACCAGTGGGTGTGGCCGAAGGAACCCGCTACAAGGGTATTTTTGACCAGGATTGGAGCAACGCATTGAACTTTGAATTCAATTACCGCATAACAGGCGTTCTCAAGAAATAGCTTCAAACCCCTTACGCTTCCCGCACCAGCGTTAAGAAAACTTCTTCCAGGCGGGCCTCGCCGGTTTTGGCGGCCAAATTCAACTCTGGAACGGTGCCCTGCGCCAGCAGAGTGCCCTTGGAAATAACGCCAATCCGGTCGCACAAATCTTCGGCCAGACTGAGCGTATGCGTGGAGACAAAAACCGTGACATTCTTGGCCGCCAGCCCCTTCAAAATGTCCTTAACCATGCGGACGGCTTCCGGGTCCAGTCCCACCATGGGTTCATCAATAATCATCACCTTCGGGTCGTGAAGGAGCGCAGCGGCAATAATCAGCCTCTGTTTCATGCCGTGCGAATAGGCTTCGATAATCTCATTGGCCCAGTTCCAAAGCGCAAACTGCTTCAATAGCTCCTCCGACCGGCGGACAAAAACTTTTATATCGACATGATATAAATCGGAAACAAACTTGAGAAATTCCATGCCGGTAAGCTTTTCATAAAGAAACGGCCGGTCCGGAACAAATCCGATAATTTTTTTTGCCTCCACCGGGTCTTTTCGCACATTGATTCCGGAAATTCTAATCTCTCCCGACGTTGGCTCAATGATACCGCCCATCATGCGAATGGTCGTGGTTTTCCCCGCCCCGTTGGGACCGATAAATCCATAGATTTCTCCACAGGAAACCGACATGCTCAAATTATTCACCGCCAGGGTGGTTCCGTAATCTTTGGTCAAGTTGGTCAGTTCAATCATTTGGTTGTAGAAAGCACCTCCAATTTCAATTTTCCCATCACGCCCAGCAAATCGAGCTGTTCACCTCCATCGCCGCGCGTCAGGCGGATATGGGTGACATCGGCGGGAATCTGATTCAAAACCGTGTCCACCGTAATCCACCGACCATCATACGCCGTGTTCCAGGCGTGGTAATAAAAGCGGCCTTTCATATAAACCAGGCCGGTTTCGATTTGCGCGGGAATGCCCGCCGCACGCAGCAGGGCGGCGGTCAGCACCGCATGCTCATTGCAGTCGCCGGTTTTATTCTTCAGTACTTCCAAGGCGTTGGGAACGGATAGAGAAGGTTTTTTTTCAATGGATTTATGTACCCAGGTGACAATTTTTTTGATCTTGACGTGCGAAGCATCGGCGGAGGCAACGATCGCCTGGGCTTGCTTTTTGATTTCCGGGGCATTGGCCTGCACGAGCAATGACGGCTGCAAATACTTTTGCAAACTCGCGTCTGGCTCTTGCGACGTCCTTTCTGACGCCGACTCCCGGGTAATGGTTAATATGCCTCGGGAATACTTCTGCCGGCCTCCGAAAATACCAAGCGGCAGCTCCTGTAATCCTTCAAGTTTTACAACAAGGGAACTTATAGCGGAAGGATCATCAATCTGAACATTGGATGGAATCGATGCGATTTCGGTAAAATCGGCGGAACCGCCCTGGCTCAAACCTTCCTGCGCCGTCTTTGCACTGACTTTTTCCAGCGTCATTCCCAGCATGCCCGATTCCTTTAGCGTCTCCCCGTCTTTGGCCAGCCAGGCGCAATTTTTCGCGCCCATAAAATCCGCACAAAATTTCTGCGTCAAAATGCGCTTTCCCATAATCAGAATAACTTCATCCGGATGTCGTGTTACGGATATTTCGCGCATGCCCAGCGTGGATGGATCAAAAATGCTGAATATGCGCTTTTGGTTTATTCCCAGACGGCCGCGAAAAGCGGCTTCATAGATATTCCCGCTAATGTGGGGAATATTTTTGACCGGAAGAACCGTTTTTTCCAAGGCGGAAGGAACGCCGGCATAAACAATGAGCTTGTCCTTTTCAACATACCCCTTGGCCTGGAAGCGAAACAAACTGGAATGAAGCAAAAAATGAAAGGATGAAAAGGTCATATCCGCATTCAGCTCCGTTTCTGTTGCAATATTGAGCATCTGCGACACACCCATCGTATTGATCTGCAGAGTCACATTTTCTTCGGTCTGAATCCGACCGTTATCCAATTTATGAAAGGTGCGACGAATAAAGCCGATTTTTTTCCTGTCCTGGTAAATATTCATCCAGGATACCGGCGGGCGAGATATGTCAACTTGCCGGTCCGGCTCGATGGCTGTGGGCTTTTCCTGAAATATCTCCAGCCGCACAATCAGCAAAATCAGGAAAACCACCGTAATTCCAACCCCCCAAACAATATGCCATTTCATTTTTCCCATTTTGCATCGCTTCTTTCGAAATAAAAGAACCCTGAATTTCGACGACATTATATCGACTGAATCAGATCCGGTCAACCAAGAGAATTTCTTCGGCAAAATTATTTGTGTTTGCCCGGCCCGGTACCATCATGATCTTTTCCAGAAATCATCCAACGCCACAACGCATCCATGGATCTTGTCACTTCTGGTATTTCTCATTGACAAACACGAGAATTTTCAATAGTGCAGCAAGCGCTGCCTAAAAAAGCCTCATTGAGACACGGGCGATGGAGTTCGCCATTAAATGCCATGTTGCTGATGACTCCTGGAAAATCGGAAACGAAGGAGTGATCATATGGAAAGTATCTATCTCGTCGCAGCTTTCTGGTTTCTTGCCGCCGTCTTATCCACCGCCTTAGCCAGCCGCTTGAAAATTTCTATCGCGCTCATGGAAATTGTTGTCGGGTGTGTCATTGGCTTTGCCGCTTTTAAACTGGGCTATTTCGACAAACTTTCTCTTCAGGCTGACTGGCTGAAATTCTGCACCGGCCTCGGGGCAATGCTTTTGACCTTTCTTGCCGGGGCGGAATTGAATCCCGATGCCATGAAGGCCAAACTCAAGGAAGTTTCGGTGATCGGGCTGATCGGATTTGCCGCTCCTTTTACCGGATGCGCCTTCATGGCCTACTATCTGATTGGATGGAATCTTCAAGCCAGTTTATTGTGTGGAATCGCTCTTTCGACCACATCGATGGCGGTAGTCTATTCCGTCATGCTCGAATACGGTTTTAACAAGACTGAATTCGGCAAAGGCATCCTGGGAGCCTGCTTTGTTAACGATCTGGGAACCGTTATTGCGCTGGGACTCATATTTGCGCCATTCACCTCTAAAACCATCATATTCATTGCAACAACGATTTTCCTAATTTTTACCATCCAACCCGTTACGGATTGTTTAATACGGCGCTATGCACATAAAACCGCGGCCATCCGCGCAAAATGAATCATCTTTATTTTACTGGCATGCGGTGTTCTTGCCCAGTGGTCCGGCAGCGAACCGGTGCTTCCTGCTTACATTTTGGGAATGGTTTTGGCCAATTCCATGGAAAAGGACGGGCACTTTGTCAGACGGTTAAGAACCCTGACGGTCGGCTTTTTAACGCCTCTGTATTTCCTGAGAGCCGGCGCCCTTGTATCTGTTCCGGCACTCATGGCGGCTCCAGCTTTGTTTCTGATTCTTCTGGGAGGAAAGGTGGCCTCCAAAATATCCGGCCTGTATCCAGCCATCCGCCACTTCCGGGAAGATAACAAGGAAAAATGGTACTATACCCTGCTGATGTCCACGGGACTCACCTTCGGAACCATCTCTGCGCTCTACGGATTGAACAATCACATTATCACCCAAGCGCAATATTCCTTCATTGTCGGAGCGGTCATTGCCAGCGCCGTCATCCCAACACTCATCGCTAATAAGTTTTTCCTTCCTTCGCATCTTCTGGAAGCACCGCTCCTGGATGATCAGGCACCCGATGAGAATGATATCCGGAACAAGCTGTAAGGAAATTATTACCTGTCGGCAAAACATTTTCTTGACAAAATTTCTCTCAAGAGATAGATGGCCCCTTCTTGTTTCTAAGGCTTGATTCGGTGGCTCCCCATCTGGCGGAAACTCTTCCAAATGCGGGGGCTTTTTTTATCGCAACAGTCCAAAGCCTTATTGTGATTGATGTTTATAAGAGAGGATATTTTCATGAAGTTCGAAGATCAAAAAATACGCAACATTGGAATCAGCGCTCATATCGATTCCGGCAAAACCACCTTAAGCGAACGCATTCTTTTTTACACAAAAAGAATTCACGCCATCCACGACGTCAAAGGAAAGGACGGCGTGGGCGCCACCATGGATTCTATGGATCTGGAAAAAGAAAGAGGCATCACTATTGCTTCCGCGGCCACATACTGCCAGTGGAAAGGTCACGAAATCAACATTATCGACACGCCCGGCCACGTTGATTTCACCATTGAAGTGGAACGGTCCCTGCGTGTCCTGGACGGCGCCATCCTGGTTTTATGCTCCGTCGGAGGCGTTCAGTCGCAGTCCATCACCGTGGATCACCAGATGAAGCGTTACAAGGTTCCGTGCATCGCCTTTATCAACAAGTGCGACCGCAGCGGCGCCAATCCCTTCCGGGTAATCGCGCAGCTTCGTTCCAAGCTTGGGCACAACGCCGTCGCCATGCAGATTCCCATCGGACTGGAAACAGACCTGCAGGGCGTGGTGGATCTGGTAACCATGAAAGCCATGTATTTTGATGGCGACAATGGGGAGAACATCCGTATTGAGGAGATCCCGGAATGGCTTCTGCCGGAGGCCAAAGCCAAAAGGGACGAACTCGTTGACACCGCCTCCCTGTTTTCCGATGAACTAACGGAAACCATTCTGGAGGAAAAAGAAATTCCTGCGGAAATGCTTTACGAAGCTATTCGCAGAGGAACGCTCAAAAGAGAACTTACACCGGTTTATATGGGTTCCGCATATAAAAACAAGGCCATCCAGCCTCTGCTGGACGGTGTAACCTATCTTCTGCCCGCTCCCTCCGAAGTGGAAAACATTGCTTTGGACATGGACAATCATGAAGAGCCGGTTCGGTTGAACAGCGATCCGGATAAGCCGATTATCGCACTGGCCTTTAAGCTGGAAGACGGCCAGTACGGTCAGTTGACCTATATCCGCGTCTATGAAGGAACCCTGGAAAAGGGCTCCACCATTGTCAATGTCCGCAATGGAAAAAAAGTAAAGGTGGGCCGCGTCGTGCGGATGCACGCCGATCAGATGGAGGATGTCGATGCGCTGCGCGCCGGGTATATCGGCGCTCTGTTCGGCATTGAGTGTTCATCCGGTGACACGTTTGTTTCGCCGGGCATCAACATGACCATGACGTCCATGTACGTGCCCAAACCGGTAATCTCTCTGGCCATCGTCCCCAAAGACAACAAGTCGCAGATGGCCATGTCTAAGGCACTGAACCGTTTCTCCAAGGAAGATCCCACATTCAAAACCTATGTTGACCAGGAAACCAATGAAACCATTATCGAAGGCATGGGCGAGCTGCACCTGGATATTTACGTGGAAAGAATGAAGCGTGAGTATAACGCCGAAGTCACCACCGGACATCCGCGTGTGGCCTATCGCGAAACCATCACACAGCGGGCGGATTTCAACTATACTCATAAAAAGCAGACCGGTGGATCGGGACAGTTCGGGCGCGTAGCCGGATATCTTGAACCGGTCACCGACGCAGAATTTATCTTTGAAAACAAAATCTTCGGCGGTTCCATTCCCACACAGTTTATTCCCGCCTGCGAAAAAGGATTTAAACAAAGCATGGCCAAAGGGCCTAAGCTGGAATTCCCGATCACCGGTGTGAAAGTTGTGATCAATGACGGCGCATCTCATCCGGTAGATTCCTCAGACATGGCTTTCCAGGCGGCCGCCCGTGGTGCCTTCCGGGAAGCTTATCTTCGCGCCAAACCGGTTGTTCATGAACCGATTATGAAAGTGGTTGTTGAAACACCAACCGAGTTTCAGGGGGCTGTCATGGGACTTCTCAACCAGCGCCGTGGAATGATCATCGGCTCACAGGACGAAGGGGTCATGTGCGTCATTGAATCCCAGGTTCCACTGGGAGAAATGTTCGGATTTTCAACCATCCTGCGTTCAGCCACTCAGGGAAAGGCGCAATTCACCATGGAATTCGCCCTTTACCGCCAGGTTCCGCAGTCGATCGCGGAAAAAATCGCCCTGGAGGCGGCACAGAACAAAAAGACGGCGGCTTAAAAAGCAGAGGCGGCAATGGGCGATAGGTAATGGCGGTTGGCAGAGCGTTACGACAGAAAGACAATGTTATCCATTTAACTTACGAGGATATGATCATGATTAGAAAAGAAATGATTGAGCGCAATCCGCTATTGAATCTGGGATATGAAAATGACTATATTCTGCCTAAAGGCAGTCTGGGAGCAATTCTGGCGCACGCCGGTGTCGGCAAGACCGCCCTTCTGGTTCAGATGGCGCTACATGCGATGATGCATGAAAAACCTGTTCTGCACGTCAGTCTCAATGACGCGGTCAGCAAAGTGGATTTGTGGTACCGCGAATTGTTCAACGATATGGCATCAAAGTACGACACAGCCGACATTATGGAATACTGGGAAAAAATCTTGAATTACCGGTTCATTATGACCTTCCGGGTGGAGGGATTCAGCGCACCGAAGCTGGAGGAACGTCTGTCCGATTTAATGGAACAGAATATTTTCAAACCCGACGCCGTGATTATCGACGGATTGAAATTTGACGAATCCGGCCGCGGTCTGCTTCTGGAATTAAAAGAACTGGCCGCAAAGTACGCCATGCGTATCTGGTTTACCGTCCATACCCACCGCCATGAGCCGCCCAAAGAAGACGGCCTTCCTCTTTCTTTTCTGCATGTAGCTGATTTATTAGATGTTCTGGTACAATTAGTTTCGCAAGGACCGGAAGTCTATCTCAAGGCCCTCAAAGGCCAGTCGCCAACGGCAAAACAGGAAACCCTGCTTTTGGATCCGGCGACGATGCTGATCAAAGAGGGCAATATCTCTGATGCATCCGCCCGTTGAAGCATTACAAAACGTGAAGGACAGGCACACCTCTTCGTTTCGTCATCGCCGGAGAACCACAAGGTAAATGGTTTTACATTTCTTGATCATCTGGTGCTTATCGGTGGGCACCGTCATTTATGTTTCGCTTTTGCCGCAGGTTGAACTTCCGGTCGATTTCTGGAATGCAGACAAAGCCTATCATTTGACCGCTTATGCCTGGCTGTCGGCGCTGGCCATGCTGTCCTTTTCCGTTCGACGCACCGCCTTGTTTTTCTCTTTTTCGCTGATCATCTTGGGGGTATTGCTGGAAATCGGCCAGTTATTCATTCCCGGCCGTTCATTTTCCTTTTTAGACATTGCCGCCAACAGTCTGGGCGTATTGGCGGGAATTTTCGTCTTCCATCAAATCTGCTGGTGGCGAGAAAAGAACATCAGCAGAAATTGATTCTTGTTTTGCCAGGTTTTTTTTGCTAGTGCTTTGCCGCCGTGAAAAAAATCAAATCCTTGACGAAAAGCAGGATACCGTATGAGCCATCAACAATCAGCCATAGATCGTGCAAAAGATGTTTTAAAAATCGAAGCCCAGAGCATTTTACGCCTTGTGGATAAAATCGACAGGAACTTTACCCGCGCCGTCAATTTGATTTATCAATGCAAGGGACGGGTCATTATCACCGGTATCGGCAAATCCGGTCTGATCGGCCGGAAAATCGTCGCCACAATGACCAGTACGGGAACGCAGGCGCTGTTTTTGCATCCGGTGGAAGGTATCCACGGTGATTTAGGCATTGTGACTAAGGAAGATATTTTACTGGCAATCTCGAACAGCGGCGAAACCCGTGAATTAATTCCGATTATCAGTTCGGTCAAAGCCATCGGAGCCCCTATTGTCGCCTTTACCGGCGCACTGAATTCATCTCTGGCCCAAAGCAGCGACATCGTGATTGACGTGTCCGTGGCAAAGGAAGCCTGTCCTTTCGGCCTGGCGCCGACCTCCAGCTCCACCGCCGCTCTGGCTATGGGAGACGCTCTGGCCATTGCGCTCATCGACAAACGAAAATTCCGGGAAAAGGATTTTTACAAATTTCATCCCGGCGGCAGTTTGGGAGCAAGGCTTCGGGCAACCGTCCGCGACGCCATGATTACCGGAGAAAGAATTCCGCACGCCTTTACCACAACGCCTGCTCTACAGGCCATCGCGGAAATCGACCGGCTAAATGTCGGATTTGTTTTGATCACCGATAAGAAAAACAAGTTGCTTGGCATTCTGACCGATGGTGACGTCCGGCGTATGGTTACCCGGGGACTGTCTTTTCACGGTCTGACGGTCGACGAAGTGATGACCCACAATCCAAAAACCATTGACGAAAAAGCTTCACTTGCCCAAACCGTTGAATTTATGCAAAAGATTGAAATTACCTGCTTGGCCGTTGTCAATGAACGACAAAAGCTCAAAGGGTATGTTCACCTGCATGACATCTTCGGACGGGGCGGCTCGGTCAGCATTTCTATGAACCATGTCTGAAAATGCTCCAAACGTTGTTTTGATCACCCCGGCAAACGATCAGCTGCCGGCTGTGAGCAGCTCCCTTGGTCTTTTTTATCTTTTCCTTGCCTTGATCAGTAAAACCGTGGACAGAGATACAGGAAGAATTATCGCATCCAGGCGCGCCCAAATGGCATAAAACCGATTGGCCCACTTAAAAAAACCGATAAGAAAATCGGGAAGAGAGGCATCTGTTTTTTCTTCAAAGAAACTCCGGCCGAGTTTCCGCGCGGCCGAAGCGCACCCGGTTACCAGCAGCATGGTCAGCTTCTCCAGCGGGCCGAGAACCTTACGGACGGAAACCGGAAAAAAACCAGCCTCCTCCAGGAGGGCCGTCATTTCAGACAACTCATAGCGCCGGTAATGATGAACGTACCGGTCATCGTGGGCAAAATAAAAATGACGATGGGGAAAGGTTACAATGAATGTCCCGCCCTGCCTGGTCACTCTGGCAATTTCCTGAAGCGCTAGACGATCGTTTTCCAGATGCTCCAGAACTTCCGAGGCGATCACATGAGAAAATGATTCATCTTCAAAGGGCAAATTCATGGCATCCGCAACCACATACCGCCCCTTGCCATGAGTTCTTTTCAGCGTTTCCAGGGCGGTGGCGGACAAATCGGAATACACGATCTGATCCCAGGATGTGAAAACCGGTGAAATGCCGCTGCCGATTTCCAGAACAAGCGCCTTTGTTTCGTCTTCCATCGCCTTTTCGACCGCCCGCTTTCGGACCAGATAATTGTATAAATAATTCTTCAGAGAAAGGTATTTTTCATTGGCAAAAAAATTCTCGAAACGGTTTTCGTGATCAGGAATCATGCTTGATGCTCCGGAAAAAGAGAAGAACGAATCCATCCCGCCCTGGCCAGACGAAAGCACATCGCCGTTTCCAGGCATCCGAGACCGTACCGGACGCTTCGCCTGAAATTGATGGAAGAAGCTTCTGCAAAATATTTCGTCGGACAGCTCACTTCGGCAATGGTATAGCCAAACCAGACGATCTGGGCCAGCATCTGATTGTCGAAAACGAAATCGTCGGAATTTCCTTCCAAAGGCAACTTTTCCAGAAGCTCGCGGGAAAAGGCTCGATACCCCGTGTGGTATTCGGAAAGCTTCGCGCCCAGCAGAAGATTTTCTGTAAGTGTTAAAAAGCGGTTGGCCGCATACTTCCATAAAGGCATTCCGCCTTTCACCGCATGCCCACCCAGAATTCTTGACCCGAGTACGCAATGGTATAAACCGTTCCCAATCATCGAAGCCATGGCCGGAATCAGCTTCGGCGTATATTGATAATCAGGATGCACCATAATCACAATATCCGCCTGCTCTTCCAGGGCCATGCGATAACAGGTCTTTTGATTGCCGCCATATCCTTTGTTTTTTCTATGGACGTGAACTCTGGTTCGGGGCAATGCCGCAGCAATGGCCGATGTCTGATCGGAGCTAGCATCATCAACCAAGATGACACCGTCCACCACCTCCTGCGCCATAACCTCGTCATAGGTCATTTTCAGGGTCTGAGCCGCATTGTATGCAGGCATGACGACAATAACTTTTTTGTTTTTATACATCCTTACGTCTCCCCTCGCCCATCATAAAAAAAGGATTAGCGATTCATCGCCAATCCTTTGATATTCATGGTAGGCGGTACTGGGATTGAACCAGTGACTTCTACCGTGTGAAGGTAGCACTCTCCCGCTGAGTTAACCGCCCAAGTTGCGTTTCCTATAGCTTAAAGTCATCCGCATTTCAAGAAAAAAGGAAATTCTTTTTCATTTTGTCGCAGACCCTTCAACGGTCAACTACGGTGTAATTTTACCATTTGCATCAATGGTATAGGTGGAGTTGCCCGAATCATGCTTTGCCGTAGCCGCCCAGGACGTGGCGGATGTGCTGGTAATCGTGATTTGCACATCATTTGAATTATAAAATTTCTGAGTATGCATTCCGTCCACTCCACAGTCTGAAGCAGTTTCGTCAGACGCAAAATAAACCTGGCAGGCCACATGTGCGCTTTTCAATTCAGATCTGGCCTTCATATTATAGGATTTAATTCGATAAGCCGTAAACTGCGGAATGGCAATGGCCGCCAAAATGCCGATGATCGCCACGACGATCATTAATTCAATCAAGGTAAAACCTTTCCTATTCATATTTTCCCTCCCCTATTTCACATTTGTGGTTTTTATACTTCAGCAATGGACATGCCACACCTCAACATCACCACCCGTTGCAAGCTTGAATCAAACAATCCATATTCCCTTTTTCTTCCCAATACCGTCTCTTCAAAAACATCCCTTTCATTTTCAATCACTTAAGTATTCAGAAAATGGATGATATAATTTTTGCAAAATGTTTTCACTCCGATATTAGACAAGATCACTCCCGGAAATCAATTTTTTTCATCCATACTGAAAGAATCCAGCCTCTCAGAAAACGGTGATTTTCACCACATAAAGTTCTTTCTGCCATTACCCGTATCATCCATGCCAAGTGGTTATAATCCTTATGCAGGCATAAGCGTCTTTTCCATCAGACTGCCTGTGTATTTTCCTTATCATTGCATTTCCATCATTGCAACTGTATCACTTCACAGTAGGGATCCCGAAATATTCGTGTTGTTGTCCGCGACAGACAAGTATATAATTTTTTGAGTTGTTCAGCGGAATAATGATCTTGGACGAACTGATGAAACAAATCTTGACGAATCAAAATATGCGTACAATTCAAAGATCTTAGATATTTTCGAAATGCCTCTTCTCCCTCTTGGGAAGAGGAAACCAGATGATGTATGATATTCATTCCAAAAGAAGCATTTTCTTCATAAGGTCTATCCAGGTAATATCCCCGGCCGGCCAAAAGAATCAGCAGGATTTTTGAATTTTCCGGTGTATGCCGATTGATGAATTGCACAGCAGGATAATTGGCCACATGCCTTGAAATGAACTGATCCCGGGATTCCTTGTTTACAACATAGTCCACCGGTGCAATCTGCATGAAATAGTTTTTCGCATAGACGGCATTAAATCCTACCATGCCCGCCAACACAAAAACAAAGACGGTCAGCCCCAAAGAACGCCATGTCCTTTTTTGATTCATGATCCAGTTGAAAACATTGTTTAAACCCACTACCGTCAAAATAATCACCAATGGAACAGCCGGTAATATATAGCGTATTCTGTGCTTGTCCGTAAAAAATGCCAGAAGAATAAAAAACACGGCAAAAGTCAGAAAAAAGAGTTTTTCCATTTTTAATTTGCCATTCATAAACGCAAATGGAACCAGAAAAGGCAGAACAGGATTTAACACACCGTCGAAATAGCGTGGCGTATTATCCTGCCCCTGAAGAAAAAACCGGAGCGGAATGAGCAAAGTCTCCCAAAAACTGTCACCGTAAAGTATTTGCCTTATTCTAAAAACACCCCAACCCACATCTGAAGAAACCACAGAAGAAAAGCTTAATGAGCTTGCGCCGCCGGCACCGAAAACACTTTTATACAAAGGAAACAGAGGGTTTCCTGTCAGAAGAGCGTTTTTCATCATCCAGGGAGAAAATACCGCCAGCGAAACCAGAAAAGATAACAAACCATATTGCAAAGCTTTCCCTTGCCGGCCCGTATCTCTGGAATATATAAAAACAACAGCAAGCGTCAGAAAAAACCAGGCGGGCAGGGCGCTGTATTTTGTGCCCAGCGCCAATCCCATCGCCGCGGCGGAAATCAATAGCCAACCGTTGTTCTTATATTTAGCATCCCGCCAGTAAAGAAAAGCAAGCGAGCTGAGTGTAACAAAAAACACCAGACCCACATCCACATAAGCGGTTGTGGCTGTCCGCAAAATGATTGGCAGACTGATAAAAAGCAAAGCTCCCAGCAAACCGGCAAGCTGCCCGCACCTTTTATTTAAATAATCGTAAAGCAACGCGCCTGTGCCAATGCCAAAGGCCAGATGAATAAAATTGGGGATGATATCATTGCCAAAATACAAGGGGATCAGATAAAGCAAAGACAGATTCATCGGATAATAAGAATATTCCGCCCAGGGCGTTTCATAAAAACCGCCATGAATCAGCCAGAGTTTGGGAATGGCCAGATGGTGGATTAAGGCATCGCGGGCGATGGGCGGGGTTAAGGCCAGCAAGAACTCCAAAATAAGAAAAAGTAAAATCAAGCACAGAAAAAGAATTTTTCCGCCACGCAGCTTATTTCCTGATATTTTATTTATGTTAGACAAGATTTTCCATCTACCTTACTTGTATTATTTCAAGATGTTAAGCCTGAAAAGACCAAATTTTCTATTTCAGTCTTTTAAATTCCGGGTTGTAGCGGATGGCCTCGTTATAATGATCATCCACTTTTTCCCGCATGTTCTGTTTCCGGTAAATTGTGGATAAACGATAATGCGCGTTGGCCAGTCGCGGCTGTAATCGGATGGCCTCTTGAAAATGCCTTATGGCTTCATCATCTTTTCCCTGATTCAGATAAATCATGCCCAGGTTGTTATGGGCAAGATAAGCCTTGGAATTGAAACGCAAGGTTTTTTTGAATTGCTCTTCCGCTTCCGCGGATTTTCCCATCATAATCAATGCGACGCCTAAACTATTATACAGTTCAATATTTTTATTTTGTTTGGAAATCGCCTGACGAAACAGGGCCGCCGCTTTTTCCGGCTTGTTGGCGTCCAGCATGGCAAGTCCCAGATATTTCAAGAGAATAACATGCGGCCCTCCTTTTTGGATAGCATGGGTGTATAACCGCTCATCATTTTCCCAATATTGAACCTGGTTATAAGCGCGGCAACTTAAAATGACCAGAACAAAACAAGACATTGCCACAATCAGTTTTTTGGCAGGTATTTTTTTGGATAAATCCGCCAGGCCGAAGGAGAACATGAGAAAAAGGCCAATCAAGGGAATATAAGCATAACGATCCGCCATGGATTGCGCGCCAACCTGAACCAGCCCGATTACCGGCGTCAGCGTTCCCAGAAACCAAAACCAGCCAACGGCAAGATAGGCATACTTTTTATAATAATGACAACAAAATAACGTAATAATGATGATTATGATGGCGGCAAACAACAAATTCCAGATTGAAACATCGCCCATCGGATAAAACACGAACAAATCCGTCGGCCAGAACATTTTTTTAATATATAAGAAATATGACTGAATTGCGTTAAAAATTCTTATAGTAAAAGGAAAAACTCTTAAGTCGGCCATAACGCTTATTTTATGTTGCGCATACAGAGTGACGGCGCTAAAGACAGCCGTCAGAAAAAAAAGCGGCGTTTTTTCCCAAATCAAGCGCCCCCAGCCAACTTTTGCCAATGACAACTCCCCCTGCTTCTCCAAACTGCTCCCCGTCTCCACGACAGTTCGGTTCAGCGGCCAGTAATCCATTAAGAGCAATACAAACGGCAGGGTCACCAGCATCGCCTTCGACATCAAACCCAACACAAAACAAATCAAAACCGGCAAATATCGTTTCCAACCCGGCTGACGCGCATACCCCACATAAAACAGCAGAGTCAAAAACCAAAAAAAAGAGCTCAAAACATTCTTACGCTCGGATACCCATGCCACGGACTCCACATTGAGCGGATGAACGGCAAACAACGCTGCAACCAGCGCGCTTCGCCAAAGTGCGCCTGTCAGGCGATGCAAAAGAAGAAAAAGCAAAACTCCATTCAAGATATGGAGCAAAACATTGGTCCAGTGGTGACCGCCCGCTTTCCAGCCGAACAGCTCCCAATCCAACATATGGGAAAGCATTGTCAGCGGATGCCAGTTGCCCGTGCTGATGTCGTAAAAAACATCCAGAGCGCCCCGCCAGGTCAATCCCTCCTGCACTTGGTAATTTTCTGTCACATACAGATGGTCATCATAATTAGTAAAACCAAAATCCTGAACATTCCAGTAAATGACCAGAGGCAGTAAAACCAATAACAAAACAATGATTACCTTTTTGTGAACTTCTGTTAGCGAACCCAATGTTTACTCCTCAAGTTAATTCCGTCCCTGCTGTTTTATTGTATCCTCAAGCGCCTGCAAATTTGCCAGCGCTCTTTGATCATTTGGCTGAATTTGCAAGATTTTCCGATATTGCTTTGCAGCTTCTCCATATTGCCCTATTGCTGCCAAAACCAGCCCCATATTATTTAAGGCACCAATATGATTTGGATTTCTCTGCAAAATCCAGTGAAAATCCAAGGCTGCCTCCTTGTATCGTCCCATAAATAATAAAGAAATGCCCCTGCCAAAATAAGCGTCCAGAAAGGTCGGATGAATCCGCAACGCTTTCTGATATTCTGCAAGCGCCAAATCGTGCCGGCCGGATAAACCAAAAATAAAACCACGATTTAAATACGCTTTCGGCAAATTCGCGTTTATCCTCAAGACTTGAGTAAAATCGGAAAAAGCAGCTTCTCGCCGGTTCATTTTCAAATGAAGTCGTCCCCTGTTGTAGTAAGCTGGAATGTTTCGGGGGTTGATGCGGATGGACTGATCATAATCGTTTAGAGCCTTGCCAAACTGGTTCAGACGAGCATTTAAAATACCACGGTTATTCAGCGCCTCGGCAAATCCTGGGTCAATGGCGATGGCTAATGCATAATTTTTCATCGCTAAATCGTTTTGACCTTTTTCGGCATATGCCAAACCTAGGAAGTTATAGGCAAAAGCCTGTTGATGATTTTTAAGAACGTCGCTCCACAGGGCAACTTCATCGCCCCACAGTTGGCAGCGCTGCCAGCAAACGACTGACAGCGCTAGGAGGAAGAGCATGAAAATGATAGTCAAAATATTCTTTAAATATTTGTTAATTTTTGTAAATTCGCCCATGCCCCAGGACATCGCGATAAATAATCCAACCAGAGGAATATAAGCGTAGCGGTCTGCAATAGATTGATGTCCTACCTGAACAAGCCCGATTACTGGCACAAGCGTTCCTAAGAACCAAAACCAGCCCACCGTAAGATAGCGCTGTTTTCTTAAGCAAAAGACGATTCCCGACAATAAAAATATGACCGATAATGAAAGCAGCATTTTATCCGGAGATATTTTGTTATAAGGATAAAAAACCGACAGATCAAAAGGCCAGACCATTTTCTTCAAATAAAGACTGTATGCCACCACAGCATTTTGCAGACGAGTGAACAAGGGCAAAACATCTAAATTTGACAACGCATCTGTGCTGTGTTGCGCATACAGAGTAACGGCGCTAAAGACAGCCGTCAGAAAAAAAAGCGGCGTTTTTTCCCAAATCAAGCGCCCCCAGCCAACTTTTGCCAATGACAACTCCCCCTGCTTCTCCAAACTGCTCCCCGTCTCCACGACAGTTCGGTTCAGCGGCCAGTAATCCATTAAGAGCAATACAAACGGCAGGGTCACCAGCATCGCCTTCGACATCAAACCCAACACAAAACAAATCAAAACCGGCAAATATCGTTTCCAACCCGGCTGACGCGCATACCCCACATAAAACAGCAGAGTCAAAAACCAAAAAAAAGAGCTCAAAACATTCTTACGCTCGGATACCCATGCCACGGACTCCACATTGAGCGGATGAACGGCAAACAACGCTGCAACCAGCGCGCTTCGCCAAAGTGCGCCTGTCAGGCGATGCAAAAGAAGAAAAAGCAAAACTCCATTCAAGATATGGAGCAAAACATTGGTCCAGTGGTGACCGCCCGCTTTCCAGCCGAACAGCTCCCAATCCAACATATGGGAAAGCATTGTCAGCGGATGCCAGTTGCCCGTGCTGATGTCGTAAAAAACATCCAGAGCGCCCCGCCAGGTCAATCCCTCCTGCACTTGGTAATTTTCTGTCACATACAGATGGTCATCATAATTAGTAAAACCAAAATCCTGAACATTCCAGTAAATGACCAGAGGCAGTAAAACCAATAACAAAACAATGATTACCTTTTTGTGAACTTCTGTTAGCGAACCCAATGTTTACTCCTCAAGTTAATTCCGTCCCTGCTGTTTTATTGTATCCTCAAGCGCCTGCAAATTTGCCAGCGCTCTTTGATCATTTGGCTGAATTTGCAAGATTTTCCGATATTGCTTTGCAGCTTCTCCATATTGCCCTATTGCTGCCAAAACCGGATAATCAGAATACTCCGCCCAGGGAGTTTCATAAAAACCGCCATGAATCATCCAGAATTTGGTAATGGCAAGATGGTGAATTAAAACGTTGCGGGCAATCGGCGGCGTGAACGACAGCATTATCTCAACAATGATAAAAAGAAAAATTATCGAAAAAAGAATGCAGTGTATGAAGTATTCGTGTTTTGCTGATAAGCTCTTCATGAAATCGTTTCTGAAATGATCGCACAGATAAAATTTATCTTCATAACACCAGCAGACGGCTGATTTTACCGATATTATTTTCTTGATAAGCGCCCGATCCAGACACCTGCAACCGTCATATTCCATTCCAGATCCTTAATGTCCGGTTTGGCAGTTCTTCTTAAAATCATTCTGTCTGCCGGCTTCATTTTTTGCACCCACGGCTTGTATGCTTCCGGGGCGCCATAGTTCCACTGAATTTTTCTGTAAATCTGCAAATCTTCGGGCGGCATAATTGTCGGCTCAAATCCCAAAATATAGCGCCACCCCGCATGCGGATTGGCATAAAATATCTGATAGAAGAGTGTCATGTCATCATTATAAACAATGCCGCCTTTATCCGGCAGCCATTTTCGATGTTCCGGATTTTCCAGGGAAAGATATTGCACTGACAAGCTTTGCGTCCACCTTCCGCCATAATCGCTGGTTATGGCAAAAAATAAGGCGCAGGATACTGCCAGCGTCACGCCCAAGCGCTTCCAAGCCGACGAATCCATTGTTTCCTTCAGATAAATTTCCAATTCCAGCGCCATCCATACACAAACAGCGGGAATTCCCCAATCAATCCAAACCCGGCGCACAACAAACCCCAATATCCAGCTTACAACCGCCAAAACAAATATGGGATTACGGATGCTTTGCCAATTATCCAAATTACGAAACGCCCGCCAGATAAAAATCGCCAAAACAGCCACCAACGCCATTTGATCGCCGGCAAAAGGTTGAAATTCTGAAACAAGTTGCCTGGCCAGCGCATGGTCGCCCAGACTGTGATAAAAATGGCCAACCGTTTGTAATAAAAAACGTGCAGGCTGACCGGTCATCAGCATGCCCAGCGCGACGCCTGTCAGCGTGCATAACGCCACAATAAAACCCGCCCGCCACTCACGGGCCAGAAAAAAACACAAAACAGGCAGGGCAAACATATACCATAGGCAATGAATCCAGGTGGCCAGAGCGATTAAAATCGTCAAAATGATTAATGACGGCCAGGGGATGCTTTTTTCCCTGAAACGCGGCCAGACAAATCCCAGAAATACCACAACGCCCATTGTAAAAATGTAAGGTCTTCCCAAAAACAAGCGCATCAGGTCAGAATAATTGGCTACCCACAAGATTAAAAGAGTCATCAGCCAAGCTTCCGGCCTTTTCATCAAAAAAAACGGAATCATGGCAAAAAAGAGAAAAAGAAAAACAACCGAAAAAACAACGAGGCCATCCACCCCGCAGTCAGTTAAAAAATTAACAAATTCCAGAATTTTATGCCATCCAACATGACTGTCCATAGTAACATCCGGCCGCAGCGCAAGAATATCAGTCCAGTCTTTTCCGGAAATCGCTTTGGCCGCATGACGCATGGCGTCGTCAACCGGTATATAGCCATAAGATATGACCCGCAGACCAATAAGAAGCAGCACAGCAACAAATATACATGATACAGTGATCACGACAAGATGCGATTGGGTCGATTCCTTTTTCAATGGTGCCTCCTTAGTTGTCTTATTCTTAAGACCATGCTATTTCCACACATCATATAGATAAACATCGGAACCCGCGACATGAAATTCATCGATACTTTTTATCTTTTTAGCGTCAAAATGTTTTTTTAAAAAAAATCATCTTTTCCGGTTCATCCGCCACACTGGTGAATAAAAACCATACACGTCCTTTTAACAAGCTTAAATCGTCAGAAAATTTGCCAACATCCGCAGACCATTTGTCTTTATTCCAAAACATCGTTCTCTGTCCGATAAAAACCTTCTTATGTTCCATATTGGAATAAGAAATATGATGATAATACAAAAATGGCACCCTTGATAAAAAATTTACATATACTGTGTCATCATCATTCATGTTTTGTTGAATGTACATTATGCTGTTCTTTACTTCATTACGTTTTATGGGATATTCAACCCGACAAACAAAACAGATGAATATGATCAATGGAAAAAGTACAGCCAATAAACCGATTTTTTCAATTTTGATAAATGCGGAAAGAAGCTCTGCTAAGTACTTGATGCCAAAAGAGCTGAGGATAATGAGGCAAGGACAGACATATAAAATCAATCTTGCATCAAACGGGTATAGTTTGAAACTTGATAAAAGCAGGTGTAAGATTAGCGGCGTTAAAATAAGGATCATGACATCTGTTTTCTTTTTTCTGATTAAAAACGCCATTCCCAACAGCATTGAAATCAGTAACCCCCCTCCACCAATGATGCCAAAATTGAAAAGAGAAAGAATAATCATTGATCCCTTTTGATAAAGGAAATGATAAAATCCCATACTGAATGGATTTGCCGGCATAAAAGCTCCATAATTTTCCCATTCAACTATCATCAAATTTTTTAATGGATGAACCATAATAAAGAAATAATAATATGATAAAAAAGAGAGGATCCATACACATGCGACGCCAACCAGATACCGGAATCTTACATTTTTGTTGATGATCCAGTCATGAAGAAGATATGTGCCACAGCTCAATAGTACGATTGGCGAAACATTGGACAAAGGGATAGCCGCCATACCAATCGTTCCGAGCAAATAGTATCTGTATTCTTCTTGATCATATTTTTTTAAAGCAAAATAATAAACGGCAATTAGGATCAGTACATCCGTCATGTACTGCTTCACTTCACTCGAATAGTAAATCATCGTGGGGTTAAATACGAAGAGAGACAATGAATATATGATCGTAAAATGCTCTTCGTGTATCAATTTGATGATTTTGAAAAACAAAAAAAGTGAACCTGCAAAGCATATCAGAGAAAACAATCTCAACCCATATTCAGAATAGGGGATTAGTTCCGATAATAACTTTTCTATTTGAAGAAATAAAATTGGCGCCATCTGTTGATAGTCCAACGGCTTTAATAATTCAAACTGGCTTTTAAGAATGATATTAAGAGAAAGATAAGCTTCATCCAACCATAAGCTTCGATTAAAAAGATACTGAAATATGGATATAAGTATGCCCGTAGTTATAATTAATCTCGTTGTTGTTTCAGCAATAATTTTATTCACGGTAATATCATGGCTCAAGGATAAATTGTCCCGATTCTTATTAAGAACTTTTCTTCAATGTCACTTTATTTTCCAAGGTTCACATTCATAAAATCCACCTTTAAAAATTTTTTTCTCAATCAACGGCAGATTCCGCTTCTTTTTGCTTTTATCAACACGTTGCACGCGCCCAGTTTGCACCCTGTTCCTGCATAACGGCAACCAAGATTGTTGTCTCCTTGCAATAAGTAAACGGCGCCATAATTATTGTATGCCAGGGCGAAATCCGGTTTTATGCGGACAGCCTTCTCATAGTCCTCTAACGCTTTCTGATAATGGCCCAGATTAGTGTAAACATTTCCCCTATTGTTGAATGCAGCAGCGAAATCCGGTTTTATGCGGATAGACTTGTTATAGTCCGCGATGGCTTGTTGACTATCGCCGAGATTGGCACAAACAATTCCCCTGTTGTAATAAGCTTCAGCATAATCCAGTCTTAAGCGAATGGCTTGATTATAGTCCTCAATGGCGCGCTCATACTGACCTAGTAAAGAGTAATTAATTCCTCTGTTGTAATAGGCCTCGGCATAATGCGGTTTTATGCGGATTGCTTCGTTAAAATGATTAATGGCATCTTCCATTATTCCTTCGGTGGATAATGCCACGCCAAGATTGTTATGCGCCAAATAATTATATTTCGTTACGCGCACGGCATGACTGAAAAGAGTCACGCTGTTTTTCCAGTAACCGCATTGCATCCAAGTTAAAAAACTGAGTGTGCAAAGAACCATTATTGATACCCCTGACAAGATCTTTTTGTGAACCTTTCCTCTTTGGAATAAAACCGGCATTCCCCATGCCAGAATCAGAGTAATGCCAATGGATGGCAGGTAGGTATAACGATCAGCCATCGATTGCTTGCCGACCTGCACTAGCCCGATTACAGGAACAAGAGTACCCAAGTACCAGAACCAACCCACAAACAAAAAAGGCAGCTTTCTCATATAATAAAGAGCAGCAATAGTAATGAGCGCAAGAATGAGTGTTGAAATTAAAATTTTCCACAGGGGCAAGACATAATAAGGATAAAATACGGCCAGATCGACTGGCCAGAGCATTTTACCCAAGTAAGCCACATACGATACAATAGCGTTTCCTAAACGTTGGGGGAAATTTAGGATTTCAATCGAAGTAACAGAATTACCATTAGACTGCGCCCAGAAAGTCAGCATACTGGAAACAATGGTTAAAAGAATGAAAGGAACTTTTTCACATAAAAGTTTACTTACAAGCTTAAAGCGGTTTTCATGTGGAGCGGAAAAGGCTTTCTCCCATCGTCCGATTGGCCAGTAATCAAGAAGCATCAGAACAAAGGGCAGAGAAACCATCATGGACTTCGACATCAAAGCCAATGCAAATAATGTCAGACACAGCAGGTAATTGCATAATTTTTCTCTTTCAGCATAGAAGACGTAAGCATAGAGACAAGCCATTCCAAAAAACATACTTAAAACATCTTTTCGTTCGGAGACCCAGGCGACCGACTCCACCCTCAACGGATGCAAAGCGAAAAACGCCACGGCAAAAGCCGCTGGCCAAATATTATGTATTGTTTTGTTAAAAAACAAAAAAAGAAAAATTACTGCGCCAACATGAAAAAACAGATTTACCAAATGATGGCCGGTCGGGTTTTTACCAAACAGACTCCAATCTAACACATGCGAAAGCCATGTTAGCGGGTGCCAATTGCTCACTGATGTTGATGCAAACGCCCATTTAATACTTTCCGCATTGATACCTGATTTGATGTAAATATTTTCAGTAATGTAATAGTCATCATCAAAATTAACAAAGTCATTGCCTGCAATCCGGCCGAAAGCAACACAGGACGCAGCAACTAAAATAACCATAATGAGGAGTACATATTTTTGATTTATCGAAATCATTAAATGATAATCTGCCCCCGTTTTCAAATAACAATAAAAAAAGAGGCATTCGGTCAAGCCTCAGCCTCTTTTTTATTCATTACTGCTAATCTAATATAGACGAGAAATCGGTACTCTCAAGTAATCTAAAAATTACGGAGTAATTTTTCCGTTGGCATCAACCGCATAGGTCGTATTGCCGGAAGTCCATGTCGGGCGGGACGATCACCTTCGTTCCGTAATTTTTCCGTTGGCATCAACCGCATAGGTCGTATTGCCGGAAACATGAGATGCCGTAGCTTCCCAGCCGTCCTGTGTTGCCTTGGTAACCTCTACAGAAATATCCGTCGAATTGCTGAATCCTGAATTCGTTAATGCGCAGGATGTGGCCGCTTTGTCCGCCATGTAAGCCTGGCAACCCGTGTAGGCGCTCTTTAATTCCGCTTTGGCTTTTGTGTTGTATGATCTGGTTCTGTAAGCTGCAAACTGCGGGATGGCGATGGCCGCCAGAATACCGATAATCGCGACAACGATCATCAACTCAATCAACGTAAAACCCTTCTGTCCCTTTTTGGCCTTTAAATACTTTAACATGCTCTTCCTCCTTTTTTTTGGTTTTTCAATTTTTTTCGGTTGTGTAGTTTTTTACATCATTCACTTCTTTTGTTCAATATCTTTTTTTATTTCTTCACCTCCCGTAGGACTCTTTTCTGCGTTGTTTTGCCTTTTCTGTAAGCAATGGCCATGCCACACCGAACAATATTTTTACATCCATGATTAATATCAACCGTTTAAAAAAAATTGAACAAGACGGCAGAAAATTGCAATATCCACGGCAGGGAAAAAACAGGTTATTTTCACCTGCCTTTTGTCAATTTACACTGAATGTTGTCATCTTCCCCAGACAATCTCCCGTTTGGGGATTTCATCCTCCCCGATTCTCCTTGAACTAAACGGATATTTGCGCTAGAAAAAACACAAAATTAATGAAGGAAACTTTTTTCATGACCCCCCAACAGATCAAAATCAGGAAAATGCTGGCAGATAAACGGGGAATATTATTGGCTCATTACTATACCAGGCCAGAAATCCAGGAGATCGCCGATGTCCTCGGAGACTCTTTGGTCCTGGCTCAGCAGGCAGCGCAATCAGACGCCGCCATCATTGTTTTTGCGGGCGTTCATTTTATGGCGCAAAGCGCGTCTATGCTTTCACCGCAAAAAACGGTGCTTTTGCCCTGCCTTGACGCAGGCTGTCCGCTTGCCGATATGGCTGATGCGGAGTCCGTGCGAAAAATGAGGCGGACGCATCCAGACGCGGTTTTTGTAACCTACATCAATTCCACAGCGGAAGTGAAAGCTGAATGCGACATTTGCTGCACTTCATCCAATGCGCTCAAGCTGGTTCAGACGCTGCCACCGGAGCAAAAAATCGTTTTGCTTCCGGACGGAAACCTGGCGAGGCATGTTGCATCCGTCACCGGAAAAAAAATTATCCCTTGGGAGGGCTGCTGTCCTATTCACCAGGCGCTGACGGCCGAAGATGTTAAAGCCCGCAAAAGCGATTATCCGCATGCCCTTTTCGCCGCCCATCCGGAGTGCCGCCCTGAAGTCCTGGCGCTGGCCGATTTTGTCGGATCTACTTCGGCCATTCTCCAGTTTGCACGAAAAACGAATGCCGCCGAGATCATTATTGGTACGGAAGAAGGCATTCTTTTTGAGTTAACAAAGAACAACCCGGATAAAACCTTTATTTCCGCCTCTCCCGCTCTGTTCTGCGCCGATATGAAAAAGATAACTCTGGACGCCATCGAACAATCTCTGGAAACCCTGCAGCCGGCAATAACTGTTTCGGGCGATATCCGTTCAGCTGCAAAAAAGGCCCTGGATCGAATGCTGGCGCTTTCATGACCCAACCGCTCTTTTTCGATTGAGATGATACATCGTTGAGAAAAATAATTGATCAAAAAAGAATCTCCGACGTTCCGCCCGTTCGGGAGCTTCTGGAACAAATTGAAAAGAATACACCCGTCATAGATGTTTCCGGGCTTGTGGGCGCCGCCCGTCCCTGGCTTCCAGCACTCATTTTTGAACGTCTGGAGGCGCCTCTTGCGGTGATTTGCCCGACTGCCAGGGAGGCGGCGGCGTTCGCCAATGATCTCGCTTTTTTCCTCGGTGAAAATAACATCCTGTATTATCCGCCTCTGGATTTTCTTTCCATCGACATGTTCGCCCTCCAGAGAGAAGAAGAACTTGAGCGACTGAACGTCCTGACCCGTCTGCAAACAGACAGCCGATTCATCGTTGTCACCTGCCTGGCGGCTTGCCAACAAAGAATCATGCCGGTTGCGGAGTTTCAGCAATATCTGAAAATCGTCTCGACGAGTGATTTACTCCTGATGGACGAATTTCCCGCCTCCCTTCTGGCCGGAGGCTACCGACGCGTATCCCTTGTTGAAAATTCAGGCGAATTCAGCCTACGCGGCAACATTCTTGACATCTTTCCTCCTACCGAACCGGGACCGCTGCGCATAGAAATGACAGACGATGAGATTGAATCCATCCGCCGCTTTGACTGCCTTTCCCAAAGATCCGGTCAGACAGTTGATGCATTTATTCTTGGCCCGGCAGGCGAAATTCTCATTGATGAACAAAGGTTGGAACGTGCTGTCCGTAATGTCAAATGCCGGGCCGATGAGCTGGATTTACCCAGAGAACTGCGTAGTCGCCTGGTCGAAACCCTCCGTCAGCAATCTGCGGCTTCCATCAATCCGATTTTTCTGCCTCTGTTTTACGAGGAAAACGATTGCGAGGAAAATGGCATCCATCATTTGTCCAGTCTTTTTCATTACCTGCCGCAAAATACCATGTTGGTACTGGACGACCCGCCGGCAATCCAGCAAGCCGCGCAAACCATCAGAGCCGGAATGGACAAATTGCTTTTCAAGGCCAGGGCAGGCGGCAAATTTTATCTGGAAAAGAGCGATGTCTATCTGAATGAAGAAACCCTCGAATCCCGACTGAATCTCTTTCGGCAGATCCGTATCTCCGGCCTGACACTGGAAGGCCCGCAAACGCCGGTCCCCCCGATTTTACTGGATTCCAGTGTGGTGCGCATTCCGGCCGAGTCCCTTTCCGGTGAAGTCCGGGAAGAAGCCCTGATGCGCAAAGCTGCAGACACCATCAAAAGTTGGCTGGCTGCGAACAATCGTGTGTTTGTGATTTCCCCAACACCGGAAGATGTTTCGCGGATGAAGCACCTGCTGGCCGGAAACCATCTGACGACCCAAATCCTTCCGCCCGGAACTCCCTTGATGAAAATGCTTTCTTCCCCGGACAACAACCCCGCGCTTTTTCTGGTTGAGGGGAAATTATCCGGCAGTTTCACCTTTGCATCCCTGGGCTTGGCATTTTTAAGCGAAGAAGAGCTTTTTGTCAAAAAAACGCGCCGCCGTCTCCGTCCACAACGTGAAGGCTATTTTCTCAAATCCTTCGGCGACTTGAAAGAAGGAGATTTTGTCGTTCACACGGATTTTGGCATCGGCGTTTATCGCGGGCTGAAAAAAATTACCATCGGCGCTATCGAAAATGATTTTCTGCTTGTCGAATATGCCGACAAGGACAAGCTCTATCTTCCCGTAAACGCTCTGGAAAAAATTCAACGCTATCTGGGACCGGAGGGAGTTGCGCCCAAAATTGATAAAATGGGCGGAACTTCCTGGGATTCCGTTAAGGAACGGGTAAAAAAATCCATCCGGGATGTGGCGGAAGAACTGGTGGCAATTTACGCCGCTCGCGAAGCCATGGAACGAAAAACTTTTGCACCGCCGGACCGCATGTATGAAGAATTCAGTTCAACCTTTGAGTTTGAGGAAACCCCCGATCAGGCCAGGGCCATTGAAGACATCCATGCCGACATGGACGACACCAAACCGATGGACCGCCTGATCTGCGGGGACGCAGGCTTCGGCAAAACAGAAGTCGCGCTCCGGGCCGCTTTCCGTGCCGTCATGGATGGTCGTCAGGCGGCGCTCCTCGCGCCGACCACCATTCTTGCAGAGCAGCATTACACGACCTTCTCAAGACGTCTGTCCGATTTTCCGGTTCGCGTGGAAGTTTTGAACCGGTTTAAAAGCGCGGCAGAAATCAAAAAAACGCTTGCGGACCTCCGCCTGGGAAAAGTGGACATCATCATCGGAACGCACCGTCTTCTGCAAAAAGACGTGGAATTCAAAGATCTGTCGCTGGTCATTATCGACGAAGAGCAGCGCTTCGGAGTGGCTCATAAAGAAAAACTCAAGAAAATCAGAACATTGGTTGACGTACTCACTCTTTCAGCAACGCCCATTCCGCGCACATTGCATCTTTCTCTGGTCGGCATCCGCGATTTGTCCATTATCAATACCCCCCCCCAGGACCGGCAACCGATTAAAACCTATGTTCTGGAATTTGATGAAGATACGATCCGGGCCGCAGTGGATAACGAACTGGCGCGCGGAGGACAGGTGTTTTTTGTTCACGACCGCGTACGCTCCATCTATTCCATCGCCCATCTGGTTCAGCGCTTGTCGCCGCAGGCAAAAGTGGACGTCGTGCACGGTCAGATGAAGCCCGCGGAGATTGAAAAAGCGATGTCGCGGTTTATCCGGGGAGAATGCAATGTTTTGATCTGCACAACCATTATCGGTTCCGGGCTGGATATTCCTTCCGCCAACACAATTCTGATCAATCGTGCCGACCGCTTCGGCCTTGCCCAGCTCTACCAGATCCGAGGCCGTGTGGGCCGGGGCAGCAGGGAAGCTTGCGCTTATCTGCTCCTGCCCAAAGGAGCGCTTCTGTCACGCGACGCATTGCGAAGGCTCCAGGCAATCAAGGAATTTGCCGAACCCGGTTCCGGCTTCCGCATCGCCTATAACGATCTGGAAATCCGCGGGGGCGGCAACCTGCTGGGACTGTCGCAAGCGGGCCACATCAGCGCCGTGGGCTATGAACTTTATACGGAACTGATGGAAAAGACGGTGAGGGAAATTCAGGGAGAAGCGGCTCCGGTCGAGGAAACCCTTCCTGAAATCCAACTGGGCATATCCGCCTTTCTTCCTGAAGATTATGTTCAGGACGTCCATCAGCGGCTGATTTTATATAAAAGAATTTCCCATGTGTCATTCCCCGAAGAACTTCAAGAAATTCGCGACGAACTGACGGACTGCTACGGACACCTTCCACAAGTGGCGGACCATCTGTTACGTGTCATCGGCATTCGCAACGGTCTGAAACCACTTAAGGCAAAAAAAATGGGATACGACGGCAAATACTTTTATCTGTATCTGCGCGAAAACTCCCCGATCGATCCGGCAAAAATCATTTCCCTGTCCCGAAAGCAAATCAAAGGCTTGCGCTTCACCCCCGATTTCAAACTGTTTTTGCCGGTGCAGACAACCGACGCCCAAGATACTCTTCATCAGGCAGAAAACCTTCTAAAGATGCTTGCCCAATAACCAATATCGTTATATATATAATTATGGACAACAAAAAGTCGTTGAAATTAAATACATTATCAGGAAAGAACAAAGCCCTGCTGGTCATGGCGCTTCTGGGAGCCCTGTACGGAGTTGCCGCCTGTGAACATCAAGTCATCCATCGTGAACATGTCGCCATGGTTAACGGCGAGAAAATCTATCTGGATGAATATCGTGAACGATTGAACGCGCAAAAAAGCATTTTCCCTCCCGGATCTTTTCCGGATGCAAAAGACAGACAAAAACGCCTGGAGCAGGAAATTCTGGAATCACTGATTACAGAGAAAATTGTCCTTCAGCGTGCCCGGGAACTGAATCTTTCCGTCAGTAAAGAAGAGTTGGAAGGAAAGCTGAAAAATATCCGAAAGGATTACGGAGACAATTTTTTTGATTTGTTCCGGGCGCAAAATATCCGTTACGAAGCCTGGTGTGAAGAATTGAAAAAAGAAATGCTGATGGACAAGCTGATCGCCACCGACGTGAATGCTTCCGTCCGTGTTTCGGAATACGAGCTGGAGAATTATTATCATGACCATCCCGGAATCTGCCGGTCAGAAACTCGTATCCGGGCATCGCAGATTATGGTCCGGGACCGGGTAAAAGCGGAGGCCCTCAGAGAAAGGTTGGTAAACGGCGAAAATTTTGCCTCTGTCGCATCCAGGGAATCTTTGGGTCCGGAAGCCGCCCGCGGAGGTGATTTGGGATGGATCAACCGGCAAATGATGCCGGACCCTCTGGATAAAACCCTTTTTAAACTACCTCAAGGCCAAATCAGCCCGGTCATCAAAAGCGCTTACGGCTACCACATTTTGAAGGTGATAGAAATCCAGCCAACCCGGACCAAACCTTTTTCCGAATGCAGGGCGGAAATCACGGCCGTTCTCCGCGAGCTGAAGGAAGACGCAGCATTTGCCGTCTGGCTGGACGCATTAAAAATGAAAGCCGTGGTTAAACGAGAAACACACAGGCAGGATCAGAACATCAACCATACATCCAGCCAGGGGGGATAAACCGTGAATATTTTGAAAACGGGCATCATTATGATTGCCTTGCTCGTCATGTGTCAAACAGCCGCTGCCGTGGCAACGGACGGAATCGCCGCCATCGTCAATGATGAAATCATTACCCAAAGCGAACTTCATCGGGCTTTTGAACCCTACGCGAAAAGAATCGACGACACCTATCGCGGCAACGACAAGGAAACGGTTCTCAAGCAAAACAAAGCCGCCTTTTTGCAGCGAATGATTGATCAGATTCTGATTGAACAAGAAGCGAAAAAAGTGGGACTGACTCCTGAATCCATTAAGGATGAGGAAGTCATGGCGGTGATCAACGATATGCTGGTCAAAAACAACCTATCCACAAAAGAATACATGCAGAAACTCGCCACCGAACATAGTTCGCTGGATGTGGTAAAAAAGGAAATCCGGAGTCAAATGCTGCGCATGAGACTTCTGCGCCGGGAAGTACAATCCAAAATTCTGGTGACGGATGAAGAGATCGGCGAATATTACAACAAACACCGTCAGGAATATGAAGGGAAAGAAGCGGTTCGCATCCATCAGATTCTGCTTCCCGCACCCAAGGAACAGGGAAGCCTGATGCGTCAAAACGTCAAAGCGCAGGCCGAGCAAATTCGAGATCGCATTCTCAAAGGCGAATCGTTTGAAGCGCTGGCGGCAAAATATTCCAAAGATCCGTCGGCGGCTCATGGCGGCGATATCGGTTTTGTGGAAAGAGGCGTCATTCTGCCGCAAGTGGAACAGGCGGCCTTTTCCCTTCCTCTGGACGAAGTAAGCCATGTTCTCGAAACCGATCTGGGGTATCTTCTGATTACGGTCGTGGACAAGAGGGGCGCGGGATTCAAACCACCATCGGCAGTGCGCAACGAAATCAAGGCCAAAATTGAAGATGAAAAAGTCGCTAAAAAATATGATGATTGGATTGAAGGCATTCGTAAAAAATCATTCATCGATATTCGGATTTAGTCGTTCGACATCATGCCATGAATTTGATCAGGATAAAAAACGCATCCCAGCACAACCTCAAGAAAGTGAATCTGGACATCCCCCGTGATCAACTGGTCGTGATCACGGGCGTTTCCGGCTCCGGCAAGTCCTCACTGGCATTTGACACCATCTACGCGGAGGGTCAGCGCCGTTATGTCGAGTCGCTTTCCGCTTACGCACGCCAGTTCATTGGACAAATGGACAAACCGGATGTCGAATCCATCGAAGGCCTTTCGCCGGCGATCGCTATTGAACAGCGGGCAGCCAGCCACAACCCCCGCTCCACCGTGGGTACCGTCACGGAAATCTATGATTATTTCCGACTGCTTTTCGCCGGTATCGGAGTTTGTCACTGTCCGTCGTGCGAACGGGAAATATTTTCGCAAACCATTGACGGCATTTTGCAAAGTGTCCTTTGCCTGCCGGAGGGAACCCGCTTCAGCATTCTTTCCCCCCTTGTCCGCGGGAAAAAAGGCGAATTCGCCAAAGAATTGAAAAAACTTCAGAAAGAAGGATTCGCCCGTGTTCGCATTGACGGACAAGTCCATGATCTTTCTGAAGATTTGGTCCTTGCCAAAACCAGGCGCCACGATATTGATCTGATCATTGACCGGTTGGTCATCAAAGACGGCATCCGGAAAAGGTTGCGGGACTCACTGGAAATCGCCGCGCAAAAAAGCGATGGATTGGTGCGAATCATCACAACGGACGGCAATGAAACGCTTTACTCTGAAAAATTCGCCTGTCCCGACTGCGGAATCAGCATGCCACAGCTCGCTCCCCGCGTTTTTTCTTTCAACACTCCCTACGGCGCATGCCCGCAATGCAACGGACTGGGATCGCAAATGCATTTTTCCCGTGATCTGGTGGTGCCTGATCCAACCCTGTCGCTTCGCGATGGCGCCATTGCACCGTGGGCCGGACGAAGCTCGCCGTACTACACCAGTCTTTTGGATTCTCTGTCCAACCACTACCAATTTGATCTCAATACGCCTTTCAACAAGCTGCCTGAGAAAATTCAAGATGTTCTGCTTTACGGGTCCGGCAAGGAATCGATCCCCTTTTTTTTCGACCGGCCGGACAAGCGTTATACCGCCCTTCGCCCTTTCGAAGGAGCCGTCAGACAACTGGAACGGCGTTGGCGCGAAACAGCATCCGTCGCCATGCGCAACGACCTGTCCCGCTATATTGATTTAAGCCCTTGTGAAACCTGCAACGGAGCACGATTGAAAAAGGAGAGTCTGGCCGTCACAGTGGGGGGGAAAAATATCTATGACCTTTGCCTGATGTCCATTCGGGAATGCTACGAGTTTTTCCGGGATCTGCCTCTCACTACCCAGGAAATCCTCATCACGGAACGTGTTTTGCGGGAAATCAAAAGCCGGCTTTCCTTTCTCCTCAATGTCGGCATGGATTATTTAAGCCTTTCCCGCTCGACATCCACCCTGTCCGGAGGAGAATCCCAGCGCATCCGGCTAGCCACACAAATCGGCTCCGGTCTGATGGGCGTTTTGTATGTACTGGATGAACCCACCGTCGGCCTTCATCAAAAAGACAATTTGCGTTTGATCGATACCCTTCAAAAGCTGCGCGATATGGGCAACACCGTCCTGGTCGTGGAACATGACGCAGACATGATGCTGTCGTGCGACCATATCGTGGATATGGGACCGGGAGCCGGCGTTCATGGCGGGAAAGTCATTTTTCAGGGAACCCCCGCTGAAATCCTTGAAAGCGAATCCTCCCTGACCGGCAAATATTTATCCGGAAAAGAGTCCATTGACCTGCCGGTGAAACGAAGATCCGGGAATGGCCGCCATATTTTCCTGGAAGGGGCATCGGAAAACAATCTGAAGAATATCGACATCCAAATTCCCACAGGAGTTTTGACTGCCGTCACCGGCGTTTCCGGCTCGGGCAAAAGCACTATGGTGATCGAAACCCTGTACAAAGTAATGGCTCGCCGCCTGAATCAGTCCAAAAGCGCCGCGGGAAAAATCAAACGGGTCAGAGACCTGGGAAACATCGAGCGGGTCATCATGATCAATCAGCAGCCCATCGGACGAACTCCCCGTTCCAATCCCGTCACTTACACCGGCATCTTTTCCTATATCCGCGACCTGTTCACCGGCCTGCCGGAATCACGCGTGCGCGGTTACAAGCCGGGACGCTTCAGCTTTAACGTCAAAGGCGGAAGATGTGAATCGTGCGAAGGTAACGGGCTGATCAGAATCGAAATGCACTTTCTGCCGGATGTGTATGTCACCTGCGACACTTGTCATGGCAAACGTTTCAACCCCGACACGCTGGACATCCAATACAAGGGCAAAAGCATCGCCGACGTGCTGGATCTGACCGTTGACCAGGCACTGGATTTTTTCGTCAATCATCCTTCCATCAAAACTCATCTCCAGCTTCTGGCCGATGTGGGTCTGGGCTACATCCGCCTGGGACAGTCGGCCACAACGCTTTCCGGAGGAGAAGCACAGCGCATCAAGCTGGCGCGGGAACTGGGGAAAAGAGTCAACACCAACACGCTGTACATTCTGGACGAACCGACCATCGGCCTGCACTTTGCAGACATCCGGAAACTGCTGGATGTCTTGATGCGCCTGGTGGATATGGGTAACACCATGGTGGTGATTGAACATAATCTGGACATCATCAAATGTGCAGACCATGTCATCGATCTGGGCCCGGGCGGAGGTCCGGGTGGCGGAAGAATTATCGCTTCAGGCAGCGTTGAAGAAGTATCGCAAAACGAAGAATCCTCTACCGGATCTTTTCTGAAAAATCTTCTTCATCTTCAAAAAACCGGTTAAAAGGGAGGACAAAATAAGAAAACAGATCGGTCCCGGCCACCGGCATCATTTTTTTCGACATTTTTTATTTGCGTATTCTGTCAATCTTTGCCATAAGGAGTTCACACGGTGAATTTTAAAGTAGCGTAAAAAATCCAAAAACGGGTCCTTTAAAATAAACATATGAATTCATTGCCCTTCACCAAATTAAAATACCGGCACTCGATATTACTGATCGATGATGAGCAAGCGATTCTGGACATTATGACCATGATGCTGGCCGATGAAGGATACGATCTGTACACGGCCAACTCCGCGGAAGAAGGACTGAAAATTCTAAAAGAAAACCCAATTTTTTCACTCATCATCTCCGACCAGATGATGCCGGGAATGACCGGCGTGCAGTTCTTCACACAGGCCCGGGAAATCTGTCCCAACGCCCTGCGCATCTTGTTGACCGGATACACCAACACGGAAGCCATCATCGACGCCATTAACAGCGGCGGCATCCATTTGTATATCACCAAACCCTGGCAGAAAAGCGAGCTGATTTATTCCATCAACCAGTTGCTTTCCAAGGCGGAACTGCTCATTGAAAACCGGCTGCTCAATGATCTGGTCATAAAGAAAAATGAAGAATTGCTGGAATTAAACAAAAGCCTCGAAGAAAAAGTCAATTTGAAAACACTCCACCTAAGCCAGCGGGCCGAAGAGCTAAAGGCCAGTTTTGAAAAAATCCGCATCATCCTGGAAGGCACTGTTCTGGCCATGTCCAAAATCGTGGAAAGCCGGGATCCTTACACGGCAGGCCACGAGCAGCAGGTCTCCCGGATTGCCCATATCATTGCGAAAAGAATGAACCTGCCTGACGAACAGGTGGAAGCCATCCGGATTGCCGCATCTCTCCATGACATCGGCAAAATGGCGGTCCCATCTGAAATTCTCACCAAGCCAGGCCGATTAAGCCCTCTCGAAATGGAGATGGTGAAAACCCATTCCCAAAATGCCTATGATGTCCTGAAAACCATCGGCTTTCCCTACCCTATTGAACAAATTATTTTACAGCATCATGAAAGGATGGACGGATCCGGCTACCCGCAGGGGTTAAAAGGCGAAGAAATTATGCTGGAAGCGCGGATTCTCACCATAGCGGACGTTATTGAAGCCATGTCCTCGCACCGCCCCTATCGTGCGGCGCTGGGCATTGAGGCTGCCATAGAAGAAATTACCAAAAACCGAGGTATTCTCTACGATGCTGACATTGTGGATGTCTGCCTGGAAATATATCGCACGGAAGGCCTTCAGGGATTCTTTGCCGATCAGATGTAACCATCTTAAAACAATTCAACGTTATCGCCCATATCTTCACTGGCGTCCTTTATGTTTTTTTCAACGGCCGGTGCAGGATCTTTGACCGCGAGAGCGGCAACCGTCGGTTTTTCCTCTTTTCTTCCCGCTGCGGCCAGATGTGTCGATCGTTCACTATGCATGGTGTACTTTGAGGAAAGATCATCCAGATAGCCTGTTTTGGCTCTTTTCGATTTTTGATCTCCGGAAAGCGTCAAAGCATCGGCAGCCGTCTGAAGGTAGTCCGAAACCTGCAAAAGGCCCTCACTCATTTTTTCATGAACATGGATCCCGGATACCAGTCGCTCAATATCGGCCGATAAAGAAACTCCGGACTGCCTGATGAAGGGCAGGAGTGTTCCGATGTCGGACTCCATTTTTTTGAGCGGATGGAGAATCGCAACAAAATCCCTGCCCATGTGAACCAGATGATCGCCGTCTTCGGCGTTTGCCATCCCGGAAAGCTTTGCGGCATTTTCCATGACGGCCTGAAGAGCATCCATAATTTTCTGCACCATTGCCGAGGTTTCCTGTGACAATTGATGAATGGATTCCGCCAGGACGCCCAATGTGGCGCCCTGCTCGCCAAGATGCGCTGCATGAACGCGGGCATTCACGGCCAGTCTCTGCATTTCGATGCCAATGGTATTCATCTCTTTGACAAATCCGGACATCCCCATAGCAGTTTCAGATAAAGACGTCATGGCGGACGTTAAATCTTGCCTGATCCCCGAAACATTGGCGGCTGAATCCGCCAAAACCTGCACATCCGTTTCCATCTGCGACAGAAAAGCACTTTCATCCCCCCCTTGCCGTCCGGCGGCCGACAAAATGCTTTCGGAAATTTCCGCTGCATCCCGGGCAACCAGACCAAGACTTTGTAGGATTTTTTCCATCGCATCCTGCAAATTTTGATCGGCATGGACCAGTTGCGCCGCCTGTAAGTCAAACATATCTGCTATAATATCGTATTTCCGGTATCCCCCTTGCGACGCCTCAGGGGTCGTTCCCTGTGACTTGAATAACCTTAAAAACGGAAAAGAGCCTTTTTGTCCTTCCCATTCTTCAAGCTTTTGCGGCAAACCTTCCAACGCCTCTAAGACATGCTCCACGCGCTGACGGGTGATGTCGTGAAACTGCAAGGCCTGCACCACCTCCCCGATGCTTTGGGAAATGCGCATCCAAGTTCCGGAAATATCGGAGATCATTCTGGATGACGCCTTATTCTTTTCAGCAATCGACTGTAAATTGGCGTTGATTTTTTCCAGGATCAGCCGGCCCTGATCTTTTTGCCGTTCATCACACTTTTCAATCCAGGCAATGTTTTGATGCAGGGAAACCACCGCTTCTGACGCCTGATCCGAAAGTGACTTGATACTGGTTTCAATCTGACGGGCCAGTTGCCCAACATCGGCGGAAAGTTTGAAAAAAGAGGTGTCAGAAAGTGCGAGGCGCGCGATTTCAATCTTGATGAAGTTGCACAAGACGTTTAAATTACGAATAATATATCCGAAATTGACCAGGGGCTGTTTGAGATCGTCAAAAAAGCCCATAATGGATAAAATGGTTTCTCTTTCGGTTTTCATGCCTTCAGACAGATTCCGAACCATGGAAGATATTCTGCTGAATTCCTTTTGAACATTTTCCATTTCCTGGCCGGAAATCGTCTCCGCAACTCGAGATGCTGTTGTGGAAATCTCACCGGCCCTTTGATGAAAGTCCTGCACCTTCCCGCCAATGGCTAAAAAGTCCTTTTCCGTTGAAAACGCAATGTTTTTCAAAATATCCAGATAAGGGCGCAAATCATGAATATGAAATTTCACGGCACCAAAGGGCAGCACTTTCTTTAAGCTCATAAGATTACATCCTTCTTGGTAAATAAAAGTCTTTGACGCTAAAACAGCCACCCCATATCAATGTTAGACCTTCAACATTTTTTACGAGAATAAGCATGACAAATGCCATTAAGTTCCGTCAAGTGAAAAAATATAAAAGTAAAAAATATATTCAAGGTTTACCAATCTATCTTTTTTGTTCGGCCACCGGTTCAGTCTTGGATACGGTTGCGTTGCTTTCCAATGGAAGCTTATGATGAATGATCCAGGAACTGGTGATCTTGGGGGACAAGGACGATAAAATTCCGTCAAGCTTCCCGAACGTCCAGCTCAAGCCTAACAAGACAATAGCCAGTAAAACAAGATAGAGCCCCCAGGGGCGTTTTTTTTCAGCAAAGGGATCAACCAAATCACGCTTCGCGTCGGGTGGAAGCTGCGCGAGCCGAGTCAGAGAGGCGCCAAACGGAACATTGATTTTTGCCTTCGCATTCACAGCCCAGCCGTTGGCATCCAGGATGGGACCAAGGTTGCGATTACGGATTTTCAGCCAGGCCATGATCATTGAAGGACCGGAAATGATGAGCATAATCGCCAGGACACCCAGCGGCATCATGGCTTTGAGATTCAGAAAACCACTCAACATCCCCCCCAGCATACCGCCGAGGCCGGCTGCGCCTACGCCCAATGCCGCGATCATCCCCGTATCCATTTTTGCTGGGGCTGCCGGCGGCGTCGGAGCCGAACCCTTTGCGGCGCCTCGTTCTATGGTTTCTGCTTTGCTGACCAGGCTGGAAGTTGCCGCCTGATCAGCACTCTCCGCACGTTTGGCAATCAACTCCTGAATCATGCGGACCGCTCTCCTGTAGGGTGACCAGAAAGCCTGCCGGATACTGATTGGATTCTCTACCAGTTTAGCGATCGTAGCGTCCCAGTCCCGGCCTTTGCAATCATAAAATACGCCATTTCGGCCGACCATCAGATTATCCGAAT
>DAOLNX010000014.1:11204-43962 GCA_035416785.1 Smithellaceae bacterium | reverse complement strand
GAAGAACAAAGTCAAAAGCATCTGGGTATTTGGAGACTATCGAAATTATTATCAAAATCGCGTTACTTTACAGCTTCTTTCCAAAGCGGTCGATCTGGCGCATGTTCTTTGTGCAGAAGTCTGCGCTGTTGTGGTCGGATGCGGCATTGAAGAATGGATCATGGAATACACCGCGCACGGAGCAGATCGCATTCTGGCCATTGATCACCCGACACTCACCAGTTACAGCACGGAGCACTACCTTGCGCTGATGGAAAAACTGGCACGGGAAAGAGACCCGGACATTATTCTCATTGGCGCAACGGATTTTGGTCGCGAATTCGCCCCCCGGCTGGCCAAACGCTTAAAGACAGGGCTTTCCGCCGATTGCGTAGGCTTGGACATTACCTCCGACGGCCTCCTGGTGCAGATCGCTCCTTCCTTCGGTGGAAATATGCTGGCGGAAATTGTCACGGAAAAACACCGTCCGCAGATGGCCACCGTACGTCCCGGCACATTCAAGGAAATTCCCCACAACTACGAAAAAACCGCAATCGTGGAGCGTCTGCCCCTTCCTGATGATTTGCCCGCGCCAAGAGTCCGTTTGTTGGAATATGAGCGGGCAGCGCAAAAAGAACATACCATCGAAAACGCCAAAGTCATCGTTTGCGGTGGCCGGGGAATGGGCAGCGGGAAAAAATTCAAAAAACTCGACGAATTGGCCGAACTTCTGGGCGGAGATGTCGGCGCAACCCGACCGGTCGTTTACGCGGACTGGGCCGGTCATGAAGCTCTGGTCGGACAGGCGGGTAAGCATATCAAACCCAAAATTCTCTTTTCTTTCGGCATCAGCGGCGCAATTCAGCATACAGCGGGCCTGGGAGAATCAGAATTCATTGTTGCAATCAATAAAAACCCCCAAGCGCCTATGATGAAAATGGCGGATGTCGCCATTGTTGCCGATGCGGGCGACCTGCTCAACCACCTCATTAAAGAACTCAAAAAACGCATCCGGGAGTAACACCGCACATTCGAAACAGGCCCATAAAAAGAATTTCGCCATCAGCAGAAAACGGCAAAGCCAGTGGAATAAATAACAGTCGCCGCAATGGTTTTGCTTATTTTTTCGACACATTGATAAATGAAAATTGAACACTTGTATCCAATCTGGTTTATCCTGTGCGCGGCGGCAGGTGCGCTCATCGGGCATTTCAGCGGGCATGGAATCATTCCAGGGATGACCACCGCCATGATGATCGCTGTCGCACCCATCTTCCTGCTGATCCTTACGCATCTTCTCTGGATGCGCTGGAGACCGATCCTGCCCATATGCCGCTGCGGTCGTTGCAACCACAGAGAATATCGTTACGTCGAATCAACGGATGGAAATACCGGCCGTATCGTCAGGTTCAGTTGTCCTCAATGCGGACGGATATATGAGTTATCCCGGAATCAATTTTATGAGATTGCCGCAGACGGTGCCATTGAACCTTACATGAATCACACAAAATGGGGACGATGGAAAAATGTCAATTCTTTATTGACAACCGCTTAGGCTTTTCCTATAATTTTCTCAAAGAACCAATTCATCACCTGCAATTACGTCAAATCGTTTCGCTCATGTTAAGATTTCACCCTCTGGAGGATTCGGATGCAAATAGATCTCGCACTAGGCATTGATATCGGTGGAACCAATACCGGTCTGGGGTTTGTGGACAGGAGCGGAACGCTGATCGCATCCACGTTCTTGTCCACGCAGTCCGGAGAAACCGCGGATCAGTTTGTGGCCAGACTTCATCAGCAAATTGAAAACCTTCAAGATGCTTTGCCGATGCCCCACCGTTTTTTAGGCATTGGCATCGGCGCGCCAAACGCCCATGCCGGCCGGGGAACCATCGAACAGGCTCCCAATCTGCACTGGGGCGAGAAGGTTGATTTTATTTCCCTGATGAAGAAATATTATCCTCTTCCCATGGCCATTACCAATGACGCCAACGTCGCCGCTGCCGGGGAAATGATTTTCGGTCATGCCCGCGGTATGAAACATTTTATCGTCATCACGCTGGGTACCGGTCTGGGAAGCGGAATTGTGGCGGATGGACGTCTTCTTTACGGTGCAAGCGGTTTTGCCGGAGAACTTGGCCACGTTACGGTGAATCCGGATGGACGCCAGTGCGCCTGCGGAAAAAAGGGCTGTCTGGAAGCTTATGTATCGGCCACGGGCCTGGTCAGAACCGCCCTGGCGCTGCTTTCCAGACAATACACGCCCAGTCCGCTCAGGTCGATGGCGATTCAGGAAATCACCTCTCAACGGATCTTTGAACTGGCTCGAGAGGGAGATGCTGTTGCGCTTGATGCCTTTGACCGGACAGCGCGGATTTTGGGCCTGAAACTGGCCGACGCGGTCGCCCATGTCAGCCCGGAAGCAATCTTCCTCACGGGAGGACTGGCCGCAGCGGGAGAACTGCTGATCAGACCAACCGAAAAATATATGAACGAATTTCTTTTCCGGGTCTATCGGGGCACTGTGAAAATATTGCCTTCCGGAATGCCTCCGGGCCACGGCGCCATTCTGGGAGCGGCTGCATTAATCATAAATGATTTCAAGATATTATAACAATTTGAACCTTTTTTAGAAAAGGAATGACCTTCATGAAGAATTCACTGGAACTGGGATTGATCGGCAACTGCCGAATCGGCGCTTTGATTGACAGACATGGTGAAATTGTCTGGTGCTGCCTGCCGCGATTCGACGGAGATCCTGCTTTCTGCTCCCTGCTTCGTGAACACCCGGAGAGCGAGGGAGCCGGCTATTGCGTTATCGAACTTCTGGATCTGGCCTTTTCGGAACAATTCTATCTGCCCAACACGGCGGTTCTCATCACTTGCCTGAAAGACACACGGGGAGCGGAAATTGAAATCACGGATTTTGCCCCCCGATTTCATCAATACGGACGCACCTTCATGCCCATGATGCTGATCCGGCAGATCCGGCGCGTCCACGGAACCCCCCGGATCTGCGTGCGTCTTCGCCCCCTTTGCGATTACGGAAATCAGCATTGCACGATCACCCACGGCAGTCACCATATCCGTTATGTCGCACCATCCTGGATCATGCGTCTCACCACCGATATCTCGGTCACAGCCATCCTTCAGGAAATTCCTTTTTTTCTGGAAAGCAACGCCACGCTGATTCTGGGACCGGACGAAACCATTCCCGACGCCATCAGCGAACTTTCCCGCCGTTTCCTGAATGAAACCGTGGACAGCTGGCACGACTGGGTCAGAGATCTCTCCATTCCCTTTGAATGGCAGGATGAGGTCATCCGAGCCGCCATTACGCTGAAGCTGAATACTTTTCAGGATACCGGCGCCATTATTGCCGCCATGACCACATCCATTCCCGAAGCGCCCAACTCCGGACGCAACTGGGATTACCGCTATTGCTGGCTGAGGGATTCCTATTTTGTCGTCAACGCATTGAATCGCTTAAGCACAACCAATACGATGGGACGCTATCTGAACTATCTGATCAATGTCGTGGCGGGAACAACCGCCGACCGCATTCAACCGGTTTACGGCGTGGATGGAAAAGCCAGGCTGGATGAGAGCGAAATTGAAAGCCTGCCGGGTTTCCAGGGCATGGGACCGGTCCGGATCGGCAACCAGGCCTGCGAGCAAATACAGCACGATGTTTACGGTTCGGCGATTCTCGCCGTGGCCCATGTTTTTTTTGATCGAAGGCTTGCGCACCGGGGGGGCCTTTCTCTTTTTTCGCGACTGGAACCTTTGGGAGAAACCGCCGTGACGGTTTACGATCAGCCGGATTCCGGCCCTTGGGAGACGCGCAATATCCTTCGCATTCACACTTTTTCCAGCGTCATGTGCTGGGCGGCCTGCGACCGTCTGGCCAGAATCGCCATTCACATCGGTCTTCACGATCGCGCTCTATACTGGCAAAACCGGGCGGACCGTATTCATGAAACCATCTGCCGGCGTGCTTGGAATGCAAAGCGACAAGCATTTACCGCTTCTTTTGAAGGACAATCCCTTGATGCCAGTCTTCTGCTTTTGCACGACCTGGGTTTTCTGGCCGCGGACGACCCTCGTTTTGCCAAAACCGTCGCGGCCATTGAAAACGAACTGCGTCGTGGAAATTACATATACCGCTATGTGGAAAAAGATGATTTCGGGATTCCGGAAAACGCCTTTGTGGTGTGCACCTTCTGGTATATTTACGCTCTCGCCGCACTGAACCGCAACGAGGAAGCTCGTGATTTATTTGCCAATCTTCTTTCCAGGCGCAACCGTCACGGGTTGCTTTCCGAACATATCGATCCGGGAACCGGCGATCCCTGGGGTAACTTTGTTCAAACCTACAGCATGGTGGGAATGATTAACTCCGCGATTCGTCTCAGCAAACGATGGGACAGCGCGTTTTAGCGTTTAAAATCCCCAAAGGAGAATAACGCTCATGAGCCCTCAACGAATTCGATTATCCCGTTCCTTAAATCTAACCCTGCGTTTTGTCATTCCCCTGATCATAGCAATGACCATCCTCGGGTATCTTCTGGCGCCTCTCGTGGATAAGCTGACGCTGCGTTGGTCTGTTCGGGATCTGGACATTCGCGCAAAATTGATCACTGGCGCCATCCAGGAACCGCTGGGCGATCTTCTGCTTCAGGAGAATAAAAAAAGAATTGAAAACCTGTTTGCGCGATCGCTCCAGGATGAGCGGCTTTTCGCGATGGGATACTGTAACAGCCGGGGCAAGTTGCTGTACAAGACGCCGTCATTTCCGGATGGTCTCGGATGTGCCCTGCCGAATTCCTCTCTCCACGAATCCCCATCGCTTCTGCAGCTGCCGCAAGGGCTGGTTCACGTTGCCGTCAATTCCCTTGATGTCCATGGAACTTCCTCCGGAACGCTTGTTCTGGTTCACGACATGAGTTACGTCGAACGACGCAGCGAGGATACCCGCAAGTACATTGCCGCGCTGTTCGCCGTATTGTGCCTGGTAACCTCCTTGATCACCGTGCTGGTCGCCCACATGAGTTGGCGGGGCTGGATGACCGGAGTCCGGGCTTTGCTGCGCGGGGACATTTTGCTCAAACCCTTTGCCAAAGCTTCCAATTCCGAACTGCAACCCCTGGTAGGCGACCTTCGAAACCTATTGCAGGTAATGAACGCGGAAAGGCGGATTGCCGACGACACCACACTTTCCTGGAACCCGGAATCGTTGCGCAATTTGCTTTACAAGCAGTTAACCGGCGAACAGATCCTTGTGGTTTCCAACCGGGAGCCTTACATTCATGTCCAGGGCGGAACGGGCGTTGAAATACAGCGTCCCGCCAGTGGGCTCGTCACGGCGGTGGAGCCGGTCATGCGGGCCTGTTCTGGAACCTGGATCGCGCACGGCAGCGGATCGGCCGATCGCAACGTCGTGGACGGAAAAGACCATATCCGTATCCCGCCGGAACATCCGGACTACACGCTCAGGCGCATCTGGATGACGGAAGAAGAAGAAAAAGGGTATTATTACGGATTCGCCAATGAAGGCTTGTGGCCCCTTTGCCATATCGCCCATGTACGCCCCATCTTCCGAACAAGCGATTGGAACCAGTATTCAGCAATCAACCAGCGCTTCGCCGATGCCGTTATCCAAGAGGCAGACCGGGATGATCCCGTCATTCTCGTTCAGGACTACCACTTTGCCCTTTTACCGCAAATGATTCGCAAAGTATTGCCCAAGTCAACTGTAATCACCTTCTGGCATATACCCTGGCCCAATCCGGAATCCTTCGGTATCTGTCCATGGCGGGAAGAACTGCTTCAAGGAATGCTGGGCAGCACGATCCTGGGATTCCACACCCCCTTTCACTGTAAAAATTTTTTGGAAACCGTTGACCGCTACCTCGAAACACGAATTGAACATGCATCCTCCACCATTTTCCATGGTGGAAATCTGACGATGGTCGAAGCCTATCCGATCTCCATTCAATGGCCGACGCCCTGGCAAAACACACAACTCTCCATTGCAAAATGCCGATCCGACGTTCGCAAAGAATTGAACATGGACCAGGATTGCCTGATTGCTTTGGGTGTAGATCGACTGGATTATACCAAGGGAATTCTCGAACGTCTTCGAGCTGTTGAAAAACTATTAAAATCGCATCCGGAAATGGTGGGACGCTTCTGCTTTATTCAGATTGCCGCCCCGTCCAGATCTTCTCTGGAGGAATACCAGAGTTTCGAAGTCCGCGTGCGCGCTCTTGCCACACAGATCAATCTTCGCTTTGCCCGAGGAACCTACCTGCCGGTTCATCTCAAAGTTGCACACCACGATCCCGAGGACGTTAACCGTTACTACCGGGCATCCGATGTTTGCATGGTAACCAGCCTGCACGACGGCATGAACCTGGTGGCCAAGGAATATGTGGCGGCCCGCGATGACGAACGCGGCGTCCTGGTTTTGAGCCAGTTTACGGGCGCCGCCCACGAACTGTACGAAGCCCTGATTGTCAATCCTTACCATATTGAACAAACCGCCGGCGCCCTTTACCAGGCCCTGACCATGCCTGAATTCGAGCAGCAGGCACGGATGCGCAGCATGCGGACCATGATACGCGATTTCAATGTTTACCGTTGGGCTGCCAGGATGCTTTTGGACGCAGCCCGCATCCGGCAGCGCGAAAAACTTTCGGACAGAATCGGAATGCAAATATGAGCCGAATCGAATCGCCTGTGTATCTTTTCGGGAAGAAAGGTTTTTCCGCTCTGAAGAACTTCATCGAACCCGGCATGCTGTTTGCCTTCGATCTTGACGGAACACTGGCACCCATCGTCTCCGATCCTGCCGCAATCGGCATTCCGGCCCCCGTTCGGAAAGCTTTTTCCCGCCTGACTGCACAGGCGGCTGCAGCGGTCATAACCGGACGTTCCCGAGCCGATGCATTCAAATACCTTGGAAGAACGCCTCGTTACCTTCTGGGAAACCATGGTGTGGAGGGGTTGCCGGAATGGCAAGCCCGTGAAAACGAATTCGCCAGGACGGTCCAGGGCTGGCTGAATCAACTGAACGACCTGTGCCCTGTGGCTCCCGAAAACGGAATTTTCATTGAAAACAAGGGCTTCAGCCTGTCCATCCACTACCGTCACACACAAAATCGGCAGGCAGCCCAAAATATGATCCTCTCGGCCATTCAAAACTTGTCTCCGCAACCCAGAAGAATCGGGGGAAAATGTGTAGAAAACCTCCTTCCTGCCGACGCTCCGGACAAAGGCGCTGCTTTTCTGATCTTGATGCATCAGGGAAAATATGAAAAAGGATTCTTTGTCGGCGACGATGAGACGGATGAAAGCGTATTTCGTTTGGATCAGCACAATATTTTCACCGTCCGAGTTGAAAAGGCCGTCCCCAGCAGCGCAAAATTCTATCTTCGGAAGCAAAACGAGATCGCCCGTCTTTTAAACACCCTGAACAAGCTTCTGGAAAGCCATAACGAGATTCATGGTCATCTCAAAAGGACGCCAAATCAAAAGGAAGATCAATAAATGGAAGAACTCCGCTATCATTGCACGATCGACGCCTGTGTTGTCAAACTCGGGTTTACAATTGACATAGAAAAAATAATTTTCTACACTCTCCGGTAAAGAAGATTCATTTCGGGGTTACCAATCATCACCAAAGGTTGCGCTATGGAAAATGACGAATCGACCAAAGTGGAAAGTGACGGCTTTTTTTACGACATATTCCATAATATCAATGCGTTACTTTATCTTCACGATTTCAACGGAAACATGCTTTTCACAAACCGCTATTTTGAAAACGCAATCGGCTATTTAAAGAGTGAATTTCAAAGTAAAACGCTGATGGATTTGATACCAGACCGATATCAACCTGAACTGGACGGCTACATCACCAGATTGAAAGCTAACGGATATGATAACGGCATACTGCACATTGAAACCAAGGATGGTCGTCAAAGGTCCATTGAGTATAAAAGTTCTGTTTTCGACAGCTCTCGATATGGAAAATGCGTATGCGTTATTTGCCAGGATATTTCCGAAAAATTTATCATTCAGAAGTCCCTTGAAGAAAGCGAACAGAAACTCAAAGAAAGTGAACAGAAATATCGTGATATCTTTGAGAATATCAATGAAGGAATTTATCTACACGATCTGCAAGGCAATTTCATCGACATCAATACTCACTTCGCAAAGAGTATGGGTTATACGAAAAGCGAAATTAAGACCAAGAATGTAAGAGATTTGATGCCTGACAGGTATAAACCTGAATTCGATGATTATCTCAAGAGAATAAAAATAAATGGATATGAAAAAGGCGTATTTAATGTCGTGACAAGTGATGGAGGCACGCATCTTGTAGAATATAAAAATTCACTTGTCATGGGGAAAGACGGCCCGATTGCCATAAGGGGGGTAGCTCGGGATGTTACGAAACAATACGCGTTGCAAAGGACAATCAAAGAAGGCGAGAAGAAGCTTAAAGAAAGTGAACAAAAATATCGTGATATCTTTGAAAATATCAATGAATATATTTATCTCCATGACATGAAAGGGTATTTTATCGATACGAATGCCTATTTCAGAAATAACATGGGTTACTCAAAGGCAGAACTTCAAGTCCTATCCTTAAAAGATATGATACCGGAAAAGTATAAATCGGGATTCGATGAATATCTAGAACGAATCAAGGTCAAAGGAAATGAAAAGGGTCTGCTGCGAATGGTATCAAAAAACGGACGGGAATTACTAATCGAATACAAAAATTCCGTGGTGCAAGGCCTTGAAGACCCCATATTAGTCAGGGGGGTCGGCCGGGATATCACCGATGAATATGAGGCCAAAAAGGCACTTAAAAAAAGTGAAGCACAACTTCGCATGGCTCGCGACGAGTTAGAAAAGCGAGTCCAGGAAAGAACCAGAGAGCTAAAAAAGGCAAACGAAAAACTGGAAGAAAAAACAGTTGATCTTGAGGAGGCCAATATTGCCTTGCGGGTATTGTTAAACAGAAAAGATGAGGCCCAGAAAAAAGCTGAAGAAGAAATCACATCTAATATCAAAGACTTAATAATGCCTCTTTTAACCAAATTAAAACTGGGTCCGTTGTCACCTGTCCAAAAGACTTACTTGGATGTGATTGAATCTAACCTGGATAATGTCATCGCCCCTTTTGCCGTTAAAATCAGTTCAAAATACTATCAATTAACACCGGCTGAAATTCAGGTGGCCAATCTGATCAGAGAAGGAAGAACAACCAAAGAAATAGCCGAGTTATTCAATGTGGCCAACAGCACAATCAATACACATCGAGAAAGCATTCGCATCAAATTAGGGCTTAAAAACAAAAAATCAAATCTCAGAACCTATCTTTTAAATCTTGAAGTATAATCAATATTTGAGTCCATAATACGGATAATTTATCCATATATTCTCCGAATTCTTCACTCATTGATCCCGACAAAGCAGCCTGTTATATATCGCGCCATGCAACGATTGGCCAAGACCAACATCATGAAACAGGGATTTACGCTGATTGAAGTGATCGCCGTTATCATCATCATCGGCATTCTTTCGGCGATTGTTTGGAACCGCCACAATAGTACGGCAGCCCAACTCTACACCCAGACGGATGTTCTCAAAGGCCACATCCGGTATGCCCAGACGATGGCCATGAACAGGACCGATGGTCCGTTGGGAAGCGTGAACGTCTGGGGAATCAAATGCGACGGGACAAATTACTGGCTGTTCAGAGGGACCAATCCCGATACTCTCGGCAACATCTTTCTGCTACCCGACGACAGCACCTATGCAGACGTCAACCGCAAACTGACACTCTCCCGCAAAGGCATTACCATGACTGCCTTCACGGTCTTTTTTGACGAACAGGGCATACCCTATAGCGCCTACATCAGCCCGGCAAACGCAGGCAATAAGGCAATCACGACCGCTCAGGTCATTACCACGTCAAGCGGATCCGACAGCCGGACAGTCACCATTACCCCCCTGACCGGTTTCGTGCCATGACAATAAAGCAAACACACCCGCAGGGTTTTACCCTCATTGAAGTAATCATGACTATTGTTGTCGTGGCCATCGCGGCTACCCTGCTTGTTACGACTCTGGGAAGAAACCTGACCCAGAGCGCCCAAAACATTGTCCTGGTGCGTGGTCAATACCAACTGATCGAGCAGATGGAAATTCTTACCAGCCGCTATCGCCAGGCCATCAGCAATCAGGCGACATGGAATGTCCATACATTCATCGCCGATAACGTCACTCCCGGAACCTGCTCGAACTGCATCCAGTTTGTCGATACGACAAATCCTCCTGCCCTTGTCACTCTTAAAAGCGGCGCCTATACAACGCAGCCTGTCTGGCGGGTCACCTTGCGGGACGGTTTGCAGAGCATCCAGGCATATTTTTCTCAATAGGCAGACATGATGATGAAAAGAAAAACAGGAAACGCCGGCTTTACCCTCATAGAAATCATCATAACGATGATTCTGGTGGGGATCATGACAGCCGCCTTCGGACATGCCCTAGTCATGAGTGTCGACGGTATGATGTTTGCCCTCCGTGCGCAGGAAAATTCCCAGAAGGCTCAAATTGCCCTTGCCCGCACGGTTAGGGAACTTCAGGACGCCACGAATATTATCACAGCAACAGCAACTCAAATCATTTATGCAAGAACCACGGAAACCTATACCCTCAATGCCACCGGCGCCGACCTGACATTATCCCGGACCAGCGCCCCGGAAATCAGTCCCCAGACGCTCATCAATGGCGTGGAAACCGTTGCAATACAGTATCAGGATGTAAACGACACTCCGACAGAATGGAACTGGGTTGTCGGGCATGGCATTGCAGCGCTGAGAGCAATCAGGATCACCCTGACTCTGCAAGGTTCACCGCCACAGCAGTTTGTTACTACAGTCCATCCGCGTCAGACGACACTGCCCAGTGCATCCCCTTTACCCTAGGAGAAAAAGAAAACGCTTGATGATCAAGATCTTGAAAACAAAAACCTCCCGCAAATGCCGATCTCCAAAACAAACAAAGGAAAGGCATTCCTGCATCCTCCTGACCTCCCAATCCGGGGCCATGCTCATCATGGTCATCATCAGCATGGTGATCATGTCGATTATCGGAGTCGCCATCTATGAGGTGACAACAACCGCCACCCTGAATCAGGTGACGGCCCAAGAAGCCCCCAAAGCCCATTATCTGTCAGAATCGGGGTTTCGCGTCGCCTCACGGGAATACGTCGCTGCAGCCCCCGCCAACAGAAACAACACCCTTGTCAATCTTAACGGGCGGACCTTCCGTCTGCCCAACCATGCCGGAAGCTTCACCATTTTCAACTATCCCTACTGGCTATATGCCACAACCGCTTCCTTAGTCCATGCTCCTTCATTAACCCTTCGCCTGCCGGGTGGCCTCCCACGCCATCATGGGGAAGACACCGCGGTCACCATCCCGGCAAGGGGAATTATAAAACTGAGAAACAAAACCTCCGTTGGCGCGTTCAACAATGTTACAAACATCATGGATTCGGACACTCCGGGAACTCCATCACGGGCAACCTTTACGTTTCCAACAGGGTTTCCATACGCCGTTAGCCCCGGTGACGAGTTTTATATTGGCTTTGTCCAGAATCTGGCGGGAACGGACAGTATTTTTTCTCCGGCCACGCAGACCGTCAGCCAGGGCGGCGATCTGATTCTGAATGATACCGACCATATTGCAAAATTTTTTCCCCCGGAAAACGGCACGTTCACTCTGGCCCTGCCAACAGGGCTTGCAAATTACCATTACGACACTCGCGTGATCGGCGCCTCAACAACAACCCTGACAAACATTCAAGCTGCCTGTGGTTCTCCACCGGCAGTCTGTCCACCTTATCCGGCCATGTTGACTTTTACAACCTCGTATCCTGCCACTGCAAGCGCAGCAAACCTGGCTGACCCGCACATGACCACACAGATTTACGTGGGCAGGATGCTGGGGATAAGATCCACGGGCACATACGGTAACTGATAATGACAACCCGGCAGACACGGCATGAGGAGGAAGCAGGATGAAAAGAAATTCCATACGGGCAATTCTTATCTTTTTGGTGTTCCTCACCGCAGGCTCTGCCCTGGCAGCCCAAAAGTCGATCACCAAATTTTCCAGCGCGGGCACGATCAACAACCCAACCGGCGCGATTAGCTTCAATCAAGACCTTCAGGATTTTTCAGCCGTTGTCAGCAAGACCGGAGCCATCGAAATCGACCTGGCCCATAAACAGGTCAATTTGGGAGGAAACATCTACGATGGCAACGGAGCCCTCTGGTATAGAGGTGACAGTGATCTGGCCTATTGCATATCCGGAATATGCGATTTCGGCATGGGAATCCGAGCCTATTTCGATTTCAAGTTCGTCAATACCGACAATTCCGAAGACAGCACCAATTCCGCGGATGGGTTCATGTTTGCGATTGTCAACGGAAAAAGTAACGATTACAGCAGGACAGGTGGTGCCCCGGCAGGCATCAGTATTGGCGAGATGATCGGATATGCAGGACCCGGAACGACAGTGGACAAGCAGGGCCTAAGACCACCCAAGATGGCCATCGAGATTGATACCTATCCCAACGCGGCAAAAGATGTATGTGGAGCCGGCAGCCGGAACGATTCGCCCCTGGGTTCCTCTTTTAGAAACCACATCGCCCAGGTTTTCTGGGGAGACCGGACAATTGCCGGCGCCTGTAGCACCGCCGGAATCAACTACCCCAAGTCCAGCTACGACGACAACCGTCACGGAGCGGGAGGAACGGGAGATGACCCCGACAATGCCTCCAATCCTTCTTCTGGTTATTATCAGGGTCACAAGAACGGCTCCTACAACTGGTTGGAAGATGGCGAATTGCACAATATGCGCATCGAAATTGACCGATCGGATAAACCCGCGGGTGGCGGCAGTGGATTATACAAAACGAAGGTCTGGATTGACTGTAAAAACTGTACAGATGATGAACTGAAGAATTACAAAGACATCACTCAGAATTTCACCGACAAACCCCCAAGAATTGATACGTCTTCCGCGCCCGTGGAACTCTCGGCTACAGACCATCGAAACATGGACCGGATCCTTTTCGGCTTCACGGAGGCAACGGGCGGGAAAACACAGATTGTGCATCTGACGAACTTCAAAATCTTTTTCCCGAAAACATGCACCTATACCATCAGCCCTGGCAGCATCAGCATTTCACCATCAAGCTATTCCGGTTCGATTGCCCTGGCCACCAGTAATACGGCATGCCCCTGGACGGCATCCAGCGACTCTTCATGGATCACCATCACCGCTGGATCCAGCGGCAACGGATCCGGAACGATCTTCTACGATGTTCAGACCAATCCAGGTGCAGGCGCACTTCCCCGAACCGGACACATCAACGTAATGGGCAAGATATTTACCGTTTATCAGTCAAATTAGATGCGTAAAAACTTTGAGCTTCGAGCAAACCCTACACCGGCGGTTTGATGACCGAACGAATGGCGTTCAGAAAAGATTTGGCTTTTTGCTCCAGTGAAGTTCTGGTGCGGATGACTACATAAAGGTCTCCGGCCGGCCCGCCGTTTAGCCCCGGTTCTCCCATGCCCTTAAGGCGCAGTTTTTGTCCTTCCTTCATGTTTGGTGGAATGGTCAAAGAAAAGGTTTTTCCTGTTTTCTTGCTAAAATATTCCATTTTTCCGCCTGATTGCGCTAGATCAGCCGAAATGGAGATTCCATCGGACAGATCCCGGCCCCGCCCGGGCAGTTCGATGCCCCACTTCTTTTTCAGGCCGTAGCGCATCAACTTACCCATCGGTCCTTCAAGAAAGGTTTGCGCATCTATGCGCGGCTCGGCACCATGCCCTCCGCCAAAGCCACCCACAACAATCCGACCAAAAACCCCCGGCCTTCGAAACTCAAAAGTGCGGTATCCCGAACCGTAGGATTCCCGAAAAATATCGTCAAAGCTTCTGAAACCGAAAATGCGGCTCATTTCCTCAAAGATTTGCTGGATGTCCGATCCCCGGAAAATGTCCTGCTCGGTATGGGTTTGCCGATACCGGTTGTACGCCGATGAACCATAGGCCTCTTTCATGGTGTCGTATTCTTTTCTTTTCTGGGAATCGGAAAGGACGGCGTACGCCTCGTTGATTTCTTTCATCCGCTCGGCGGCTGCCTGGTCGTCTTTGTTTCGGTCCGGATGATATTGGAGAGCAAGCTTCCGGTAAGCGTCCCGCACCTGCTTGAAACCGGCATTTTTTGCCAAACCCAGAATCTCATAGTAGTCTTTTGGCTGCATGTTGATAATCTCCTGTTTTTGCTAGACTTTTCTATCGCCCTTGCGATATTTTCCTTCATGTTCCCCAGGCAAGGAGTTATGGATTTGAGGATCGTTTGCCTTTTTCGGCAAGTTCCTGAAGCTGTTCACGGTTGCGCAGTCGAATGTCGGCGCCTTTTTCTTCGATTATTTTTTTGTTTTTCATATTGCCCAGAACGCGTGAAAGAGATTCCGGTCCCGTGCCCAGGAGGTTGGCTAGTTGCGCCTTGGAGATATTCAGTTTCACGCAATGGATATTTTCCTGCTCCTTTGAAAGATATAAAAGATAGGAAGCCAGGCGGCCCGGAATGTCCTTGAGGGAAAGATTTTCTACCTGGATGGTGAATTCACGCAGGCGCGCGGAAAGCAATGCCAGAAGATTCATTGTCAGCGCCGGCTTGCCGGTAATGAGCTGGATAAACTTTTTCCGGTCAAAAAATAGCAGATGGCAGGAAGAAATCGCACAGGCATTGGCGGGAAAGGATTGTCCTGAAAAAACCGGCACGGCGCCGATGGTGTCTCCTTCCTTCACGATATGCAGAATTTGCTCTTTGCCTTCCGGAGAAAGTTTGTAAATTTTGACACTTCCCGAGGCAATCAGATAAAAACCCGTGCCGTCATCACCGTCATTAAAAATGATATTCCCCTTGTTGAATTTTTTCCCGACTGCAATTTTTTCAATTTCTGAAATATGTTCTTCGGGAAGTCCACCGAAAAGCTGGCACTGGTTTAAAATATTCCTTACTTTATTCATCACTTACGTCCTTTGGAGAAAATATGGACCCTGTTCTTAACATAAGTCAAGGAAAGGTGAAATCATTTCGCTATACTCATCACGAAACAGCAAAATAAATTTCTTTTTCAGGAGGTGTTTTATGTTTTGTTTTCAGTGTCAGGAAACGGCAAGGAATGAAGGCTGCAATGTTCGGGGAGTTTGCGGCAAAACAGGGGAAACCGCTAATCTGCAAGATCTGCTGGTCTATGTTTTAAAAGGTCTTGCTCTTTATTCCGAAAAGGCAAAAGCTGCGGGAACGCTGGACAGGAAATACGGACGATTTACCATCGAGGCGCTTTTCGCAACTATTACCAATGTCAATTTTGACAATGACCGGGTCATTGAGCTGATTCGGGAAGGCCTGAAGCTGCGCAAAGAACTTCAGGAAAAATTCGGGAAGGACATGCCCGCCGATTTGCATGATTCCGCCATCTGGTTCTCGGATGACATTGCCGAATTTCCTGCAAAAGCAGCCGATGTCGGCATACTGGCTATTGAAAATGTGGATGTCCGCTCGCTGCGTATGCTGTTGATTTACGGTCTCAAGGGCATTTCCGCCTACGCCGAGCATGCCGCCGTTCTGGGTTATGAGGATGAAAAGATTTATGATTTTATCCGAGAAGCGCTCATTTCCACCACCCGGGAGTTGAGTGTGGATGAAATGGTAGCCATGGTCATGCGCGCCGGTGAATGCGCCGTTAACACCATGGCTCTTCTGGACAAAGCCAACACCAGCGTTTACGGAAATCCGGAAATCACCAAGGTCAATATCGGTGTGCGCGGCAATCCGGGCATTCTGATTTCCGGCCATGATCTCAAAGACCTGGAAGAGCTACTCTTGCAAACGGATGGATCTGGTGTGGACGTTTACACACACGGAGAGATGCTGCCGGCCAACAGCTATCCCGCATTTAAAAAATTCGCTCATTTCGCGGGGAATTATGGAAATGCCTGGTGGAAACAAAACGAGGAATTTGAATCTTTCAACGGCCCCATTTTGATGACGACCAACTGCATCATTCCGGTGAAGGATTCCTACAAAAACAGAATTTTCACCACGGGCGTCGTGGCGTATCCCGGCGTGCAGCATATCCCGCCCAGAGCAAAAGGCGGCGCAAAGGATTTCTCGGCAATCATCGCCCTGGCCAAAACTTGTCCACCACCCACCGAGCTGGAAAAAGGTGAATTGACAACCGGATTTGCCCACAATCAGGTTCTGGCCCTGGCCGACAAAGTTGTGGAAGCAGTTCAATCAGGGGCCATCAAGCGGTTTATCGTCATGGCCGGTTGTGACGGACGGCACAAAACGCGCAGTTACTACACCGATGTCGCCCAGACGCTTCCGGCAGACACGGTGATTCTGACCGCCGGCTGCGCCAAATACCGCTACAATAAACTTCAATTGGGCGATATTGGTGGCATTCCAAGGGTGCTTGACGCCGGTCAATGCAACGATTGCTATTCGCTGGCCGTTATCGCATTGAAATTAAAAGAAGTTTTTGGACTTTCCGACATCAATGCGCTGCCGATTTCTTTTGATGTCGCCTGGTATGAACAAAAAGCGGTGGCTGTTTTGCTGGCGCTGCTTTCCCTGGGAGTGAAGGGCATTCGTCTTGGCCCGACGCTACCCGCTTTTGCTTCGCCCAATGTTCTGAAGGTTCTGGTCGATAATTTCAATATCCGGCCCATTACGGATCCGAAAACGGATGTTGAGGCAATGCTCAAAGGACAATAAGCGATCAAGGAGAGGACATGGAAAAAATATTGCGCAAAATTATCGAAATCGATGAAGAACTTTGCAATGGATGCGGACAATGCGTAACCGGATGCGCGGAAGGCGCTTTGCAAATTGTCGGCGAAAAAGCCAAAGTGGTTTCAGAAACCTTTTGTGACGGTCTGGGCGCATGTATTGGAGAATGTCCCACCGGCGCATTGAAAATTGTCGAGCGGGAAGCGCAACCTTTTGATGAAGAGGCTGTAAAACAGCACCTGGCCGATCACAAGAGTGAAACGCTGCCTTGTGGTTGCCCGTCAACGCACATTCAGATTTTTCATCAGCCTCCCGTCCGCCAGACGGACGGGAAAACGAAACCGATGGACCAAGAGCCGGAGGAATCCTTTCTCACGCATTGGCCAATCCAGATTAAATTGATCCCGGCCGGCGCTCCTTTTCTCAAAGGCGCAGACTTGCTGGTTCTGGCGGATTGCACGGCCGTCGCCTTCCCTTCTCTGCATAGCAATTTGCTCCGAGGAAAGGTCGTCATGATGGGGTGTCCGAAATTTGATGATGTTCAAGAGTATGTCCTTAAATTTGCAGACATTTTTAAAAATGCAGACATCAGAAGCGTCACAACCGCCGTCATGGAAGTGCCCTGCTGCTCCGGTATGCCGGTCATCGTCAAAAAAGGAATGGAAGCGTCAAAAAAGAACATTCCTCTGAAAGAAATTGTGCTCAGTCTGAAAGGGAAGATCCTGAAACAATGAAAAGAAATTAAGGCGGTCATGAAATACTCCGGTCCAAGAATGCTTTTTTTCCACCCCCTACTGACCGGAAAACATTATCTTTTGAGAAGAAAAGACAGCAAGCGGGGAAAGTATCAACAGAAGTGTCGATAAGGCTGTGCATAACCCTGTGGACAATCATGCAAACCTTTCAATTAGCGACGCTTTTTTCCTTATTGCCCAAAGATTGGGCAATAAGGAATTATCAAATAATATCAAGATATTACAATTTTTTTCATATAAATACAATGACTTATATTCGAAAAAAGACCAGTTATCCACCGGAAAGAAAAAATGAAGGGGAGAGATTAAACGGAAGACGTTGATTCTCCCCGCAAGGATTGCCCTTTTATCCTTTTTATGCTAGATACTTCTATAACATGGCAGCGGAGAAAAGCGGGAAAATCGAAATGTCCGTCAATCAAAAAAACCTATCCGGAGAAGGAGGATTGTAAATGGAACGGTGGATTCGCGCCATTGCCGGCTCCTTTGTCCTTGTATCCGTCACGTTAGGATGGTTTCATCATCCCGGCTGGTTTCTCTTTACGGCATTTGTCGGAGCCAATCTTCTCCAGTCGGCGTTCACAAAATGGTGTCTTATGGAAATCATTCTGGAAAAACTGGGCGTGGCGCAAAGAACCGAAAAACGCCCCTCTGTAACAAAGTCAAAATAAAACGACATCTCTCCCCCGATGAAGAACCAGGAGGACTTCATGACCGGATTAACTTCTTGTTTTCAATACTTGCCGAAATCCGTCTTCACGGCAACGATGATCTTGGTGTATATCTTCATGACGGCCGGCCTTGTCCATGCCGAAGGCGAAGACGCGTCGGCAAGAATGACCATCATGGAGGCCATCCGGATTGCTCTTGCTGATAATCACGAACTGAAAGCCATGAAAAATGCCGCGCTGGCTCAAGAAAAGGATATCGGCATCGCCCGCAGCCTGTTTCTTCCCCGAATTTTTATAGAGGAGCGTTACCTCCAAACCACCAATCCCGGTTATGCTTTCATGTCCCGGCTGAATCAGGCGCGTATCGTGCAACAGGATTTCAATCCCTCCTCTTTGAACCATCCCGATCCGATCAGCGATTTTCAATCCTCTCTCACGCTGGAACAGCCCTTGTTTATGAAAAAAGCCCTGGTGGGGCTGGATATCTCCAAAACCGAAGCACAAGCCAGAAATGCGGAACTTGGCCGCAGGCGCGAAGATGTGGCTTATCAGGTTGTTCGCGCCTGTCTGACGATTGTCAGCGCCCGAGAATTCCTCCGTGCAGCCGATCAGGGCGTGGAGGATGCCCGCGAACACCATCGTGTGGCCCTGACACGCTTTTCCAATGGCGTCGGCCAGTATGCCGACACGCTCCGCACCTCCACGGCATTGACCGACGCCCACCAAAAAAGAAACGTGGCGGAAAAAAATCTTCGCCTGGCCAGGCGCGGATTGGGACTTCTTCTGGGAATGACCGGCGCGGCTGATGTGGAAGACGCGACTCTTCCCCTGCATCGAAAAGAATTGCCTTACTATGTAAACGCAGCCGTCGCCCGTAGCGATCTGCAAGCGGCTGAATTGAGAGTCAAAAATGCCTCGAATTCGGTGCGCATGGCCGAAGCGGGCTATTTTCCCTACATCGGCGCAGCCGGAACGTATCAGCTTCATGACCACAATCATCCTTTTGGTTCGGAAGGTTCCAACTGGCAGGTAGGCGCCTTTCTGCGATGGGACTTGTTTGATGGAACCAGGCGGGAGTATGAACGCTCGAAATCCATGCAGCTTTCCTCCCAGGCCCGGGAACAGGTCGCTGCGCTAAAAAAAGGCATTGATTACCGAATCTATGAAGCCTATCTGAATGTTGAAGAAGCGGTAAAGAACGTGGACCTTGCACGGGAGTCCTTGCAGGCCGCCAGAGAAGGAACCAGGCTGATTAAGGCGCGCTACGAAAACGGTCTTTCTCCTTTGACGGAACTTCTCAATGCCCAGACCAGTCTGGAACAGGCACGCACCGGTATGGCGGCTCAAGAAAACGCCAGTAAAATCGCTCTGGCCACTCTGTGCCATGAAAGCGGAACGATCCTTCAAGACCTCAACATCGAATAAACAGGAGAATACTCATGGCCCATCTTGAAATATCCACACGGATTCTTTCATCCCTCACCGTCATTATCGCCTTTCTGATCGCTACGGGATGCCAGGGAAAAGAAGGGGGTAAAGAAATTCAGCGACCGGCGGTATCGGGCGTTACCATCGCTTCCGTCAACGGGTCAACCGTTACAGAATCGGTAGAGGCCACGGGAATTGTCCGATCAGACCGGACCAGTGTTGTCGCCGCGCGAATCATGGGAACCGTCACGGATGTTTTTGTCCGCGAAGGCGATCCGGTGAAAGCCGGCCAGCTTCTCCTGACGATTGAAAGCCGCGACACGGTGGAACGGGCTCGGGGCGCGTCTCTTTCCGTGGAAGAAGCAAGACAGCAACGGGATCTTGCGGAATCTACGTGGAAACGCTATAAAAATCTCTATGAAGACAAGGCCTTGACCAAGCAGGAAATGGATCAGGTCGAAACGCAAAAGAAGATTGCCCAAGCCCAATACGAGCGAGCCAAAACCCTGGCCGAAGAAGCCAAAACGTATCAAAACTACACCCGCGTCACTGCTCCCTTTTCCGGTCGCATAACCGAAAAGCGCATCGACGCAGGAAGCATGGCTTCTCCCGGCCTGCCGCTTCTGGTCATCGAAGCCGCCGGGCGATACTATATCGAGGCGGCGCTTGATGAAAGCCTTCAAAGCATGGTCAGGAAGGGAATGTCCGTCCAGGTGGCGGTGGACGCCCTGAAGCGCACTTACGAAGGACAGGTGACAGCGGTCATCCCCGCGGTTGACCCTCTTTCCCGCACCTTTAGAATCAAGGTGGAAATCAAGGATCAGGCGCTCGCAAGCGGCATTTTCACCCGGGTTCGTATTCCTACCGGCAATAAGGAGGTCCTTTTGGTTCCGGAAAGCGCTCTTGTGCGCAAAGGCCAGTTAACCGGCGTGTATGTTGTCAACAATCGGAATATTCTCTCCTACCGCCTTGTCCGGACAGGCGCCGTTTATGCCTCCGGAAGGGAGATCCTTTCCGGATTAGCTCCGCGGGAAAGAATTATCGTTCGGGGAACTGAACGGGCAATGGACGGAGGCGTCGTTTCCGGGGGGGCGGCAAAATGAAGGGGATCGGGATTTCCGGTAAAATCGCCCATGCCTTTATCCGCTCCAAGCTGACGCCTTTGCTTGTGGCGGCAGCCCTGCTTCTGGGGATTTTCGCCGTCTTGGTGACGCCGCGCGAAGAAGAACCCCAAATTGTCGTCCCGATGATTGATATCTTTGTTTCTTATCCGGGGGCAACGCCCAAAGAGGTGGAAGAGCGGGTCACGATCCCCATGGAAAAGCTTTTGTGGGAAATCAAAGGCGTGGAATACGTTTATTCCATTGTCCGTCCCGGCTTCAACATGACCATCGTCCGGTTTTACGTGGGCGAAAATATGGAAGACAGTCTGATCAAGCTCTACAACAAGCTCTGGTCCAACTTCGACAAAATTCCGCCGGGGGTTTCCCAACCCCTGGTGAAACCCAAATCTATCGACGACGTTCCTGTGCTGTCTCTGACCCTGTGGAGCCCGAATCCCATCTATACGGGTTATGAGCTTAGGCGAATTGCGACAGAGCTTTGCAGTGAAATCAAAAAGGATGCTCACGTCGCCGAATTTTCCGTCATCGGCGGCCAAAAACGCCAAGTCCGCGTAACGCTGGACGCCCAGCGTCTGAAAGCCTACTCGCTTTCGGCATTCCAGATCATGAAAGCGCTGGAGCAGGCCAATGTGGTGATCCCCTCCGGCAGTTTTTCCAGTGGCAACCGCGAAACCCTTGTCGAAACGGGACGTTTTCTCAAGAACAGCCGCGATGTGGAAAACCTGGTCGTCACCACAGCGACGGGCCGGCCGGTTTATCTCCGGGATGTCGCGCAAATCACCGACGGCCCAGAAGAACCGGCAAACTATGTTTTCATGGGAATGGGCCCATCAGCTCTTAAAAAAAATGATTTCCAGGGGGATGCAGCTGGCCAGTATGAAGCCGTGACCCTCACCGTCGCCAAACAGAAGGGCGCCAACGCCAGTATTGTGGCCGATACGGCGCTGAAAAAAGTGGAAGCTCTGAAGGGCAAGCTGATTCCATCGGATGTTCAGGTGACGGTCACGCGCAACTATGGCGAAACGGCCAAAGACAAATCCGATGAGCTTCTTGACCACATGCTGATCGCCACCATTTCGGTCATTATTCTTGTCGCGCTGGTTTTAGGCTGGCGGGAATCGCTTGTCGTCGCCGTCGCCGTACCGGTAACGCTGGCCTTGACACTTTTGATCAATTATCTTTATGGATATACCCTGAACCGGGTCACTCTTTTTGCACTGATCTTTTCCATTGGCATTCTGGTGGATGATGCCATTGTCGTTGTGGAAAACATTACCCGCCACTTCCGCATGCACAAAGTCAGCCCGGATACGGCTGTCGAAGCGGTGGACGAGGTGGGCAATCCCACGATTCTGGCCACCTTTACGGTAATCGCGGCGCTCGCCCCGATGGCTTTTGTCTCGGGGCTGATGGGCCCCTACATGCGCCCCATCCCGGTGGGCGCCTCGGCCGCCATGCTCTTTTCGCTCCTGGTTGCCTTTATCGTCAGTCCCTGGCTTTCCTATATCGTTTTGAAAAACGCCCGTCACGGCAAAAACGCCGAGGGAGAAAACCATGCCGAGGAAGGCATCTATGGAAAACTTCTGACTCCCTTAATCGAAGCAAGGAAAAAACGCCTGCTGGCTTTCGGCGTCATTGCTGCGCTGCTTCTTCTGGCATTGATCCTGATTCCGCTCAAGGCGGTTACCATGAAAATGCTTCCTTTTGACAATAAAAGCGAGCTTCAGGTCGTAATCGACATGCCGGAAGGGAAAACCCTGGAAGAAACCGCGGCGCTCGTCCGGGAAATGTCGGATTATCTGAAAACCGTTCCGGAAGTAACCCATTACCAGGCTTATGTGGGCACAGCCTCTCCATTCAATTTCAACGGTCTGGTCCGTCATTACTTTCTCCGTTCCGGAAGCAATGTAGCGGATATCCAGGTCAATTTTGCCGCCAGAAACGAACGCAACGACCAGAGCCACGACATCGCCAAGAGACTGCGTCCGGAGTTGAAACGCATTGGCGAACGTTACAACGCCGCCATCAAGATTGCAGAACTTCCGCCCGGCCCTCCGGTTCTTGCCACGCTGGTTGCCGAGATTTACGGTCCGGACACATCACGCCAGATTGAAATTGCCCGACAGGTGAAAAATATCTTTGAAACCACAGATGGTGTGGTTGATGTGGACTGGTTTGTTGAGGATGATCAGCGCAAAATCACTTTCGAGGTGGATGAAGCCAAGGCATCGGCCATCGGCATTTCTACGGAAGCCATTGCCCGGACATTGCGGGTAGCCGTGGGCGGGGGGAGCGCCGGCATTGTGCATCTGGACGCAGAAAAGGAACCGGTGGAAATTTTCCTTCGTCTGCCGCTTGAGCAACGGGCGGATCTGAATACTCTCCAATCACTTTCCATTCCATCAAACACCGGTAGGCTGGTTTCTCTCGCGGAACTGGCCAATGTCCGGGAAAACATCGAAGAAAAGACGATTTATCACAAAAATCTGAAAAAAGTGACCTATGTCACGGGAGATGTGGCAGGCACGGAAGAAAGCCCCGTGTATGCCATTTTAAAAATGAAAAATAAAATCAAGACCTTAAAACTTCCAGAAGGCTACGAGCTTACCCAGTATTCGGCAACCCAACCGTGGCTGGAAGACGTCTATGCCATGAAATGGGATGGCGAGTGGCACATCACGTATGAGGTATTCCGTGATCTCGGCATCGCTTTCGCTGCGGTGCTGGTCATTATTTATATTCTGGTTGTGGCGTGGTTTCGAAACTTTATCACGCCTCTTGTGATCATGGCTCCCATTCCCCTTACCCTGGTGGGAATTTTGCCGGGACACTGGATTTTCGGCGCCTTTTTTACTGCGACTTCCATGATCGGATTCATTGCCCTGGCCGGAATCGTCGTTCGGAACTCGATTTTACTTGTTGATTTTATCCAGATGGAGTGGCGGGAAACCGGCAATCTGAAACGTGCCGTCATTCTGGCCGGCGCCGTTCGCTTCCGCCCCATTATGCTGACAGCAGCGGCGGTTGTGGTCGGCTCTTTCGTGATGCTCTTTGATCCCATCTTCCAGGGACTGGCCATCGCCATGATGTTCGGCGCCGTTTCATCGACCCTGCTGACCTTGATCGGCGTGCCGCTTCTTTATTACGAATTTTTCAAAAAGAAATCCGGCCCTCCGGGAACGCGTGAAGAAGAGCATGCAAATATATAGAATCGTCTCCTGATTCCATTCCTTGGCACACCAGGCAGGATCATTCTGATGACGGATGCCGCGACGATCCCGTTTTTATGAATGAACAAGTTTGCCGTTCTGGAACACGTAACTGGCTTTGAACGTGTTTTCAAAGCTTTCCAGAGGATTACCTGCGAAAACCGCAAGGTCGGCTATCTTTCCTTTTTCTATGCTGCCCAAGTCCTTGTCCAGTCCGAGAATCTCTGCGTTATTGATCGTGGCCATTTTCAGGACGTCAACAGGAGAACAACCGTTTTCTTTGAGTAAATGCATTTCCAGCCCCATTGCTCCGGGGAAAAGAAAGGGCATGCCTCCGTCATTTCCGCATCCACATTTTACACCTGCATCGTTGATGGCCAATATATTGTTCATACCATTCGTCAAAGTGCCGATAAAGGCATCCGGATTCAATTTTATCGGGTCGGTGAGTTCAAAAGTATTAAAGTAATCCGGATTCATGTAGTCGGCAAAAGCGTTTTTTTGTGCAGCCGCGTAATCAGGTACTAAATACTCATCAATCATGCCGGGAAGGAGTCTATTGCGTTCGTCTGCTATCCATCTTTTGGTTCCGGATGACCAGTCCGGATCGTTTTTGGTCTTGTAGCATAAGGCGTATCCCACGGTTGCCGTGGGCACGAAACTGATATTCTTATCAATCAACTGCTTCATTTCATCGCTGGTGATTTCCCGGTCAATGATCATATGCTCAAATGTCGTGACTCCGGCGTTCAGCCCCTTGATAAATCCCGTGGAATCCGTGACATGCTGGGCAACCGGTACGCCCTGGCGGCGAGCTTCGTCGCAAACGGTTTTTGCCAGGCTATTGCTCATAATGGCAAATTGAGGCAGGGGTTTAGCCATACCTTCTACCTGGTGGTATAATTTGATCCATCCCATCCCATCCTTTTTTACGTCTTCAACGGACTTGACGGCCTGGCTTGCGGAATTTACGTATTGGAAATAATTTAAAAACGGATCGGACAGCAGGCCGAAAGCTGCATTCATGAAACTTCCGGTTACATCTAAAACGGAACCTGTGATGATACGTGGCCCCGGTATTAATTTACTTGAAATTTTCTTTTTCAGAACCTCGCAGACATTAAACATGGCTCCCAGGTCGCGTACGGTGGTCACCCCGTGCTTGACGCATTCCAGGGCATTTTTAGCGCTCTGTTCATAGAATAACGGTATGAGTTCCGGCAAAACATGGGAATCGAGGAAAGATATTGAGCAGGGCATGGACATATGGGTATGAGCATTGATCAGACCGGGTATGATATACTGCCCTTGCAGATCATAGGTTTTTTCGGCGGTAATATTCCTCTCAAATGTGCTGTCGATGATATCCAGAATCCGGCCCTCTTTAATTAATATCATCTTACCCCGAATCAAATTGCCGGTTTTCACATCAATAATTACGGTATTTTTCAGTAAGGCATCCCCCGCTGAAGTGCAGCTGATACTGCTGACGAATGGCAATGAAACTGCAGCCGTCAATAACGCTGTTTTTTTTATAAAATCCCGCCTGCTGAGGTTTTCAATGGTCATAAGATTCTCCTTCATTCATGATCCTCGTGTGTTGAATTTTCACTGTCAAGCAGGAAGTGAGCCAGTTAGGAACCAAAGCATGATAGATATCATAAGTAATTGTAATATTATATTATAATTTTAAAATGAACCATTATCCAGATGAATGAAAAGCAGACAAAATGGGGCATTATGCCTTACCAACAATAAAGTCACAAAAAATTATGGGCATATATAACCCATATTGGGGATTTTTCATAGGTCTGAAGCAATGGAATTGACATTTATTTGATTTTCAGCTTGATGTACCTCTTCATAAGAGGTGCAAAGAACAAATGGAAACAAAGAAAGTTTTGCTGGTCATGACCATCCTGATGCTTTTTGCCGGAACCACCACCCCATGGATTTCAAGCGCGCAGGACGATCGGCCAACGCTTCGCAAAATCACCCAGGAGAAATCGCAGGATCTCAAAGAAGGTCAATTTCTTTTGGAAATGACTCCCTGCTATTACAAATACAAAACAGACTCCGAGGATTGGATGAATATGGGTTTGTTCTTTAAGGCAAATGTCGCTCCCTCCCTGGAAATCGGCATTGGAAGCGATTTTCTTTCCTATCAGAACCCTGACTTTGGATTGTCAGATATTTACGCGGGGGCCAAATGGAAATTCTATGCCAAAAACGACTGGACATTGGCGATTTCGGGATACATTTTGTTTCCCACGGGAGATAAAGCCTTTCGCGAGCCGGGCATAGAGCCCACGCTGACATTGCTTGTCAGCCGGACGCTGGGCGCCTGGGAGATCAGCTTGTCCGTCGGATCAACCTATGCGGCTGACGAACAAGGCGATCCGAATTATCTTGATCTCGAAATGGGCATCGAAGTGGATTACACTCCGGATGCAAAGAATTCTTTCAGTATTTTTTCTACGGGATACGGACCGGATCAGAGAATTGACGGAGGCCACCGCTCTCTGGTCGGCACATCCTACACCCGGACGCTTACGGATCATCAATCTCTGGGAATCATGTTCATGAAGGGTCTGTCCAGCCGAGGCATGGATTGGTCAAGCCTGCTTACCTACAGCCTAACGTTTTGAAATGAAAACCAGTAACTTGCGCCCATAATCATTTAATCTGCAGGTTACGCTCTCCGGAAAAGGGATTTAAAACGCGTGCAAGAAAAAAAGAAACAGCAAAAGGCCAACAGAAAACCGGCCACGACGTCCAAAATGTAATGTTGTTTAAGCAGAACCACGGATATGCCGACAAGAATTGCCATGATCATGGATACATATCCAACCATCCTTTTCTTGCTCAGACAGTAAAAAGCGGAAAAGAATGACGCAGACAAGTGCATGGAAGGAAAGAGATTATAAGGCTGATCAATCCAGAAGTAAAAACAAACAGCTTGCGTTATCCAGTCGTCGGTCATGACCATTTCCGGCCGAAAGTTCATCCGTACGGGCAAAATCAGAAAAAAAGCAAAACAAATCAAGGTCATAATGAAAAATCGCGTGACCATCTCCCGGAAATCCGCCATATTTTCAAGCATCAAAAATAAAATCGCCACCAGAACAAAAACCAAGGAGTAGGCGATGATGAAAGAGGGAACAAAAGGAATGTCCTTTTCAAACCAAAACGAAACATCATAATAAGAATCCCGATAGGCATTCAGCCGGTTGATGCCAAGATATCCGACTGTGTAAAACGAAACCAGCAGAATGAGGATAACGGTTTTTCTAGCTATCGAGACCATACACCCTTATTTCTTTCATTTCCAATGCTTCCAACGCATTTACAAAGGCAGACCGGTAGGAAAACCCTCAAAGGCTTTGCTGTGCTCCCTAACTGACTAATTTATGAACACCACCTGCTAAAATTACCTTTCCTTCAGGATCAACGAAAACCATAACAGCGTATGGCGCTAATAAACGTACTTCCAATTGACTGCTTAGTCAAAGACTTCTTCATAGCGAAGGCCGGCATCAATGATTTAATTCATGAAACGATGGGTGATTATCAGATTGGCATCGGCTTATCCACCAATGCCCGTAAAATCATCAACGGCAATTGTATCCGCTGTCATGCATCGACCATTGCCGCCACGCCGATGGCGCAGGAAGAAGCTGATTGCCTGAAGTGCCATCGTTATCTGGTTCACGGCAGAGGAAAAGACCAAGGAGGAATTCAAGTTGAAAAGTAAAAATATGCTTTTAAAAATTCTGGCGGCTGTTTTCCTGTTTGTCCTGATTGTCGTTTTGTGTTGGCGGAAAACTCCATGGGCTTTCATAATTCCAGCCAGACCCTGAACACCCTCGGCCAGTCCATTGATCTAACACATCAGTCGATTGCCGCGGCCAACCGGGCGGCGGGGACAAATCATTAAGCCAGTTTTTCCATTTGAAGATGAATTGATATTTTGAATGATGCCCCCAACTACCCCGGTTTTACTTTTGCCTTGACACGCAATTACTCACGCTGTATGCCTCGGTTGACGTGAGAAAGGTTCCAATACATACGGAAACCGGCTGTTCACGATCAAAAGGTGAACCACAATATCAGGAAGGGAGAAACAGAAATGAGAAAAAGGGTTTTGTTGTATTGTTTGTCGTTTGTTTTCATCTTCGTCATTTTTGGATGTGCAAGCTATTACAAGGTTGTGGACCCGGTTTCAAACAAGGTCTATTATACGGACAGCATCGACAATAAAGGCAATGGCGTAATCCAGTTCAAAGACGAAACATCAAGAACCAAGGTAACGTTGCCGCAGTCAGAAGTAATTGAAATAACTGAAGATCAGTATAAAGCCGGCACACGTCCCTAATAATGGCCGAACTAAATCGCCTCTAGCTTTTCCGTTAAATATGAGCAGGCGGAAATTGCCTGTTTGCTCGGTTTAGGTGCGCAAATAATTTTTCAGCCGTGACAGCGTCCGCCGTCGTCACGGCTTTTCGCTGCAATTAACGACAATCCTGAAAGCTGTTTTACCGCGGAAATGATCAGGATGTATATCAATGTCATTGAATGAAGCTTGCCAGCTCCCCTCTTTTTTAAGAATGGCTGGCGGAAATATTCATAATCAGACCAGCCAATGGTGAACATCGCGGTTGAAAAAATCATCCAACGGAATACCCTGCCCGCCAATCATCAGAGCTTTTGCTTCGGGATAAGCTTTCAGAAAACGCGCCAGCCCGGAAGTTTTTCCGCTCGCGCCGCTTTTAACCTCAATGGCCCAGATATCACGGCCTCTGGCCACTACATAATCCACTTCATAGTTTCCTTCACGCCAATAGGTGACGCTGTATTCGATGGAATTGAGATTGCCACATAAATTTGCGCCCACCGCATTTTCAACCAGCCTGCCGCGCCAGATCGCATCACCCATCGCCTGCTCCATTGTTCGCGTGGAAAGGGAGTTGATCAACGCATTGTTCCAGATTACCAGTTTTGGACTGCTGCCACGCCTACGCGTTTTATTGCGAGAGAAAAGCTCCAGACCACTGACCAGAAAAGCCGCTTCCAGCAGTTTTAAATAATGGGCAAGCGTTGTGGTATTGCCGGCGTCATGCAGTTGCCCCAGCATCTTCGTAAATGAAATGCATTGCGCGGGCAAGGTGGCGGCAAGCGCAAACAGATGGCGGAGAAGAACAGGCTTGGCAATCCGGCTCATTTGAAGCACGTCGCGAGCCAAAACGGTTTCAATCAGTGAATCGACAACATAACGTTTCCATGTGGACTCATCGTGGATAAATGCCGTCGCCCCGGGATAGCCTCCAAAGTAGAGCCATTGCTCAAGCGACCAGCCAAAAGCTGATTTGCATTCCAGACAGCTCCAGTGTTGGCAGCGGTGAAGATAAAACCGTCCGGCCAGAGACTCGGTAAGCCCTTCCTGCATGAGCAGCGAAGACGAGCCCAGAATCAGCACGCGAATTTCCGGCGCATTTGTCCGTCCATCCCACAGAAGTTTAAGGGTTTCGCTCCAGCCAGGAACTTTCTGCACTTCATCCAGAATCAGCAAAACCGGCAGATTGAGGGCGCTGCCTTCAGAAACCGCCCGCCGCCATTGCATTTCAATCCAAAACGCATCCAGCGGCACAGGGCTGTCAGCTGACGCATAAATGGCGGGAAAATCAATAGATTCCCGAATCTGCCGCGCAATGGTTGTTTTACCCACCTGCCTTGGCCCAATTAAAACGTGAACCACAGGCGTCTGCTTTGACAGCATATTTAAAAGACGAAAATAGAGGTCTCTTTTATATTCCATAATGCCTTATTATCATTGATTATTAACAATAACAAGGCATATTACTCAATGAGTGGACTTAATTTACTCAATGATTGATTTTAATAAAAAGGACGCTGTAGGGATTATGCCCATGTTCGGTCGATTCTTGTTGACTCGACCGAGCGAGAGGCAGTACCGGTAACAACAATCATCTGCCATTGTCCGTCCTGCGAAAGAAGCGGGCTTGGTTAAGTGGCTTGTGGGGCAATGCTTCCGACCTGCCACCTCGTTGATGATAGTTTTTTTGTTTGCGCAATTACTCTATCACCCTGCTACCACAGGTTCAACGAGGTTTTTCTTTTTTTTTGGTGGTGGATTATGGGCTTTGATTCCTTATCTCCCATAAACAAAGACCCGCTTGTTTTGCAAGCGGGCTTTGAAGGAAAAACGTTTTCCGGAAAAAATCATTTGTTAATAATTTTCAGCCAGTACTTCATAATAGGATTGAGGATGCTTGCAGGCTGGACATTCTTTGGGCGCTTCAGCCCCTTCATGAACATAGCCACAATTGATACAATGCCACTTCACCTTATCCTGCTTTTTGAATGCCTCTCCGGAAGCGATGTTCGCGGCAAGTCGCCGATACCTTTCTTCATGAAACATTTCTACCTTGGCAATCTGCTCAAACGATCGAGCCACATCGGGAAAGCCTTCTTCTCTGGCCACTTTGGCAGCATCTGCGTAAAGAACTGTCCATTCCATATTTTCACCTGACGCCGCAGCCTCCAGGTTGCTTTTGGTGTCTCCAATCACACCTGCAGGATAAGAAGCGGTGATCTCCACTTCTCCTCCTTCCAGATACTTAAAAAAAACTTTTGCATGTTCTTTTTCATTATCCGCCGTTTCCAAGAAAAATCGTGAAATCTGCTCGTATCCCTCTTTTTTCGCCACACTGGCAAAAAACGTGTAGCGATTTCGCGCCTGCGATTCACCGGCAAAAGAAGCCAGCAGGTTTTTTTCTGTCTTTGTCCCCTTGATTGAATTGGCCATCTTATCTCTCCTTTCCTTCATAGATTGTTAAGTTTTCAAAACTTAGCCATGAATAGCGGATTGTCAAATTTATATAAAATTTTGTTAATTTTTCCATAATATTGTAGTAAGGAGAAACCAGATAGAAAAACACTATTGGTGAAACACAGAAGAATGATATTCAAAAAAAATGAGGAGGTGTTCAAGTAATGGCAACCGTTATGCCGGAAAGCGAAAATATGCAAAAAGCGATCAAGTGGATTTCCGATTCTCTTGAAGACAGTACCAATCAACCGTTGCACATGCTGATTGAAAAAGCTGTGTTTAAATTTGACTTATCCCCAAAGGATACCGAATTCCTGATGGGATTTTTCCGCAATTCCAGAAAATAGTCCGATACGATTCATGAAGCGCTTTCCGACAAGCGGGAGGCGCTTCATGCTCAATCGACATCCTGTCCGCTATGCTATTCGTGATCTCCAATTGACTTTCAGCTTTTGATCCAGTATGCGGCGAATTTATTTTTTCAGCAAATCGCGTATTTCTGCAAGAAGTTCCCGATCCTTAATTGGAGGAGGAAGTTCCCGCACTTCTTCTTTTTTTCATTCAACGTTTGCCATCTCTTCGTAAATCTTCAATTCCAGCAAGCTGAAAAAGCTGTCATACTGTTTTTTTCCCAACAGACGGCGCATTTCCCAGCCCGTTTGGGTTTTTTTTTCAGTGGTAATGGCCAGTGTAACTTTGCATTCCTTCCAGTTGAGCCTGGTCACCCGAGCGCTCGTTTTTGTTCTCCAATCGTCTGAAACCACATAATCGGAATCCACCCGGTTATTGACAAAATCAATGGATACCTTGTCTCCGTTGTTCTTTTCCTCGATCAGGCGGGCAACCGCCTTGAGAATAACCCGCTCCTTGGCCTCGAATGTACGTGTGTATTCATCCGGCTTGGAAATGCCTGTCTCACCAAACTGATGTGCGCAAGAAGACAGAAGCATGACAGCCACCCACAGAAAAATTATCGTTTTTTGAACCATTTCGTTTTCGCTCCTGAAATCGTCAGCGGTTTTTTCCGTTGATCCACCAATCGTTTTTTTCTTTGAACCACCAGTGTGAGAAATCCGTTTGAAGAATCCGGTCCGCCAAGGTCTTTCCTTCTTCCGTGACAAGCCGCTGCAGCGCGTACTGGATCCATTCATCAGCATATTTATTTCCCAAATCGCCACACTCCTTCAACTGTAGAATCAGCGCAATCTGGTCGGCATCGCGGACACTCCGGGCCTCCTGAGTTTCCATATTATTGAATTCGTTTATTGTTTCCCTGATATCATCCCCAAAAAAAAGGCCTTCGGTCAATTCCCGAACCGCCTTGGCCTCATCCACCTCCACGTACTTTTTATTGACGTAATTCATGTCTCCCGTGCGCGCTTCCGGTAAATCATGAAAAAGGCACATTTTCAGCACACGATTTTCATCAAGGGACACATTGATTTTACAAAGGACATAACCAATAAACGCAGTCCGTAGAATATGTTCCGCCACGGATTCCCGGCCGCTTCCCAGAAATTGGTAACCACTGCGCGGAGTCTTGCAAAGCATACCCGCTTCAAATAAGAAATCAACCACACTGTCCATGTTCACCCTTTTTTTAGCACTTTGATACGATTGGACATCATCTCCGACATTTTTCTCAACTGCAGAAGCAAAGACGCAATGCTGTCCGGCCTTGAGTTTTCAATTTTTTCAAGCTGCCCTTTCCAGTGCTCCAAAAGTTCAATCTCATGTTCCTTCATTTTTTTTTCAAATCGATCCTGATACTCCTTGACAAATGCGACGGACGAAGAATCCACAGAAGCCATTTCACATCCTCCTGAAAATAAATGA
>DAOLNX010000014.1:0-11104 GCA_035416785.1 Smithellaceae bacterium | reverse complement strand
CAACCATTTATATTCAAATCATAATTTGACAGTCTTCGTTAAATACGATAAGAAATCCATGCAGAAAACAACGGAGCATGGTTAAGAATTTCATGGGCTGTAAACCAAACTCAAACGATATCGCCGGAGGACAGGCCATTCTGGAAGGTGTCATGATGCGTCATGGCGCAAATATCGCCGCGGCTGTCCGGAAACCGGATGGAGAAATTGTCTTTCAGGAACGGAAATATGTCCCTCTGACCCAGCGTTATAAAATATTGGGGCTGATGTTCGTTCGGGGAACCATCTCTTTATTTGAAATGATGATTATCGGTATCAAGTGTTTGATGTTTTCTGCGGAAGTGGCTCTTTCGGAAGAAGAAAAAAAACCTCAAGGCTGGGAAATGTACGTATCTCTTTTGGTCAGCCTTGTCATCGCCATTTTTTTCTTTGTCGTCGTCCCGGCTTTTTTCTTCACCAAAATCAAAACATACGTCGACAGCCTGATTCTATTAAATATTCTGGAAGGTTGCGTCCGCTTGGGCATGTTTTTATGTTTTCTGTCCGCTACGCTTTTAATGGATGATATGCGCCGGGTCTACATGTATCACGGTGCAGAACATAAAACGGTTTTCGCTTGGGAGGATGGCCGGGAACTAACCATTGAAAATGTAAAAAAATACTCCACCCGTCATCCCCGATGCGGCACCAGCTTTATTCTTTTTGTCATGATTGTTTCCATTCTGGTTTTCTCTTTATTGGGACGGCCGGACTTTTTGCATCGTGTTCTTTATAAAATTATGCTGATGCCTGTTATTGCAGGCATTTCTTATGAAGCCATCCGTTTTACCGGTAAATACAGCCATTACAAGCTGGCACAGATTTTAAGCTGGCCAGGGCTGGCCCTGCAAAAAATCACCACTCGGGAACCGGACGATGATCAAATCGAAGTTGCCATCGCCGCCATGAAAAAAGTTGTCTAATACCCTTACTGACGGAGACGGATCATGAGAAATAAAATTCTTTTGAATTTCATCATTCTTCTTACTTCAGCTTTTGTGTGCTCCGCGCAAGCCAACCATCCGAAAGAAGATACGGCCCAGCTCACGTTCAGTAAAACGGCCGATAACCGCCAGAAATCACCCCGTAGTTCTTATACGGTTCAACCCGGAGATGTGCTTTCATCCATTATTTGCCGGATCCCCGGCATCAAGCAAAAAGATATTCCCCGCTACTACCGGATGACCAGAGAATTGAACCCCCATCTGACCCATCCAGACAAATTATACGCAGGACAAACCCTCTATCTGCCGGGAAAGTCCTTGCCCAAAAAAACAATCTCTTTGTCCGCCAAACCGCCGGTTCCGGATTCCACCCCATCTTTCACCTATCAAGTAAAAAAAGGCGACAATCTCGTGCGAATTCTTCATCGTGAACTTCAAATATCAAATAGCTCACAACAGATGCTGCGCACGATACAAACCTTGAATCCTTCTATCAAAAATATCAACAGAATTTACGCAGGCCAGGTCATCCGCCTTCCCCAAGGACAAACAACTTCAAAGCCTGGGGATCAGAAAATCCCATCTTCCGGTATGATTGACGATTCCGAAGAAATAGATCCTTCCCTTTCGCAATCCATTCCCGCAGAAAGCTCGAAACAAACCATTACGATGACTCCCGCGACGAAACTAGCCGTTATCAAGCACATTATTCGGCAAATGAACGGAAACATGATCACCAGCGGCAAATACTATCTGCCCATCACCAAAACCGAGCAATTGACGATTGAATGTTCCGTCATGCCTGTCGTGGAACTGGACGATTCGACAACTCTTTTTCTGGATTTTGCAAACCGCTCCGGCAGTCACCTCAACAAGATCTTCAGTAATTACGGAAAAAATTATTCTCTGGTCCCCATTGATGAAAAAGACAACGTCATCGCTATTCTTAGTAAAATATTCAATAAAACCAAGACTTTTGAAATTACCAAAGCACAAAACCCCGTCATGGTTGGTTCTTTTCCATCTGTGTACGTCATTCTGGATTGGTTGATTTCAAGAAAAACATCAAAGCCGACTTTTCCCAAGACGCAAGGGCTGCGGTTCATCGAAGAAACCAATTCCCTGCTTCCCAGAGCTGTCGTCAGTTTCACGCGCACCCATTCTTTTGTGATTACGGAATTTTCTCCGGAAACCGGTCTTATCGACAAACCGGAAGAAATTTACTCTCTACCGCCAATGAAGGTTCTGCCCAGAGAATCCACAAAGAATTTTGCATACGAACTGTTGACCTATTTAAACCTTCCTGCGGAAAAAGACGTTGATGTCGGCATTTTCAATACTGAACGCGACGGATTTCAACTTTCGGTCAAAGCAGACCTTGTCGCAACCCGACCCAATAAAAAAATTCTCATTTTCCTTCGTTCACTTCCGCCACAATTCATTGAAATCCTCAATAAAACAGGAAATGAGCTTCTTTTTCTCTCGCCCCAGGACCCGCCGGCTCAAAATATGGAAAAAATTCTCCGCAGTTTTCAGGTAGCCTTTGCGTCCGGTTATTTTACTTTATCCGGTCCGTCAGACCATCCGTTTCCCTATTCCATTGGTTTCCAGGGAACGAAAATCAAAACCGACCCTATCACTTACGTTGTGGATTTCGACATGCACCAGAAACTGCGCGGCTTGATCAAGGAGGTCTGGTCAGCAAACATGGTGCGATACTGAACCACACAGGAGTAGAAACTTGAAAACCATTGCTCTTTTTTCCGGCGGGCTGGACAGCATTCTGGCCGTGAAACTGATTCAGAAGCAAAACATTAACGTGACGGGCCTTACCTTCACCACCCCATTTTTTAACGATTCCAAGGCCCGGGAGGCAGCCGGGCAGATTCAGTTGCCTCTGATCGTCCAAGATATCACGGAAGAACATCTGTACATGCTGAAATCTCCTCGTTACGGCTACGGAAAGTGTATGAACCCGTGCATCGACTGCCATACGCTGATGCTGAAAATTGCCGGTGAAAAAATGAAAGAGATCGGTGCGGATTTTTTAATCACAGGCGAAGTTCTTGGACAACGCCCGATGTCACAAACGAAACAGTCCCTTTACCTCGTGGCAAAAAACTCCGGATATGCAGACAGTATTTTACGGCCGCTCTCTGCACAGCTTCTGGATCCCATCAAAGCTGAGCGGGAAGGAAAACTTGACCGCACACAACTTTTGTCCATTTCCGGACGCGGACGCAAAGAACAAATGCATCTGGCACAAGAATTCGGTATTCACCATTATCCGCCTCCCGCCGGAGGCTGCCTGCTGACAGACCCGGAATTTTCCAGACGTCTTCGTGAACTGATGAATAATACAAATGAGTGCCAAATCCGCGATTATCATTTGTTAAAATTCGGCAGGCACTTCCGGGACGCAAGCGGATCAAAAATCATCGTTGGTCGAAATAAAGCCGATAACGACGCGCTGCGAAATTTGACCGGGGATGAAGACTGGACTTGCATAGTGGCCGGCTACCCGGGCCCGTATGTTCTGGTTCCTTACGGAACTTCTTACGCCCTGCCGTTTGCCGCCGCGCTTTCCGTCCGTTATTCCGACGCACCTAACAATATCCAGGTGGAAGTCACCTGCAGAAACCGGCGAGAAACCACTCGACTGCTCTGTTCTTCCGCCACACCCGAAGAATGCGCTCACCATATGATATAGCGTCTTCTAAGCTACGGCTGAACTACCGGGAAACCATTCCACCCGCGTGCCGGATACGAAGAAGATCGTCAACCGTTTTGACCGGATTGAAAACGGCCAGGGGCATTTCCACAAAAACCGTATTCCAGTAAGCCATACCACCGTTCCAGAGCCCCGGAAGCTCCTGACACAAAATTTTTCTGCCTTTTTCCGTTTTGGAAGATAGAAGATATACGTCCCGATGGACATATTTTTTCAGATCAAACTTTTCGCCCTGATAATTCCGAAGACAACACACCATATCCACCGGGTTAAAGTATGCCGCCCGTTTCCAAATATTCTGCTGTTCGGCGTCCAAAGGATCAACATGAGCATGTTCAACAATTTGCAATGTCCGCCCTCCATCCTTTTCTTCCACCCAGAAAGGCCCTCCGCCTGGTTCGCCCTGGTTTTTCACCACTGCGCAAATCCGTAACGGCCGATTGAGAAGGATAAACAATTTCTTCCGTTGTTGCGGCAAAGACAAACGGTCATCCCCGGCTGGAAAAGCCATATGAAAGACTTGCCGGCAGTAATCTTCATAGCCGCTCAAGACAGAATCTGAAATCTGGCCGCTTTCCAAATTTTGCAGCATGGAAAAAACAGTTTCTCGAATCTGTATGGCCAGACCGCCCAACATTTTTTTATAAGGCAAAAGCTTGTCTAGAAAATCCTGCCTCACAATATTATCAATATTTTTCACAAACACAAAATCGGCATCCAGAGCCGATAGATTCCGCAAAAGCGCACCATGGCCTCCGGGACGAAACACCAGCCGCCCTTCCCCATCGCGGAGGGGAAAACCCTGCTCGTCAATAGCGATCATCCTGGTCGCCGGCGATTGAATCGAATATGAAATATCCATCCGGACCTGAAACATCTTTTCGTATTTGGCCTGAACGTTTTTCATCCTCTCCATCACTTTTTCTACGTGCTCTTCCGACAACGTAAAATGAAGACGACAAGTATTCCGACAGTCGCCAAGATAGGCTCCCGCCTCGACCAGGTGCTCCTCAAGTGCCGTCCTGATCTCGCCGTCCGGATAACAATGAAATAATATCAAAGCCTTGGGCAGATTTCCAAAATTATGACCATCGGAGGTTAAAATAAAATTCAACAAATCAGATAGTTTTTCTTTCTTCGCATCCAGACCGGCCGTCTGATCCTTTTCGATCAACGATGCAAAAGGCATTTTTTTCAGATGACGGAAGAAAGTTTTGTCTGACTTGTCAGATCCGAAACTTCCCTGGCTGGCGGCAGCAAACCACCCGGCAAACATGCGGCTGGCGGCTCCGGAGGCGGGCACAAATTTCAACAGCCGGTATTTACCTGCTTTTGCTTCAAATTGGCCGACAAAGGTTTTTCTTTGGTTGGAGGAGACCGACAGAACACCATCACCCGGCATGCAGGGTCTGATTAATCTCCAATAATTCGGCCCTCTGGAAAAGACCTCCATCTGTTTTTCCAGATCCCGCTTCGAAAGCCCCATGGCCTTGATTTGTTTCATGTCTTGATTGAAGAACAAGTTCTTGACGTCTTTCACCGGTATTTCTTTGCCCATGCCATTTCACTTCTGTCTTGACGCAACAGGCCTTTTCAAGTAGTAAAACCTCATTAGCTTGTCCGGGAGTAAAAAACAATGAAAAAAATCAAACTTCTTCAATGGATTCCGATAATTGTTCTTTTCATCGCCTTCGGCCAGCCCCACCCCGTCTTCGGCCAGGAAACCATAAAAATCGGCATTGCGGGCGCTCACACCGGCGATCTGGCTTCTTATGGTCTTCCCACCGTAAGGGCGGCGGAACTCATTGTAAAAAAAGTGAACAACCAGGGGGGCATTTCCGGAAAAAAATTGCAGTTAATGATTCAAGATGAAGCCTGCAAACCTGAACTGGCGACCAATGCCGCAACCAAACTGGTTTCCGCCAAAGTTCATGCCGTCATCGGCCATATTTGCAGCGGAGCGACCAAAGCGGCCCTGCGCACGTATCAAGATGCGAACATCATTGTTGTTTCGCCTTCAGCAACAAGCCCGGAACTTACGATTTCCGGCCGGTATCCAAACTTCCACCGCACCATCGCTCCAGATGACGCACAGGCAAAACTGGTTGTGGATTTCGCCATTCAAAAGCTAAAACTGAAAAATTTCGCTGTGATCCACGACAAAGGCGACTATGGCAAAGGTTTTGCGGAATTCGCAAAAAAATTCCTTGAAGAATCCCGAAGCGCAAAAATTGTTCTTTACGAAGGCATCACACCGGGCGCCGTCGATTATTCGGCAATCGTTCAGAAAATCAAATATTCTCGAGCAGATGCGGTGATATACGGAGGCTATCATCCGGAAGCCGCATCCGTTGTGCAACTGATGCGCAAAAGAGGCATGAAAACGGTTTTCATCTCTGATGACGGCGTCAAGGATCAGACATTTATTAAGGTAGCGGCAGCATCGGCCGAAGGCGTTTATGCATCCGGGCCGAAAGACACCACAAAAAATCCCCTCGCCGTTAATGCCATTGCCGAACATCAAAAAGCCTACGGAACGGAACCGGGAGCATTTTATCTCAATGCCTACAGCGCCATGCTTTCGGTCGTCAATGCGCTGGCCAAAACGAAATCCACAGATTACAAAGCCATGCGCAAGGCTCTTCGAACGTATGCAACAGACACCCCGTTGGGCAAAATCAAATTCAATGAACAGGGAGACGCCATCGGCGTCGGCTTTTCCATGTATCAGGTCCGCAAGGGTGCTTACGTGGAATTGAAATAATTTAACCGGAAGACCATGAATTTTTTCTGGGACTTATTCTTGGGAGGACTGACTCGCGGCAGTATTTATGCCTTGATTGCACTGGGCTACACCATGGTTTACGGCATTTTGCAGTTAATCAACTTCGCCCACGGCGAAATATACATGATCGGAGCATTTACCGCTCTGATTGTCGCATCCGTTTTGACCATGAAGGGCATGACCGGTTTATCCGTGCTGATGGTTGCCGGCGTCGTCGCGGTTCTCTACTCGGCCGCATACGGATTTACTGTAGAAAAAATTGCCTATAAACCGCTGCGTCAGGCATCGCGCCTGTCCCCGCTCATCAGCGCAATCGGCATGTCCATCTTTTTGCAAAATTACGTCATGCTGGCCCAAACTTCTGATTTTCTTCCATTTCCCAACCTGATTCCTCCTTCGGACTTTCTGGACAGCATCAGCCACCTCATCGGTCCTTCCGATTTTATCATTATTCTGACCTCCACGATCGTTATGATCTCCCTTTCCTTGCTTCTGAAATTTACCAAAATGGGTAAAGCCATGCGGGCGACGGCCCAGGATCAACAAATGGCGCTGCTTGCCGGCGTCAATATCAACCGCGTCATCTCCATAACCTTTATCATCGGATCGTCACTGGCAGCGCTAGGAGGCATTCTGATCGCTTCCCATGTTGGACGAATCAATTTTTACATCGGCTTTAATGCGGGCATCAAAGCCTTTACCGCTGCGGTTCTGGGCGGGATCGGCAGCATTCCCGGCGCTATGCTGGGCGCCCTGGCGCTGGGTATGGCCGAAAGCTTCGGCACGGGCTACATTTCCAGCGATTATGAATCCGTCTTCGCCTTTGCCTTTCTCATTCTGATTTTAATTTTCAAACCGGATGGCATTCTGGGACGATCATCCCAGCAAAAAGTCTAAAAGTGTTTTTCATATGAAATTTACAGAAGAAATCAAACGATCCATCTATGTTGCCCTCTGGCTGATGCTGCTGACCTTTCCCATCATCGTCATCAAAGTCAACACCATCGACAATGTTATTATCTGGCGCTGGAGCAACATCGCGGGTATCGGCCTGGCCTCTTTTCTTCTTTCTTTTTTCTGGCAGCTTTATCTTCGGAAAAAAGCCCCCGAAAAAGGCGTTGCGATGGAAAAGGAATCCTTTTTTCGCCGTCTGCTGGAGAACCCGAAAATCTATCGTCCCGCACTGATCATCATCGCCTCTTGCGCGCTTGTCTTTCCTTTTATCGCATCTCATTATCAGATCAACGTCATGACCACTGCTCTCATTTATGTAATGCTTGGACTGGGTCTGAACATCGAGGTTGGCCTGGCCGGGCTTCTGGATTTGGGTTATGTCGCCTTTTACGCCGTGGGCGCATACAGCTATGCTCTTTTAAATTATCATTTTGGTTTGGGATTTTGGATTCTCCTGCCGGCGGGCGCTCTTTTAGCCGCCCTTTTCGGCATTCTGGTAGGATTGCCGGTTTTAAGATTGAGCGGAGATTATCTGGCGATTGTGACGCTGGCCTTTGCCGAGATTCTTCGACTCGTGCTGGAAAACTGGAACGACTTCTCCTTTGGTCCCAGTGGCATCTCCAACATTCCGCGGCCGGGACTGTTCGGCATCCCTCTGACCCCCGAACAATCGGCGGTTTATCTGTATTTTATTCTGATCGCTCTTTGCCTGCTGACGATTTTTGTCATTTACCGTTTGCAGCATTCCCGCATCGGCCGCGCCTGGGTGGCCATGCGCGAGGATGAACTGGCCTGTCAGGCTATGGGCATTGACAAAACCAAAGCCAAGCTGGCTGCGTTTGCCCTGGGCGCGACCTGGGCGGGAATGGCGGGCGTTCTTTTCGCTGCGAAAACGACATTCATCAACCCGGCAAGTTTCACCTTTCTGGAATCGGCCATGATCCTGGCAATAGTTGTTCTGGGAGGTATGGGCTCGATTTTAGGCGTCATTACGGCGGCCCTGGCCATCATTTTACTTCCGGAATATCTGCGCGTTTTCAGCGACTACCGGATGATTCTGTTCGGCGCGGCGCTGATTCTGGTCATGATTTTCCGGCCGGGCGGACTGATGGCCGAAAAGCGCAGGCAATATCAATTTCACCATACAGACATTGAAGATAAAACCTGAAGGATAATCGGAACATGGAATATATTCTGGACGTCAGAGCACTCTCCATGGATTTCGGGGGTCTTCGGGCCTTGGAGAACGTCGATCTATGCATCCGTCAGGGAGAAATCGCGGCGCTGATCGGTCCTAACGGCGCCGGGAAAACCACTCTGTTTAATTGCCTTACCGGCATCTACCAACCGACGGCGGGCACGATCATTCTGTATCCGCCCAAGACCAAATCCAAGCAACTCAATGGATTAAAAATCAACGCCATCGCAAAACTGGGCATGGCGCGCACCTTCCAAAACATCCGTCTTTTCGGCGGCATGACCGTTTTGGAAAATGTGATGGTGGGACGACATTGCCGGTCCGGAGCGGGACTTCTGGGCGCCATTTTTCGTCCACCCACCACCCGAAACGAAGAAAAGGAAATCGTGCGGAAAAGTTACACCATCCTGGAATACATGGGATTGGCCCAGCAGGTCAACGAACTGGCACGAAATCTGCCCTACGGCGCACAGCGCCGCCTGGAAATCGCGCGTGCCCTGGCCACCGACCCCCTTCTTTTACTGTTGGACGAACCGGCTGCAGGAATGAACCCGCAGGAAACCAACGAATTGGACAGTCTGATATCTCAGCTTCAAAAAGATTTTCAACTATCCATTCTGCTGATCGAACACGATATGAAACTGGTCATGAACCTCGCGCAAAACATCTTCGTGCTGGACTACGGCAAGGAAATCGCGCGGGGAACGCCTCAGGAAGTCCGGAATCATCCGGCCGTCATTAAAGCCTATCTGGGAGAGGAAGAAGGTCCCGATGCTGAAATTGGTCAATGTTGAAACCCGCTACGGCGGCATCCGCGCTCTGAAAGGCATCTCGCTTTCGGTTATTCCGGGAGAAATCGTGGCTCTCATCGGGTCCAACGGAGCAGGAAAATCCACTACCCTTATGTCCATCTCAGGCATCACACCGGTTCAAAGCGGACAGATTCTGTTCAACGACTGCCCAATTGAAAAAACCGATCCGGACAAAATCGTTGCTCTGGGAATTTCCCAGGTTCCCGAAGGCAGACATATTTTTCCAAAACTGAGTGTGCTGGAAAACCTGGAAATGGGAGCCTTCCTACGCAACGATCATGCAGAAATCAAAAAGGATTTTGCCTACATCTATGAGCTGTTTCCCATTTTACGTGAGCGGCGTCATCAACAGGGCGGAACCCTAAGCGGCGGAGAGCAGCAGATGCTGGCCATTTCCCGCGCACTGATGGCCCGGCCCAAATTACTATTGCTGGATGAACCGTCGCTTGGCCTTTCGCCATTAATGACCAAACTGATCTTTTCAATACTGACCCGAATCAACACCGAACACGGCACGACCATCTTTCTGGTAGAACAAAACGCCTTCATGGCGCTGAAACTCTCCCACCGCGCCTATGTGCTGGAAAACGGCGTCATTTCCATGGAAGGCAAAGCCTCCGACCTGCTGCACAACGAGGACATCAAGAAAGCGTATCTGGGGATTTGAGATAAACAAACCGGCCCTCTCGTCAAAGCCGTTGCAGATCATCGACAAATTCCGATGCAGAATCACCACTGGTGAGCAGCAGATTATCACGGGCACGGGTGCAGGCAACATACAGCAAGTGCCGTTCCGTGTTATAGACTTCTTCCAGTTCCGCATCGTCACCGGCTGTTTCAATGCGCGCCTGAAGCGGCACAATTTCATCGTCACAGGCCATCACGCACACGGCGCGAAACTCCAACCCCTTGGCCAGGTGCATTGTGCTGATAGAAACATGGCCGCCGATTGTTTCGACTGTGTCGTCCAGAATCCGATAGGGTAATTTTGATTTTTCGACGGCAGCTTTTGCTCGCGGTATTTGCTCGTCAGATCGAACAAACAGCCCGATTTCATGGGGCGCTGTTCCTTTGTTAATCCGGTTCACAAGCCATTTTGCCACCGTATCAATTTCTTGTTCATGATTATCGCAAACCATGATGGCTGGCTTCGGCCCGTTGAAAACGGAAACAATACCCCGGCGATCTTCCACATTTCCGTCCACATCTGAAATTTCTTTTCCCAGAAGACGATCGGCCTGCATGCGGATTTGATGAGAGGTTCGGTAATTGAGCCTCAATGTCCGGGAACGTCCGCGAATATCCACGCCCAGCGCTTTCCAGGAAAAGGGCTGCTGGAAAATCCGCTGGCCGAGGTCACCGGCAAAGAAAAGGCCGTTTGGACGGCCTTCTCCCAGAGCTGCCAGAAACCGCAGTTGGGCAATACTGATATCCTGCGCTTCATCCACCACAACATAATCAAAAGGCAGCTTCTTGTTTTTGACAAAGTGAGCCGCCAGCGTGGTAAAGATTTCCGCATAGGTTAAAAGTTTCTTCGATTGCAGCTTTGTGCGAACCTTTTCAAAAATTGACCACAGAATAACCCGCTGCTTTTCAGGCAATCTTGATTTTCGACCCAATCGCTTAGCATCACGATATTCT
>DAOLNX010000013.1:0-45685 GCA_035416785.1 Smithellaceae bacterium | reverse complement strand
ATTTTATTTGGCTGGGGAACAAGGATTCGAACCTTGATTAACGGAGTCAGAGTCCGGTGTCCTACCGTTGAACGATTCCCCATTTTTTGAAGATCTGCAGTGTTCGCCGAGAACAGAATTACCTTTACTCCGCGAACGAATTGCATATAATGCGATCGAGTTTTTATGTCAACACAATTTCTTTGCTGATTTTCTGGATTTATTATTTTGGGTAGTTCCATCGATGAATGTTTCTATTGTTACGCTTGGCATTGTTTTTCTTCTCATCGCCATCAGGCAAATTGGCAGCGTCAGATTACAGATCTGGCAGATTATGCTTGGCGGCGCCGTGGCGGTTGTGCTGACCGGGGAAATATCGCCATCCGCTGCGTTTCAGGCAATTCATTTTGACGTAATTTTTTTTCTGTTCGGCATGTTTATCATCGGCCAGGCCGCGGAAGATTCAGGTTATTTAACGCATATCTGCCAAAAATATTTCGGGCGGGTAAAATCGGTGGATCATCTGGTTCTGGCCATCCTTTTTATATTTGGTATCGGGTCTGCTATTCTCATGAATGACACCATGGCGATTATCGGAACACCGGTGATGATTCTTCTGGCGAGAGAAAACAACATTGATTTCAAGCTTCTTCTGCTTTGCCTGGCCTTTGCCATTACCACGGGAAGTGTTATGAGTCCAATCGGCAATCCTCAGAATCTGCTTATTGCCATGGCGGGCAATATGAAAAATCCTTTCATCACCTTTTTGCAATATTTGTTTGTGCCGACGCTCATCAATCTTCTGGCCACGTATTTTCTTCTGAAGTTTTTTTATCCCAATGAATTCACTCATCAACATTTGCAAACCCGTATTGAAAACATTAGACATGTTCGACTGGCGCAGGTATCTAAATGGTCTTTAATTCTGGTGGTTTGTTTGATTGTGGCAAAAGTGGCGCTGGCGTTTGGAGATGTCATTTTTCGGTTTTCTATCGATTTTAAACTGACCTACATCGCTTTGATTGGCTGTTCGCCTGTCCTGATGTATCGGTTCCTATCGAAAAAGAAGAAATACCGGTTTCACATTTTGAGAAGAATCGACTGGTTTACGCTGATCTTTTTCGTGTCCATGTTTATTCTGATGGAAAGTGTTTGGCAGTCCGGCTTTTTTCAAAAGCTTTTTGCGTATTTTGCTCTTGATGTAAACAGCTTATCCGTCATTATGATGATTTCTGTTCTTTTGAGTCAGTTTATTTCCAATGTACCGATGGTGGCTTTGTTTTTGCCGCTGATGATGACGGCAGGAGCTGGCAGTAAAGAGCTCATGGCGCTGGCTGCCGGATCGACCATCGCGGGGAATCTTCTGATTCTGGGTGCGGCAAGTAATGTCATTATTATTCAGCATGCAGAAAAAGAGTTACATGGCCAAAGTATCTCTTTTCTGGAATTCACCAGAATTGGCTTTCCGCTGACGTTGATTAATATGCTCTTGTATTTATTGTTTATTTTACTATTTTAAAAGTGGATTCATTTGAGAAACGGATCAGGAGGGTGGCTGATAATCCTCCAGATTTAAAACCAGATCGGTCAGTTCGGTAATCACTTCGTCATTAATTTCGGAGAGATGCAGTTTTCTTAAACATCCGTTCACTTCGATGTCGGCAAGGACAAATTTGGGAAGAGAGCTCTGTTTAAAGCCTTCCACAACCGTAAAATCCATACCTTCTGTCTCCATTTCCGCCAATGCCGAGGCCAGGTCGCCACGGTTGCGGTTGAGCTTGAGTCTGGCTTCACCAATGCCGATGACCACATCGGCTCCTGCGTCAAAGTGGCGTTTGGTATCACCGGAATCGACCGGGTGTGCAACCATGTTTTTAACGGTTCCCACTTTGCCGTGCCGTTTTAAAGATCCGACCAGTTGGCAGGCCAGGGTAGTTTTGCCTGTTTTTTTGGTTCCGACGATGGATATTACCTTCATAAATTGTGCCGGTTCTTCTTTTGAGATTGCCTTTTGTCCTTGGGGTTGTCTAAAGAGCTTGGCGAATTGAAATCTTCAGCATGTTTTTCTTCACCACACCGACAGATGTCCAGTTCTCGCGTCGGTGTCAGACCAAGGTCGGCAAGCATTTCATGGTCCAGTTTGCTGTCGCGTCCGGCCGTCGTGAGGTAATTTCCCGTCATCAGCGAGTTGGCGCCTGCAATGATTCCAAGCGGCAGCAGTTGACGGAGATTCTTTTCTTTTCCGCCGCAGAGTTTGATGTCTTTGTCCGGCAGCATAAATCGATAAACCGCTATGGTCAGAAGAATTTCCATGGGTGGAAGCGGCCTTATATGATCAAGCGGTGTTCCCTTCACGGGCGTGAGGATGTTTACTGGGATGGAGTCCACATCCAGATCCCGAAGGATTTGTGCAAGTTCAATGCGGTGCGATATTCCTTCGCCCATTCCGATGAGCGCACCAGCGCAAACCTGAAGGCCGGCGGATTTTGCAGCGCGGAGGGTTGCGATGTTTTCTTCATATTCATGGGTGGTGCAGATGTTTTGAAAGTAGCTGCGGGCTGTTTCCAAATTGTGATGATAGCGAACCAGTCCTGTTTGCCGGAGAAGGATCGCCTGTTCTTCGCTTAAAAATCCCAGGGACGCGCAAGGAATAATCCCTAGGTTCCTAATCCTTTCTATAGTTTGGAATATGGTATTCCACTCTTTTTTCGTCTGGATGCGTCTTCCGCTTGTGACAATGCTGAAAAATTCCGCCCCGTTTTTTTTGGCACTGACCGCTTCGGACAGTAGTTCGCTTGCCTTCTTCATGGGGTATTCCTGGCATTGGGTCGGGTAATGCGAGGACTGAGCGCAAAATTTGCAGTCTTCAGAACAGCGGCCGGATTTGGCGTTGGTGATACCGCACAAAATAATGTTTTTTCCTTTGAAATGTTCACGGATTTCTGAAGCTGCCGCGATAACGGCATAGGGGCTGTTTGAGCCTTCGATAAACAAATCAAGGGCTTCCGAGCGTGAAATTCCCTTTTTCCGAAGGGTTTTGTGTTTGAGTTTCGAGATGACATCCATGCTGACGATCCTTTTCCTTCCTCGATGCAAATCCCGCTATGTCTGACGGAATTTTTTGACGTGCGAGTATAGGGAAATGAGGAAAACCTGTCAACGGAATCTTTGTCGCGTTTTTCCGGCGCGGATAGCGATTTTTCCGTTAAATATTGCTTGCAATGACATCCTGTCTATGCTAGGGACGATTCCAGCACTGAAAGTAGTTCGCTTAAGTGGGCCATCGCCCACTTTTTTATTTTCTGCTGGAAAGATATGTACGATCAATTAAAAGAAAAAATTTGGCAGCTGGCTGAACCGGTAGCTTTATCTGAAGGCATGGAATTGATCCATGTCGAGTGCTTGAAAATGCATTCGCGCTGGGTGTTTCGGCTTTATCTGGACAAATCAGGCGGCATTTCGCTGGATGATTGTACGCTGATCAGTAATTTGCTGGGGGATGTGCTGGATGTTCACGATCTGTCCCGGGGACCTTACACCCTGGAGGTTTCCTCGCCGGGGCTTGACCGGCCCATCTCGCGCAACCAGGATTTTGAAAGGTTCAAGGGTGCAAATGTCAAAATCAAGACCAGTGTGAAAATTGACGGTGCAAAAAATTTTCAAGGCATCCTGACGGATTTTACGGAAGATAATGGCCGGAAAATTGTTCATGTCGATGTTGCAGGCAAAGTGTTCAGCATTCCTAAAGAGGATATTGCCAAAGCCAATCTTGTGGATGATGCGGCGATGGATATGGAATGAGACGAAAAGCCGACAGGCTGAAAACCATGCAGCCCGAAAGAAAATAGGGAGGATTTTGTAAATGTTTCAGGAACTTAAACGTCTGATTGAGCAGATGGGTAAGGATAAGGGAATCGACAAGTCGATTATTACGGAAGCCCTTGAGGCCGCCATGATGACGGCGGCGCGAAAAAAACTGGGGCAGAATGTCGACATTGAAGCCCATTACAATGATGAGGCCGGAGAAATTGAGGTATTTCAATTTAAAACGGTGGTCGATAATGTGCTGGATCCGGAGATGCAAATTTCCAAGGAGGAAGCCAGGAGAACGCTCGATGAAGGGGCGGAACCGGGCGATTCGCTGGGTATGAAAATCGAAACCAGTTCTTTTGGTCGGATTGCCGTTCAAATGGCGAAACAGATCATCATTCAGCGGGTGAAGGATGCGGAGCGGGACAATATTTATGACGAATACAAGGATCGCAAGGGTGAATTGATTAACGGCTTTGTCCAGCGTTTTGAAGGCGGCAATATCATTGTAAATCTTGGACGAGCCGAGGGTCTCGTTCCGCCTTCGGAACAGATTTCCCGGGAAACCTACAAGCGCGGTGAGCGCATTCGGTCGTATCTGTTTGAGGTGAAAAAAAATACGAAAGGCGCGCAAATTATTTTATCTCGGACGCATCCGGCGTTTCTCAAAGCTCTTTTTGAAGTGGAGGTTCCGGAGATTTCAGAAGGTCTGATTGATATTGTCAGTGTGGCCCGCGAACCGGGCAAACGCGGCAAAATCGCCGTAAAAGCAAGAGATAAAGACATTGATCCGGTTGGCGCCTGCGTGGGAATGCGCGGTACGCGTGTGCAAAGCGTTGTTCAGGAACTGCGCGGTGAAAAAATTGATATTATTCCCTATACGGAAGATTCGGCCAAATTTGTTTCCAGCGCTTTGTCTCCGGCCAAGGTGAACCGCGTTTTTGTGGATGAAGAAAACCGCGCTATGATGGTGATTGTTCCGGATGACCAGTTATCTCTGGCCATCGGTAAAAATGGTCAGAATGTGCGTCTTGCGGTCAAATTGACTGGTTGGAAAATCGACGTGAAAAGCGAAACCATGGCCGCTGAAAAGGACGACAGTGAGCGAAATGCGCTGACACGTATTTCGGGCATGGAGCCGGCTGTGGCCGAAAAGCTTTCTGTGCAGGGTATCAAAAGTATCGCTATGCTGGCGGCGCTGGAACCTGATGCACTTTCCGCCATGTCCGGCGCTGTCGAAAAAACCTGTGCGGAATGGATAGCGGAAGCCATAAGGCTTCTGGACGAAGAAACAGGCAGGCACGCAAAGGCCTAGCCGTTCAGGCGCGTAATATAAATTTGAGGGAGTTTCGGTAATGGCGAAAAAGCGAGTTCACGAGTTGGCCAAAGAGCTTGGTCTGGAAAATAAAGATCTGATTGCCCATTTGGAAAGACTGGGCATTACAGGAAAATCCCATGCCAGTTCTTTGGAAGACAACGATGTTGAAAGGGTCAAGGAAGAATTGCAGGCCAAATCACCGCGTCAGGTTGTTGAGGAAAGAATCAAAACCACGGTGATTCGTCGTCGTGCAGTGCGTGCGCCGGTGGAAACCGTTTCTCCGGAAGATATGCCTGTTGAAGAGCAACAGACAGCCGTATCCTCGGAGGAGGAAGTCCCGGAAACCCGGAATGCAGAAGAGGAACTCCCCGTTCTTGTAATACCGGCTCCCGTGGAAGAAGTTCCACTCGAAACGCCTGTCCCGGAATCCATTCCGCCGGAAGTTCCTGAAATCGTTTTGCAAACTTCTGATGAAAGTGTGCCCGTTGAAACCCTTCCGGAGGCTCCGCCCCGGCCGCCCGAGCCGGAAGTTCTTCCGGAAAAACCAAGAAGGCCGCCGATTATTCTTCCGGTGAAGCCGCCGATGATGTCGCGGCATAAAATTACCAAACCGGAGGAAAAGAAAGAACCTCCTCCCAAAACGGCTCCAAAGCCGGGGGAAAGAATTGTTGTGCCGCCTCCGGAGAAAATCATAAAAAGAGAATTTGAAAAGCCCAAGAAAAAAGTCAAGGGTCCGGTGGAGGTTTTTATTGAGGAAGACAAGGATGTTCCTCGTCGAAAGGGTGTGGAAAAGAAAATCGACAAGAAAGTGAAAAGTGTCGATGAAGACCGTGATGTGGTGTTCACCAAGTGGCGTGAGGAGAAAAGAAACGCGCCGATTAAAATGAAGAAAACCGAAATTACTGTGCCCAAGGCCATTAAAAGGCGTATTCGCGTGGGTGAAACCATTACCACTGGTGAACTGGCGAAAAGAATGGGTGTAAAAGCCGGCGATGTCATTAATAAACTGATCGGAATGGGCGTCATGGCGACCATCAATCAGGCGATTGATTTTGATATTGCATCTCTTGTGGCTTCCGAATTCAGCTTTCAGCTGGAAAAGGCGGAAGTGGAGTTTGAAGATACGCTGCTCAAACCCCAGGTTTCCGAGGCCAATCTCAAACCGAGAGCGCCGATTGTCACCATTATGGGCCATGTGGACCATGGCAAAACCTCCCTTTTGGATGCCATCCGCCAAACGAATGTGATCGACGGCGAAGCGGGAGGTATTACCCAGGCCATCGGAGCGTATCACGTGCACATCAACGGCCGTGAGATCGTCTTTCTGGACACTCCCGGTCATGAAGCTTTCACCGCGATGCGCGCACGCGGCGCCCAGGTGACGGATATTGTCGTTCTGGTTGTGGCTGCGGATGACGGTGTCATGGATCAGACGATTGAAGCGATCAATCACTCCAAAGTGGCCGGTGTACCGATTATCGTAGCGATTAATAAAATCGACAAGCCGGGTGCTGATCCTGAAAAGATCAAGCAGGCTCTAACAGAGCATGGTCTTCTGTCCGAGCAATGGGGAGGAGATACCATTTTCTGCGAGGTTTCGGCGAAGAAGAAGCTGGGAATTGAAGATCTTCTGGAAATGATCCTGCTACAGGCGGATGTTTTGGAGCTCAAGGCAGATCCTGATCTGACGGCCCACGGTATTATTATTGAAGCCAAGCTGGACCGCGGCCGTGGTCCGGTGGCGACGGTTTTGATTCAGCAGGGAACCTTGCGGGAAGGAGATGCTTTTGTTTCCAAAACGGAATTCGGCCGTGTCCGGGCGATGATCGACGACTCAGGTCGCCGTGTCCGGGAAGCGGGTCCGGCGATGCCGGTGGAGGTGATCGGCTTTTCCAGTGTACCTCAGACGGGTGCCGAATTCGCTTGTGTAGAAGATGAAAAGAAGGCGCGCAATATTGCCGAGTACTGGATGCGGAAAACTCGGGAAAAGGAACTTTCCGCCTCTTCCAAAATCACGCTGGAGCAGTTGTATGAGAAGATCAAAGAAGGCGTAAAAGACTTGAATGTTATTATCAAGGCGGATGTGCAAGGTTCCATTGAAGCTCTTTCGGATGCGCTCCATAAGCTTTCCACCGGGGATGTGCAAATCAAGGTGATCCACAGCTCAACCGGAGCCATCAGTGAAACGGATGTCATGCTGGCTTCCGCGTCCAATGCCATTATTATTGGATTTAATGTTCGTCCGGATGCCCGTGTGAGTGAGCTTTCGGCGCAGGAGGGGGTCGAAATCAAACTCTATGACATTATTTACAATGTTATTGCTGACGTGCGTGCGGCGATGGAAGGGCTTTTGGAGCCGGAATACAAAGAGGTGGTGCAGGGACGTGCTGAAGTCCGCGAACTTTTCAAGGTGCCCAAAGTCGGTATGGTCGCCGGGTGCCATGTAACAGACGGCAAAATTACCCGTGCGGGTGGCATAAAATTGGTACGGGACAGCGTAGTGGTTTTCGACGGGAAAATCCAGTCTTTGAAAAGATTCAAGGACGATGCCCGGGAAGTGCTGGCTGGATTTGACTGCGGCATCGGGATTGAAGGTTATAACGACATTCATCTGGGTGATGTGATTGAGGCGTATGTGACGGAAACCCTGGAAAGAAAACTTTAGTCGGTTTGCATAAAAGAGTCAGGATGGTTGTTGCTTACGGAATTATACAACTGCGAATTCCCGAATCTGCGTCTTTGAAAGAGAAACGAAGCGTTTTAAACAGAATTCTCAAACGCTCGCAAAATGAATTTAATGTTTCGATTGCCCAGGTGGGGGATCTGGATCATCGCCATTTCGCGCAAATTGCATTTGCGCTGGTCGGCAATGAGACTCGCTACGTCAACGGCAAAGTTGATCATCTCCTCAATTTTATTGAAGACTTGAACGTGGCCGAGATGATGGACTCCAAAGTGGAAATCATGGCGGTTTCGGATTTTCCGAAAACGGCCTCTTGGGAAAAAGGGAAGTACGGTGAATTATAAAAGAGCGGACAGAGTCAGAGATTTGATTATGGCGGAAGTGTCCGACATTCTGCTCAAAGCGGTCAAAGATCCCCGTCTGCATTCGGTCACTATTACGGGCGTTAAAGTATCTGATGATTTGCGCGATGCCAAGATCTATTTTGTTGAAATGGGGCGGGATGATTTGAGTGAAGAAATTGAGGCTGGATTGAGTAAGGCCACTGGATTTGTAAGGAGAGAACTGGGACACCGGTTGCAATTACGGTTTGTGCCGGAAATACGGTTTGTTCATGACAAGTCCTTCGGCTATGGCAGCCGCATTGAGCAGTTGCTGTCTGAAATTGCAAAGGAAAATAAATCATGATGGATGAAATCATCTCTGTCATTACTTCAGGGAAGTCATTTCTCATTACAGCCCACATGCGATTGGATGGTGATGCGCTGGGTTCGGAGCTGGCTTTGTATCTGATGTTGAAAGGTTTAGGGAAAGAGGCGGTGGTGTACAACTCGGACGCCACGCCCGAGCAGTACCGATTCTTGCCCGCGGCGGACCAAATTGTTTACACGGTGGAGGATATTGATAAATATGATGCCGGTTTTATTCTGGATTGCTCCGAGCTGGACCGTTTGGGAAAAATCTCTTCTGAAGTTTCCAGAATGAAAAAACTGATTAATATTGATCATCATGTCTCCAACAGCGGTTTCAGCCCATTGAACCTGTTGGATACCCATGCAAGTTCAACCGGAGAATTGGTGTTCCGTCTGATGAAAAAGATGCAATCAGCGTTGACTCCGGATATCTGCACGAACCTTTACGCTGCGATTTTAACGGATACGGGCGGCTTTCGCTACTCCAACACCCGTCAGGAAACCCTGCGGACGTCGGCGGAGCTGGTTGCGGGCGGAGCGAACCCGCAATGGATATCCGAAAATATTTACGAAAGTGATCCCCCGTCCAAACTTTTGCTGCTGGCAAGGGTTCTGGAAACGCTTTCTTTGGACATCGAAAACAAAACCGCGTCGCTCGTGGTCACCTGGCGTCATTTGCAGGATACCGGTGCAACGATGGAACAGACGGACGGTTTTGTAGATATTCCTCGCCAGGTGAAAGGGATTGATATTGCAATTCTTTTTACCCAAACAGGCGAAAGAGAGTACAAGCTAAGTTTGCGGTCAAAAGGCAAAAATAATGTGGAAAAAATTGCCCGAAAATTCGGTGGTGGCGGACATGTCAATGCCGCGGCCTGTCGGATCGAAGGTTCCATTGAAGAAGTCAAATCGCGGGTTTTCGCGGCGATCAGGGAGTCATAAACCCGTATGGACGGCATCGTCGTGATTGACAAGCCGGTGGACTTTACGTCCCATGATGTCGTGAGTTATGTCAAAAGGATTCTGGGTGCCAAAAAAGCGGGGCATACGGGAACGCTGGATCCGATGGCGACGGGCGTTTTACCGGTCTGTCTCAATGAAGCCACAAAAATTGCACAGTTTTTGACGTCGGAAAAGAAAACCTACCGTGCGGCGATGCTCCTGGGGGTGCGGACAGACACTCAGGATATTACGGGAAAGGTTCTTGAAAAAAGCCATCGGGTCATTCCGGAAGAGGTTGTCCGATCCGTTCTGGCCGGCATGGTGGGCAAAATACAGCAGGTGCCGCCGGTGTTTTCAGCGCTGAAGTATAAGGGGAAACCTTTATATAAGTATGCAAGAGCAGGAGAATGCCCGGAGGTTTCTCCAAGGGAGGTGGAAATATTTCATTTGAATATTTTGAACATTTCCTTTCCCGAGGTTGTCTTTGACATCTCCTGTTCCAAAGGCACATACATCCGGACCATCTGCTCCGACATTGGTCAGGCGCTGGGTTGCGGGGCCTGTTTGTCCGGCTTGCGAAGGTTGCAGAGCGGTTTTTTTACCGAAGCGATGGCATTGTCTCTGAAACAGGGACCGCCGGAAGAAAAAAAAAGAAATCTGCTGGCGGGACTTGTGCCGATGTCCGAAGCTCTGCCGGAATTTACCGCCGTCGAAATTGACGAGTTGCTGGAGAAGAAACTGAGGGACGGATTTCAGCCGGATGTGGAAAGTATGCCGCAAAATGTTCTTCCTTTTCTTGCAGAGGGAGATATGATAAAGTTCATTTCCCGACGTGGCCGGCTGGTGGCGATAGCGGTAATGCTTTTGCAGGCGAATGAAACGGCCGGACATAACGGAAAGGCCCGGGCAGTCAGGATTCTTCGCGTGTTTCAAGGAGAAGATGATCAATAGGATAATAAATTCAGGACTTAATAAATAAGGGAGGAAAAAAGAGTGTTAACATCGGAAAAAAGAAAATCGTTAATCGAGGACTATCGGCTTCACGAAAAAGATACCGGATCTCCGGAAGTTCAGATTGCCCTGCTGAGCGCCAGAATAGAATATCTGACCGAACATTTCAAGACGCACCAGAAGGATCATCATTCACGGCGCGGTCTTTTGAAACTGGTCGGCCAGAGAAGAAGATTGCTCAACTATATCAAAGATGATGATGTTGAGCGGTACAGAACCATAATCAAACGTCTGGGCCTCAGGAAGTAACAAGAGTCATTCAAGGGCGGAAGGCAAAAGCACGAACGATTGGACAGGTTTGATCCAGTACTTGATTCAATCGGCTTTTGCGTTTCGCCCTTGAATTTATGCTTCGGACACAATCAAAGAAAGCAGAGGTAATCAATGAGCAAAGAGTTTGCAGTAGATTTTGCGGGGCGTAATTTTACGATAAAAACCGATTACGTGGCCGCGCAGGCGGATGGTTCCACGCTGGTATATTACGGTGACACGGTGGTGTTGCTGACGGCGGTGTCCCTGAAAAGCGTCAGGGAAGGCGTGGATTTTCTTCCGTTGACGGTGGATTATCAGGAAATGACATTTGCTGCCGGTAAAATTCCCGGCGGTTTTTTTAAAAGAGAAGGTCGTCCCAATGAGCGGGAAATTTTGACGTCCCGTATTATTGACCGGGCGATTCGCCCCTTGTTTCCCAAGGGATATTATTCGGAAACGCAACTGGTGGCTACCGTGCTGTCCGTAGATAAGGAAAATGATCCGGACGTGGCGGCAATGGCGGGCGCTTCCGCCGCCCTGGTCATCTCGGATATTCCCTTTAAAGGTCCGATTGCCGGTGTGCGCGTCGGGCGGATTCAGGGTGAATTTATTGCCAACGCCCCGGCAGAAAAAATGCAGGAAAGTGACATGAACCTTTTTCTGGTGGGACGAAAAGCCGCTCCCGGCAGAACCGGTCTTCCTTATGATGTGGAACTGGTCATGATGGAAGGCGAAGCCAGGGAAGTTCCCGAAGAGATTCTGGTTGATGCCATCAAATTCGGCCTGGAAACCGTTCGTCCGGTCATTGATTTGCAGGATCGGATGCGTGAGGCTGCCGGCAAGCCCAAGAGACCTGTTGTGGAAGATACCCCGGACGAGGAGCTTTTCTCACGGGTGCGCCAGGCGGCTTTGCCCGGTCTTCAAGAGGGGTATGGTATGCCGCGCAAACTGGAGCGCTACGCCAAACTGGGGGATGTCCGGGCGGCGGTGATTTCAGAGATTGCTGGAGCAGATGCGGCACTTGGCAAAAAAATCGCGGCGATGCTTGAACATCTTGAGTCCCGCATTTTGCGTGACATGATTCTCCAGGAAAAACGGCGAATTGACGGTCGGACGGCAACGGCTGTTCGTCCGATCAGTTCGGAAGTCGGGGTATTGCCTCGAGCGCACGGTTCGGCCCTGTTTAATCGCGGAGAGACACAGGCATTGGCCGCGCTGACCTTGGGAACCTCGTCGGATGAACAAAGAATGGATTATGTCGGTGGCGAAGAGTTACGGTCGTTTTTACTTCACTATAATTTCCCCCCCTATAGCGTGGGAGAGGCCAAGCCTTTAAGAAGCCCCGGCCGGAGAGAAATCGGTCACGGCGCGCTTGCCCGGAAGGCTCTGGTTCCCGTGTTGCCATCCCCTGAGGAATTTCCTTACACGATTCGCATTGTCTCGGAGATTCTTTCGTCAAATGGTTCCTCTTCCATGGCTACGGTTTGCGGCGGAATCCTGTGTCTGATGGATGGAGGGGTGCCGGTGAAAGATATCGTTGCCGGTATTGCCATGGGGCTTCTGAAAGAAGGCGACGAAGTGGTGATTTTATCGGATATTCTCGGCGATGAAGATCATGCCGGAGATATGGATTTCAAGGTCTGCGGAACGGAAAAAGGCGTGACGGCCTTGCAGATGGATATCAAGATTGACGGGCTGACCGAAGATATTTTGCGCCGGGCGTTAGCACAGGCGCGTGAAGGCCGCATACACATTATCGGAAAGATCCGCGAAACGCTGTCGGCGTCCCGTACGGATATTTCCCCTTATGCTCCGCGCATTACGACAGTGAAAGTTAAAGAAGATCAGGTGCGCACGGTTATCGGTTCCGGCGGAAAAAATATTCGTCAGATTATCAGTGAAACCGGTGTAACGATTGATGTGGAAGACGACGGTACGGTGACCATTGCCTCAGCGGATGCCGAGGCGGCGGCACGCGCCGTGGCGATGGTGAAGTGGCTGACGGAGGAGGCGGAAGTCGGCAAGATTTACCGGGGCACGGTGAAGAAGATTGTTGATTTCGGCGCCTTTGTGGAAATTCTGCCCGGAACGGAAGGACTTTTGCATATTTCGCAGATTGCCAAGGAAAGAATTGCCAAGGTGACGGATGTCTTACAGGAAGGCGACGAGGTGATGGTTAAGGTCCTGGAGGTGGACAAGTCCGGCAAGATTCGCTTAAGCCGCAAGGAAGCGCTGGGTACGGAAATTAGTTAATAACCACTGTCCACGCCTCCCGAAAGGAAGGCGTGGACAGAAAAAAATTCTTTCATGGAAACTCTTCAGGTTCATATTTCGAAAACGGCAGGAAATTCGGACATTCCTTTGCCGAAATATATGACCTCTCAGGCGGCAGGAATGGACTTGGTGGCGGCGGTTTTGTCGCCGGAAGTCATTTTACCCGGAAAACGCAGCAAAATACCGACAGGCATTGCGATTGCTTTGCCGGAAGGGTATGAGGCGCAAATCCGGCCGCGCAGCGGTTTGGCGATGCATCAGGGCATTACGCTTTTGAATTCGCCCGGAACCATTGACGCCGATTACCGGGGGGAGATCGCCCTGATTGTCATCAATCATGGAGATTCACCTTTTGTGGTGCAAAGAGGCATGCGGCTGGCGCAGATGGTGATTACCAGAATTTGCCGAACAAACTGGATTGAATTATCCGTGTTGGATGAAACCGACAGGGGGGACGGTGGATTTGGACATACCTGATGACCTGTTCACTGTTTTAGGCTTTGGCGCTTGAGCTGCGCCGTCAGGGAATTTGACGTTTCCGCGGATCAATGAAACCAATGAAAAAACTCAAAGTTAAAAAAACATTTCAAGAAATCAATGAGAAGATCAAAAAAGGGAGAGCCGTTGTCGTCACTGCCGAGGATATGATTGATGTGGTCGAGCGTCACGGCGATGTGGAAGCGGCCAGGCGTATTGATGTCGTCACGACCGGCACATTCGGCGCCATGTGTTCTTCCGGCGCGTTCCTGAACTTTGGACACACCTCTCCGCGTATCCGTGCTTCTAAAGTCTGGTTCAATGACGTTCCGGCCTATGGCGGCATCGCGGCGGTGGATTGTTATCTGGGAGCGACGGAAGTTGTCGAAGGAGATCCGCAAAACAGCGTCTATCCAGGCCAGTTTCATTATGGCGGCGGTCATGTAATTGAAGATCTGGTGTCCGGACAAGTGGTTAAGCTCCGCGCCGAAGGGTATGGCACAGACTGCTACCCTTCCCGTAAGTTTGAGAAAAATATCACCATCAATGATTTACGCGATGCCTTTCTGTTCAATCCCCGAAATGCTTATCAAAATTATAACTGTGCGGTGAATCTGTCGGACAAGACGATTTATACTTATATGGGCATGTTGCGCCCGCGCATGGCCAATGCATCTTATTCCACATCGGGTCAGTTGAGTCCTCTGTTTAATGATCCCTACTTCAGAACGATTGGTATCGGGACACGCATTTTTCTGGGTGGCGCTCAGGGATTTGTGGCCTGGCCGGGTACCCAGCATAATCCGGATGTGGCCAGAAGCCCCAACGGTACACCCAGGGAAGGTTCGGGAACCCTTGCTGTAATTGGAAATTTGAAGGAAATGAGTGCGGAATGGCTTTCCGGAGCCAGCATTTTGGGTTATGGCGTTTCGCTTTTTGTCGGTATTGGAATTCCCATTCCGGTTCTGGACGAGGAGATGGCGCTTTTCACGGCGGTAAAAGATGCGGATATTTTTACGCAAGTGTATGACTACAGTATGGATTACCCCAAGGGGAATCCTAAACCGATAGCCGAAGTCAGTTACCAGGACCTGCGCAGCGGCGCAATTGTGATTGACGGCAAAAAGGTCATTGCCGCTCCATTGTCCAGTTATTACAAGGCCAACCAAATCGCAAACCTTTTGAAAGACTGGATAGAAAGCGGAAAATTTTTGCTGGGTGAACCGCAGCAACTTTTTCCTGCTGTCGCAATGAAGGAATGATGAATATATTTCCCAGGAGATAACTATTTTTCTTGACTTTTTTTCTTGATTATTGTTTTTTAAGCGAAAATTGAAAGTATTTCTTTAAGTAACCATGGAAAAGAGCAAAAAAACAAGGTTAATAAATTCCGAAAAGATGTTTTGTTGACCATGGCCGGGATTGCCTGCAAAGTGAAAAGTGCATGACACACGATTGCCAAAGTGGAAAAGTTTTTCTCCAATTCCAACCATAAATGGGGCAGATGTCTTGACCTTTGCAGAAAGCTTGTGGAGTTGTTTTTTCATAAAGGCATTGCTGTGATGATGAGTTGTCCGGAGGAGTTGTTGTCAAATGAAGATCGGTCGGTATTTAGTGGTCTTTTTATTCTTGATGGCTCTTCTGATTACCTTCGGCAACAGAGGCGTTATGGATAATTACTTTATGGCAAAAAGGCTGTCTTTGCTCGATGAGGAAAATGAAAGACTGGAAAAGCAAAACAGGGAGTTAGGAAAAAAAATACTTTTATTACGGAACGATCCGGCGTATATTGAGTCCATAGCGCGCAATGAATTAGGGATGGTAAAGACCGGAGATGTCGTTTACCGTCTGACCAAGTAAGGGAAAGTATGGTTTTAGTTTGAATAAGAACATGACGGTGCTTCAATGGATTTAAAATCATTATTTACAGGAACAAAAAAACTTGTTGGTTTGGACATCGGCTCACACTCTATCAAATTGGCCGAAATAGAAAGCACGTCCAAAGGTCATGTTCTCAATCGTTTCCGCCAGATTCCCGTTTCTCCGGGAACGATTGTTGACGGCATTGTCGAGGATCCGGGCGCCTTGGCTGCAACACTCAAGGAGCTGTTCAAGAATTCCGGTTGCAAGGGCAAGGGCATTGTCACGTCTCTGTCCGGCAGTTCCGTCATTGTGAAAAAAGTTTCTCTGGCGCAAATGGAAGAGGCGGATCTGCGCGGGTTGATTCACGATGAGGCCGGTAAATACCTTCCTTTTGACAATATGGATGACGTCAATTACGATTTTCAGATTCTGGGGGACAACGAGTTCAATCCCAATCAAATGGATGTCATTATTGTGGCCGCGAAAAAGACGGATGTCCACAGTTACCTCGACGCTATCACCGCAGCCGGTCTTGAAGTCGTGATTATGGATGTCGATTCCTTTGCCCTGGAAACCATGTACGAAGCCAATTATGATTTTGAGAGCGAGGATATTATCGTGATCGTCAATATTGGCGCTAGCTTGACCAATATTAATGTCATCAAGGGAGGCATGTCCATATTTACCCGCGACTTTACGGTTGCAGGCAATGCGATTACCGAAGGTTTGCAGGAAAAATTCAATGTGTCGGCGGAAGAAGCGGAAACCATGAAAACCGAAGGCGCTGCGGGCGGCGAATCCCAAAATACGGATGTAAACACGGCCATCTTGGACTGTGCCGATCCGATCTGTTCTGAAATCGAGAGGTCAGTGGATTATTTTCGCTCCACGTTTGGTGGAGAGGATATTAAACATGTGTATTTATCCGGTGGCTCCGCAAGAATTGCGGGACTGGATCAACATTTATCCCATAGATTGAATATTCAGACGGAATTGATCGATCCCCTTTTAAAAATCAGTTATAACAAAAAGAATATTGCCGCGGACAAGATTGACAGCATCAAAACCATCGGTGCTGTCGCCATTGGGTTGGGTTTAAGGAAAATAGGTGACAAATGATTAAGATTAATCTTTTACCTTACCACGAAAAAGCGAAAAAAGAGAATCTGACACGACAGATTGCGCTGGGTGCCGGACTGTTTATTGCGTTACTGCTTCTTCTTGCCGGTGTGTCGATATACTTTTCATCCAGTGTTTCTGATCTGGAAACAAAACTGTCGGATGCCGAGCAGACGTTAAAGATTTTGAATGCCAAGGTGGGAGACCTTGACAAGTTCAAGGCCAGAAAAGCCGAGATGGAGATGAAGCTTGGCGTGATCAGCACGCTGGAGGAAAATCGTCTGGCGCCCGTCAAAATGCTTGACGACCTGGCGATGCTGGTTCCGTCTAAAAACATCTGGCTGACCAGAATTTCGCAGACCAATAACAGTCTGACCATCGAGGGTATCGGTCGCGACAATATTGTTGCGGCGGAGTTCATGAAAATCGTGGAAAATTTTTCTCCCATTCAATCGGTAGATCTGGTGTCCTCAAAAAAGATAGATATTGCCGAAACCACTTTGCAGCAGTTTATTTTCTCCTGTAAAATGAAAAAGGGGTTTTAATCATGCCCATCACAGTCAACGATCTTAAAAAGCTTCCTCCTCAGGCCAAGGTTCTGATTGCCGTTTTAGTCGTTTTTTTAATGGGATATTTATATTACTTCTATTTTTTAGCTGATCTCCTGGAGAAAAAGTCCAAACTTGAACAAGAGTATGAGGATGTTCAAGGGCAAATTGAGCAGAAAGAGAAAGTGGCCAGGCAATTAGGAAAGTATAAAGCAGAAGTGGCCGCATTGGAGGAAAATTATAAAATCGCTTTGCTGAAGCTTCCCGACCAGCGGGAAATTCCCGGACTATTTCATTCCGTAGCCCTGGCGGGGCAGGATGCTCGGGTAGAGTTTATTCTTTTTGAACCGAAGGCTTCTGTTCCCAAAACCACTGAACCGCCCAAGGTTTCCGATAAACTGAAACCTTCTGACAAGCAGCAGGAAGATAAAGAGAAAGCGGCGGCACAAAAACCCGATGCGCAAAAACCAGACGGAAAATCAGGACCGGTAAAAAAGGCGCCCGAACCGGAACCATTTTATGAGGAAATTCCGGTCAAGGTAACCATAACCGGCAATTTTCAGAATATCCTGCATTTTTTCGAAAAAGTGGCCAAGTTGCCGCGGATTGTCAATGTTTCTGAAATTACTCTTGGAGATCGCAAAGAAGTCAAGGGGAGGGGTTTTCCCATTTCCGCCTCCTGTACGGTGAAAACCTACATGTTTGTCGATAAAGAAAAGAAAACAAGTGAAACGAAAAATGAAAAGAAATAAAATCACTACTTTGTTCTGTGTGTTCACTTTCTTTGCAGCGGTGCTTTGTGCGAATGGCGCTGATGTTAAACAGCCTGTCGTGAAAACGGAAGTGACCGTTCAGCAGGCGCGCGTCCTGTCGGTTACGCAAAATACCTACACTTATAATCCGGCAGGCAAGCCGGATCCTTTTAAACCGCTTGTGGAACCGAAGATTATCAAGCCTTTGCCCTTGAAAAAAGAAAGAAAAGAAGCTGAAACGAAAATGGAATCCATTTTTCCGCTTCAAAAGGCAGAGGCAGACAGTTTCAATCTGGTCGGCATTATCGGTGATCAAAGCAACCGGTTGGCGATTGTTGAAGATTCAGCGAAAAAGTTTTATCCGATTGTTGTCGGCACACAAATCGGACGCCATAATGGGAAGGTCAGCAATATTTTGGCGGACCGGGTGATTGTTGATGAATTAACCGGCAAAAAAATTAAAAAAATTGTTCTGAAACTGCGTAATAATTAACCAAGAGGTAATGTCATGAAAAAAAATGTCCAAATCATTTTTGCTTTCCTGCTTCTTTTTGTTTTTTTACATGCACCTGTCGGCCCCGTTGCGCAGTGCCATGCCCAACAGGCGAATACCGGGTATCTCGAAAATGTATTGTTTGAAAGCATGTCGGGTCGCGAGCGGGTTTCGCTTATTGTGTCTGCACAGCCTGTCATTGCGCCTCCTTCTCTTCAGGCGGACAATAGCCTCTTGATTAAGATGGAAGATATGTTTGTGCCGGAAAATTTGCGGGATATTCTGGGCAAAGGGCAAATGAAGAATATCATTGACGTTAAGGCCTCGCAGCGAACGGTATCCGGCAAGCAATGGATTTATCTGAAAATCAACCTTCGGGAAAGAGTGCCTTATACCATTCAGCAGGAGGGGAATGCGGTTGTTATTGACTTTAATGTTTCCGGAGCTGGTGCGCAACTCAGTTCGGGAAGCCCGACTGAAGGCGACGCACGAAAAACGGCTGCAAACGATGCGGCCCCGGTTTTCAAGGGTAGGAAAATCACCGTAGACTTTCAAGATGCCGATATTAAAAGCGTTTTGCGTCTGATGGCGGAATATGGAAATGTCAGCATCATTTCCGGCGATGACGTTAAGGGCAACGTAACGCTGACGATCAAAGATGTTCCCTGGGATCATGCATTGGGTTCCATTCTGGAGATCAAAGGCCTTGCGCAAAAGCAAACGGGTAACGTGATTAGTGTTATGACCCTGGAGCGCAAAAAGAAGGACGAAGCCGAAAAGCGGAAAATGGAAGAGGATCAGATTAAAGCAGAGGAAGCCCGCAAGGAAAAACAACAAAAAATGCTGGCTGAAAAAGGCAAGCTGCGCCAGATATTAATTGAGGCAAAAATCGTGGAAGCAACGGAAGGCTTTGGACGAAACCTCGGCATTCAATGGGGTTTTGGAAATATGCAAAATATTAGAGAATATGGCCTGGGGGTAAGCGGCGGCTCTAACCCGATCAATCAAACCAACGCTCAAACCCAAGCTTATCCTCCTGAAATTAACTGGACCAAGTCGGGAAGCACAGATCCTTTGACCATGGCGGCGGTCAATTTTCCCGCTGCGATTTTGGGACCTTCTCTCGGTATTGTTTTTGGGAATTCCCGCGGTTTTTTTGAAGCCCAGCTTGCCGCTCTGGAGACCAATTCATCCGGAAAGGTCATTTCATCTCCGAAAGTGGTGACCATGGATGGAGAAAAAGCGATTATCAAACAAGGCGATGAGGTTCCCTATATTACTCCGGGAAAGTCAGCGGGCGATGCGGCGACAGTTTCTTTTAAAGACGCTTTGCTGAAATTAGAAGTGACGCCGAAAATCACGGAGGAGGGAAAAATTTCCATGGTGATCACGGCGAACAATGATTGGCCGGATTATGCCAAAGCCAGTTTAAATCCGGAAGGGAATCCTCCGATCCGAAAAAGTGAGGTGAATTCCAAAGTTGTGCTGGCCGATGGAGACACGCTGGTGATTGGCGGCATTACTCAAACTTCCGAAGATAAGACCGTCAGTGGTTGGCCCTGGCTGCAAAAAATTCCCGTATTGGGCTGGCTATTCAAGACTGAGGATATCAACAAGTCGAAAAAGCAGCTCATGATATTTGTTACGCCCAAGATTTTAGCAGGCGAGGCGTACGATACCTATCGTCAGAATTCGGCAGCGCCGTGAAGGAAGGCGTGCGAAGCCCTTTCCTGCAAAATTAGATTTTTGCTTCACAAAGAATATGACTGTTTGCAATCATCAGGATATAAATCAATATTCCCTGTGGCTTCTAGTGCCGGTGGTCTTTCTGGTTCTTACTTCCTGCACCAACACGCCGTGGCATGCGCAGCAGGCGGAAGTCTTTTTAAACAAAGGCATTTCATATATTGAAATCGGACGATACAACCATGCCATCAAGGAGTTGATGGAAGCGGAAAAGTACTCGCCGCAAAATCCCAAAATTCATTACTACCTGGGCATGTCTTATCATTACAAGGATATGAAGGATATGGCCACGGAAGAATTGAAAAAAGCCATAGCCCTGGATGAAAATTATTCCGAAGCGCATAATTACCTGGGAACTCTTTATTTGGATAGCGGTCTCTGGGATCAAGCCATTGAGGAATTTCAGAAAGCGCTACGAAACTATTTATATGATACGCCGGCGATTGCCCTTTATAACATGGGGTGGGCCTATTATTCCAAAGCGGATTACAATGCCGCTCTGGCCAGATACCAGGAAGCGCTTCGGAAAGATCCCATGACCAATCTGCGGCCCAAAATTGAAAAAAATATCGGCTTGGTTTACATCAAACAGGCAAAGCGCGCCCAGGCGAAAATGCATCTCGAAAAGGCCATTTCTCTTGATCCATCTCTTCTGGATGCTTATTTTTTTCTTGCGGAGACCTGCCTGGAAATTCGCGACACAGCCAATGCCAAAAAATACTTTCGGCAGGTTGTAAGCCTTGCGCCGCAATCGCCTTTCGGACAAAAATCGCTGGAATATTTGCATTCCCTGGAATAATGCCTGCCTCATGGAAAAACAAAACTCTGAAGATGATCGTTTTGGGTTTCTTGTACAATTCCGAACACTTCTTCTAAACGAAAGATATGACGAAGCTTGGGTGCTTGCACAAAATCGGATGCGCCTGTTTCCTCTGGATGCGGATGCATATTCCGCAGCGGGAGAAGTCCTGTTGATCATGGGCCGAAAGGCAGAGATAAAAAATCTTCTTTCGGAACTGAAGAGAAACATTGCCGCGCTCAGCGCGGCACATGATCATTTGCTTTCTCTTCACCATCAGGAAAAACCGTCCAACCCGGATCAGTTTGACGATGCCTTGATCGGAACATTGTCGAGCTGGCTGAATAATATTTACAGAATGAAATCTGATGATCGAGACCACAAATAGTTCCTGCACATCCAGAATCCAAAAATTACGGTTCCGTCTTTGCGACTTCGGTGTGGAAGCCATCCTATTTCTGAATATTCACAATATTCGTTACTTAACCGGTTTTACCGGAAGTGAGGGGCTATTGCTCGTGGGGGAGGAAAAGGCAATTCTTCTGGTTGACGGTCGCTATACGACACAGGCCCGTTCCGAAGTTCATCATACCGATATTTTTCAATATTCTGACAAAATGAAGGACATTGAGCAAACCATTCAATCGCTGGGACTGAAAAAGATTGGTTTTGAGTCGGCTTTTATGAGCGTGGATATGCATCAAAATCTTTCGGCAAGGCTTGACAACGTTTATCTTGTGCCCATGAATACGGAGCTGAGGACGCTTCGGGCTATTAAAGACGAGGGGGAGATTGCCGCAATGAAACAGGCTGCAGATATAGCGTCCGATGCCATTTCCGCCCTTAGTCAAAAAATAAAACCGGGCTGGACGGAACGGGAAGCAGCTTTTGAGCTGGAAGCCACGGCTCTTCGCGCCGGCGCCGAACAACTTGCTTTCGAGACCATTATCGCCTCCGGGGAAAATGCGGCGCTTCCTCATGCCAAACCGTCAAATCGCATTATCAGAAAAGGGGACTTGGTTGTTATTGATTTTGGGGTGAAATATCTGGGCTACTGCTCTGATGAAACTTGCACGTTTGCGATTGGAGAATTGACAGACGATCAAAAAAATGCTTATCGTGCCGTCTTATGGGCGCATGATAAGGCCATCGCTCACATTCAGGCGGGACTTGCCGCGTCCGATGCCGACGCGCTGGTACGCGATGCATTAGGCGAAAAATACCGTCCGTTTTTTGTGCACGGAACGGGACATGGGGTCGGACTTGAAGTTCACGAGGCGCCCCGTCTCGCTCCCGTTTCCGGAGATCTTCTGGAGGAGGGAATGGTCGTGACGGTTGAACCCGGTCTTTACTATCCAGGTTTCTGGGGAATCCGAATTGAAGATACGGTTTTGGTGAAAAAAAAGTGTTGCGAAATGATCACAAAAATGAATAAAAAACTTCTCGTGATTGAATAAAATTTGAGGGTAAGCGTTTATGAAGGTATTTCCAGAAGACCTACTTTACAGTCATGAACACATTTGGGTGCGGGTTGATGGAGATCTGGCCACGCTGGGCATTACGGATTACGCACAGGAATGCCTGGGAGAGGTTCTGTCGATAGAATTTCCTGACGTTGATTCTTATGTGGAGCGCGATGAGGCATTTGGTTCCATTGAATCCACCAAAGCGGTTGTCGATCTGATAGCCTGCGTCAGCGGAACCATTGTCAGCATCAATGAAGACATCAACGATGATATTGGCATTGTTAACAGCGATCCACATGATACAGGATGGCTCGTGGTGATTGAGATGGACGACATGTCACAACTGGATGATCTTCTGGATGCGGCCGGATACCATGATTTCATTCTGCAGCAGGAATCCGAATAAAATTCCATTATGATCTGGCGGCTGATTCCTTTCCGGACATACAATGCCTTTGAAAACATGGCTATGGATGAGGCGATCTTTCGCGAAACCGTCAGAAATCAAAAGCGGCCGACCCTGCGTTTTTTTGGCTGGCGACCGGCTGCCGTGTCGATCGGTTACTTCCAGGACATGAAAAACGAGATTGATCTTGACCGATGCAGGTTGTCGGGTGTGGATGTTGTCCGCAGAATCACGGGTGGGAAAGCGGTTTATCACTTTGATGAAATCACTTATTCCCTTTCAGCCGGAAGATCCGAAAAACTGTTTCCTGATCAAATCAGCCTTTCCTATGAAAAAATCAGCCTTTGTCTGGCGAGGGGTCTTTCGTTTCTAGGTATCAACGCACGCCTGGCCCCGCCCAGTCATGTTATCGATTCCGGAAAGAAACCTGTGAGGCCCGCCAATTGTTTTTCGGCTCCGTCTGTTAACGAACTTACGGTTGACGGCAAAAAAATTTGCGGCAGCGCGCAAATGAGAACTCGAACAGGCTTTCTGCAGCATGGTTCCGTGCTGATTTCATTTGAGCCTTGGGAAACTTCCAGGCTGATTCTTTCACCACAGACACCCGATAGGCTCGGAGCATCCGTGACGGCTGTTTCTGACCTTGTCGGCTCCTCTGTGAAAGCGGAGATTCTGGCAGGCTTTCTTCAGCAGGGTTTTAAAGATGAATTAGGTGTCCATTTTGAGGAAGAGCCTTTAACGCAGGAGGAAGAGGTCTTGAGTTGCGAACTGAGAAAAAAATATGAAAGTCTTTCATGGAATCAGGAACGAAAAGCCGCCGCACCACAAAGATGACGATCCGATGAAAGTATTTTCGATTTTTCATTGCAATTTTGTTTTGAATCGCATATGTAATTTCTACTTCGCAGATGTTTTGTTTCGGATCCAACGGGTTGCGAATAAAGGAAAAACCTATCAAGACATGCGGTTAACCGCGGAAATTCTATCATTGGAAAGCTTTTGTCAAAGTGCTTCGATGGATGGTTTCTAGGCAGGGAGCGTGATTTAAAATTTATTGGACATTGAAGGGTAAGTGACGACATGGATGCCATTCTGTGTCGTACTGCCCTTTTTTTGCGTTTAACGTCATCAAGAAGGTGAACACGAAAAGAAATTTAACGATTATGCAGGAGGAAAAGCATTGGAAGTAAAAGTAATTGACAATGATGTGGAAAAAGCTCTGAAAATTTTAAAAAACAAATTATCCAAAAGCGGCCTGTTCAAAGAACTGAAAGTGCGCCGCGCCTACGAAAAGCCATCGGTAAAAAAGAAAAGGAAAACCATAGAAGCACGCAGAAGACTGGCCAAGGTACAGCGTCGCCGCAGCAATTAATTTTCGTTTCAAGAAATCAAAGCTGCCATCTTACAGTTCCAGGAACGGCATAAGCTTGAGGGGACATAAGCATGATGGAAAGGCAATACCTTGTTGATGAACTATCCAAGGAAGAATCTTGGCGTATTTTTCGCATCATGGCGGAATTTGTTGAATCCATAGAGGTTCTTTCAAATCTCCATCATGCCGTAACCATTTTTGGTTCGGCGCGTGTCAAACCGGGTGAACCCTTTTATCAGACAGCCGAAAAGCTGGGTCAGCTTCTTGCGCAAAACGGTTTTTCCGTGATTACCGGAGGAGGGCCCGGTATTATGGAAGCGGGCAATAAGGGCGCAGCGGAAGCAGGCGGCCAGTCCGTAGGGATGAATATCAAGCTGCCTTTTGAACAAAGGCCAAATCCCTATGCCAATCTTCAATTGGATTACAAGTATTTTTTTATCCGCAAAGTCATGTTTGTCAAATACGCTATGGCCTATATCATCCTGCCGGGTGGATATGGAACGATGGATGAATTTTTTGAGGCTTTGACCCTGATCCAAACCAAAAGAATGAAGAGCTTTCCCGTGATTCTTATGGGGAGGGATTACTGGAAGGGGCTTTTGGACTGGTTGAAAAACACCATGCTGCAAAATGGAATGATTCTTCCCTCCGATATCGAAATGATTCAAATGATTGATGATCCGGAAGATGTTGTTAAACACATTAAAAAATACGTCATTATCTGATGTACGCGGTTTTCCCCCCGGGGGTCATGGATGACGCTGGAAAAAGCCATTTCCGACCTGAAAAAGGGGAAAGTATCTCCCTGTTATCTTTTGTATGGTGAAGAAGAATATCTGATTTCCGAGGCTCTTCATCGGCTTACCGATATTCTTGTCCCTGAGGCAGATCGCGATTTTTGCCTGTTTGCTCTGGATGGAGAAAATGCCGATGTTGACCAGGTTAGAGATTACCTTTTAACGACTTCTCTTTTGGGCGGTCCAAAAGTGGTTGTCATCAGAAATACTCCTATCTTCCAGTCCCGTGAGAATCTTGGCGACCTGATCCTGAAAATCCGTGAAAACCTTCAACAGCATCCGGACAAGGCTGCAAAATACTTTCATTCCTTTCTGAAACTTGCCGGTTTCGACTGGCAGGATATTCAAGGTTCCGGGTGGCAAAAAATCACCGATGAGCAGTGGCAAAAAGCCGTGGAGGGAGACTCAGGAGAAGATCGTGGCAAATGGCTTCCCGTTGTCATTGAGGTTTGCACGAGTCGCGGCGTTACAACCCGCACGGCCCAGGACACATCCGAACAATGGGAAGCGCTTCTTTCGAGGACATTGCCGGCCGGTAACTGCCTGATCCTGATGGCCGACACGGTGGACAAGAGAAAGAAAACATACAAAATTCTTGAAAAGTCGGGTGTCGTTCTGCATTTTGGCGAAATCAAAGGCGAGTCGGCCACGAAAGAAACCTTTCGCCAGGAAGCTCAAAAACTGCTGGATCGTTGCGGAAAAAGTATGGCCCCTGCAGCCTGGATCGCGTTGGGCAAAAAAACCGGTTTTCAGCTTCGTCCCTCTTTAAATGAGCTCCAGAAACTTATTTTGTTTGCCGGTGAAAAAACCGTCATTGAGGAAAAGGATGTCGAGGCCATTGTCGGCAAGACCCGGGAAGATTCCATTTTTGATTTGACCAATGCGCTCAGTGATAAAAATGCCGCTGCCGCGCTTTCTGCTCTGAAAAACCTGCTGGATCAAGGAACGCATCATTTGATGATTTTGACCATGATCAGCCGTGAAATCCGGCTTCTGTTGCAGGCCGCCATTTTAACGGAATCCGGATCCATTCCCCGATTTTCTTCCGCCATGGAATATGGCTCGTTTCAGAAAAACATTTATCCTGTTGTCCAGAAGCTGGCTGAAAAAATTTCTCGCAAGGAAGATGTGCTTCCCAACAAGCATCCCTACGTGATTTTTAATGCGCTTCGTCATTGCCGGAGGTTTTCTTCTTCGGTATTAAGCCGTTATCTTGATGATTTGCTGGATATGGACCGAGCTTTGAAATCTTCGGCTGTTGAGCCGCAGATGCTCTTGGAGAGATTCCTAATCAAAGCTTGCCAACAATAGACGTGAGAATCATGCTTTTCACAACAAAAGCCGGCACTGCGAAAGCGCCGGCTTTTGTTGTGAAACCATTGGTATCCAGCTAAAATTTGTAAGGCGATGAACCCAATAAACAATTAGGAACCACATCATCCTCTAGTGCCTGCAGGCGGAAAACTTTTTCTGTTCGGTTTTCCGTACCTCTCACTTTGGTGGTTGCGCGCAGCCTGACCATTGTCCAAATGGCACTTTTCTTGGGATAGTTGAGCTTGAATGGTGCAAAACCGGCCTCATCAGTGACTACTTTTGAAAGTGAAGTGCTGACAACCGAGTTTGCCGGATCAAGTTCCCCATTCGTTGTGCCAGGTGTTGTTGCGAGAGCTCCTGTTGCATAGTAGCTCCGATTGCCATCTTCTCCCGGCTCCAAAAACATGTTTTCATTCACATCTTCATTCCAAAAAGTTCCCTCATTGATACCGTTATCACTATCGAATGCGCATGCTGTGCCTGTGCTCCACGCAATAGGCCAAACGCTTAAACTGACTTCCGCTCCCGGCACTCCGGCCCCTGCGGAATCCGCAACAGAAACTGTTATGGGCAATGAATAGACTGTATCGTTATAGAGAGTGCCAATCTTGGTTCCATCGCTAAAAGCGATAGAGCCGGCCACACCACCGATGACAATTTTTGCGTCGTTTCCGGCAGTGTTTATATTCGTGCCGACAACAGTTGCTCGTATTTGTATTCCGTCTGATGTGGAGGAAGTTGAACCGGCTGTGAAGGTTGTTCTGGCCTCCCCGATACTTAAACCGTTGTTTGTGTCGCTTGCCGTTGTGACGATAACGGGGGAGACTGTTTCTGTGCCTTGCGGATTGATAATCGTAAACATTACAGCACTACCGCCAATGAGATTATTGTCTATATCTCTAACGGTGGCCGTCAGCGTGGAAGACCCTGTGGTGGAGCCGACGCTGACCGGCACGTTGGCCGGCAAGGCTGTTATAGTAATTTTAGCGGGATCAGCTCCTGATGACATGGCGACGGTTCTGGAATCCTTGTTGTTTAGATCATCATAAACCGCAACACTGGAAATACCAGCGACAGTCGTCTTAAGCGTGGCTGTTGCCTTTTTCGTTACGGCATCGGGAGTTACGACTCTGCTGCTGGCCCCGTTTTCCCATGTTCCAATGGAGGATACAAACGTAACGGACGTGGCTGTTGGCGCGTTAACGCGAATCTCTAGGGTATCTTTAATTTTCATGGCGGTCATAGCATTATTTGCTATAATAACACCGTTTAGCTTTTGCTGATCAATGGCAAAATTTCCACCTGGATTGGTAACCGTGATATTAATAGTGGCGGTTGCGCCGAGAGCGCTAGCCGTAAGGTTGACAACCCCGGCTGTTTTTCCCTGAATAGTGGCCTTGAAAGTCCCTGTTTCATCAGTTTTGTCAGTGGTCTGAGCAATGGTTACGTTTCCGGCTCCGGCTTGGGTCAGGGTGACCTCCGCGTTCGGCACAACATTATTTCCGGCATCTTTGGCGACAACGGTCAAGGTGACATTGGTGATTCCGTCGTTTGGAATGGAAGTATTGGATGCCTCCAGCGTGACGGTGGACCCTACGATTTGTATGGGAATCTGAGAGGTTACGCCTCCTGCCGTCGCGGTGATCGTCGCAGTGCGATTCGTGGTGTTTCCCGGTGAGGAAAACAACACTGTCGCGGGTGTGGTGGTATTGGTCGTAACGGTTTCCGCGGAAATGACGCCGGTATTGGTGCTCATGGTGACCTTGATGCCGTTTAACGCCGCATTCTTGTCATTGATGGCCATCACAGTGATGGTTGTAGCGGTGGAGCCGTCGGATTTAACCGTTGTTGAAGATGCGTTCAGTCGAATTGCGGCCGCGGTGGCGTCTGTCGGGGGCGTAGTTTTCGAGTCCGCTCCGGTTCCGCATCCCCAAAGAAATGTAAGGATGAAAGCCGATAATATGAAGGTTAAAATTGCATGGTACTTTAGAGTTGTCTTGCCGGTATTCATTTGATTTCTCCTTCAGTTCCTCAAAAAAGGATTTGCATTTATAAACTGTGACGCATTTTTTAACAAAACCGCCATGAAATATCAATATAATTCTTTGACATTTCGAGGGAATATTTCTTTTGCAGGTTTGTGCCGATGGATTTTTCGTCAAAAAATAGTCCGCTGTGTTCAAAGTTTGCTGATTTTTGACTGGGTCAGTCTTTGGGCACGGGAACGTCTGTGGGAAGGTCCCTTTTTTTCAATTTTTCGGTGGGGTTCTTCCTCATCCTCTCCTTTTCCGTCTTGCTCAAACTCATTTGCTGGAAATGTTAAAAGTCTGTCGAGAATGGCTTCAAATTCGAGAGCGGAAAGACAAGCTTTGCCTTTTCGTTTTGCGTGGGAGGAAATTTCACGATCGGAGGAAACAACCAATATCTCCTCCTCGGCGGCGGAGGTCATTCTTTTCAAAACTTCATCCGCTTTAATTCCCCGGCCGGAGTAGATGATGAAAACGCCACGGCTGAAGTCTCGCTCTTCTTCGGCTGGACCGTTGATCCAGCCGTCAAAAACAACCGTAATCTCGTGCTTTTTTATCAGGCGATACTGGGCAAGCCATTCGATCAGCGCATGGCGACCTTCTTCAAGACTTTTTCGCTCAAATCGCCGCAGACGAACCGATTGCCTGATGACATTATAACCATCAATGAGAATATGCATGTTCAGCGTATTGGGGTCAGCCGGTCTGTCCGGCTGTGGATTTCAGAGCGGAAATCGTTTTGGTGTAGTCCGCAGAACCGAAGATGGCTGCTCCCGCCACCAGAACATCCGCTCCCGCCTGCGAAACGGAGGCGATGTTCTGCAAATTGATTCCTCCGTCCACTTCGAGTAAGGGTTTTCTTTCCATGCGAGAAATCATGTCATAAGCCCGTCTGATTTTGGCGAGTGAAGAAGGAATGAATTTCTGACCTCCGAAGCCGGGATTTACCGACATTATCAGTACAAGATCCAGATCAGAGAGAATTTCTTCCAGGCAACATAACGGGGTGGATGGATTGAGCGAAACGCCCGCCTTGATTTTTAAGCTTTTGATCAATTCCACCGTGCGATGGAGGTGCCCCAATGTTTCGGCGTGAACGGTGATGTAGTCGGCGCCGGCATCGGCAAATGCTTCAATGAAATGGTCCGGCTTGTCGATCATCAGGTGAACATCGAATGGCAAGGCACTAATATTACGCAACTTTTTAACAATGGCGGGGCCGATGGAAATGTTGGGAACAAAATGCCCATCCATGACATCCACATGAATCCAGTCCGCTCCTGCCCGCTCCACCGACCGGATCTCTTCTGCGAGAATTCCACCATCGGCGGAAAGGATGGAAGGGGCAATGCGTTTCATAACCATTTCACTCATGGTTTTTTCCTATACCAAAGCTCTGTGCCTGTCAACCATCATCCATCCACCTTTCTTCTTGACATGCAGCCCGAAAACAATCAAAGATGCAAACCATGAAATTACTCTATAACATTCTTTTGTTGCTTGTCGCCGTGCCGGGGATTCCATTTTTTTTCCTGAAAATGATGATTACCGGCAAGTATCGTCACAGCTTTATCCAAAAACTCGGCGGCAGGCAAAAAACAATTTTGGCATCTCTTCCGGAAAGCAAGCGTGTCTGGATTCATGCCGTTTCCGTCGGTGAGGTCACTGCTGCCGCACCTATCGTTACTTTTTTGAAAGATCAACGACCAGACGTGCAAATCATCTTTTCCACTTCCACGGAAACCGGACAATCTATGGCGCAAAGACTGGTGAAGGGCGCGTCTGCCTTTATCTATTTCCCACTGGATATTCCCTATTCCGTTCAAAAAATGCTGGATCTTGTCCGGCCGGATGTTTTTGCCCTGGTGGAAACGGAACTATGGCCGAATTTTCTGGATGCCTGCCGGCGCCGGGGTGTTCCGTCACTGATGCTGAACGGCAGGATTTCTCCCCGCTCTTTTCCCAAATATCAAAAGACCAGTTTTTTCTGGCGGCAGGTTCTGAAAAATGTGGAAGAAGCTGGAATGATTGCGGAAATTGACGCCAAAAGGCTTTGCGCCATCGGGATGGATGAAAAACGGATCCGGATCATGGGAAACGCCAAGTATGATGCTTTGGCTGCAATGGCGTCGCCTGCATTGCATGCAGACATTTCCGGGCGGTTCAATATCGGGAAAGATGAAAAAATTTTTGTCGCAGGGAGTACGCACCCGGGAGAGGAAGAGGTGGTCATCCGGGTTTATCAGAAACTGTTGACTCGGTATCCGGATTTCAAACTGGTTTTGGTTCCGCGGCATATTGAACGAAAAGATGAAATAGCAGCTTCTTTGCGGGCTTTCGGATTTGAGGACATCATCACGGTAAGCCAGATGAATCAAGGCAGGCGGCGTCTGAATGAACCCATCATTCTTGTCGATGTCATCGGCGAGCTCTTTAAGGTTTATTCACTGGCAACCGTTGTTTACTGCGGCGGGTCTCTGGTGCCGAAAGGTGGACAGAATATTCTGGAATCCGCTGCCTGGGGCAAGGTGACTTTTTACGGTCCGTCTATGGAAGATTTCAGTCAGGAAGCGGCGCTCCTGGAGGCGGCGGGAGCCGGCATCCGAATTGCCCATGAGCAGGAGTTGCTGCAAGGCATTTTGAAAATGCTGGAACATCCCTCAGATGCGCTGGAGCGGGGTATGCGCGGCCAGGCAGTTGTGCGCGCCAATATGGGCGCGGCCAGGCGGTATGCGGAGATGGTGATCAAACACATCGGATAAAAAGAACCGTTTTTTCAACTTGCAGTTCATGGAAAAGGTGGTAAAAAAAGAGCGGCTTTCACGGGTGGGAGGATGGTTATGCTGAGAAAATACGAGGCGGCAAGCAATCAGGTCAATATGACACGAATCTTAATGGCCAGATCGGTTGTTTACAAGTATCTGAACCGGACGAATCTGATCTGTTATTCGGAACTTTCCAGGTTGCTGGGATGCCAGGCCTTTGTAAAACATGAAAACCACAACCCCACGGGATCCTTCAAGATTCGCGGTGCCCTGAATTTTTTTCATCACATGTCGAAAGAAGAGCTGGAAACAGGCATTTTAGTAGCGACGCGAGGAAATCACGGCCTGGCGATGGCTTGGGCGGGTCAATGGTTTCATGTGCCTTGCACGGTGATTGTTCCGGAAAATAACAATCCGGAAATCAACCGCATTATCGAGAGCTATGGAGCGGAATTAATCGTTCATGGCGATGATTTTTATGATGCACAGTCTTACTGCGAAGAGCTTGTGGACAGCGCGGGGTATTATTACGTTCAGCAGGGAAATGAGCCGGAAATTCTGAACGGTTTGGCCACGATGGGACTGGAAATTCTGGAGGATCTGCCGGATGCGGATGTAATCATTTGTCCCATTGGCGGGGGTACGGGCTGTGCGGCGCTTTTAAAAGCGGCTCGCGCCATCCGGCCGACGATTGAAATCATCGGCGTCGAGCCGCAAAATGCACCGTCTTTTTATAACTCCTGGAAAAAAGGGGAAATTGTTACGCTGGACGAAGCTCACACGGTGGCCGATGGTTTGGCGGCAAGAAGCGTTTTCCAGTTGCCGTATGTCATTCTGAAGGATACGATTAATGATGTTGTCCTGTTGACGGAAGAGGAGATTCTCCAGGGGATTCAACTGGCTCTGACCGCCACGCATAATCTTGCCGAAGCGGCGGGTGCGGTTTCCCTGATCGCGGCCTGTAAAATCCGGGAGAGACTTGCCGGTAAGAAAGTGGTCATGATGATGTCCGGCGGCAATCTGAATCTGGAAACGCTGAAGAAAGCGATTGGCTGTTGAGGCCAGTTGTTTCAATCTTCTTGGCCGCATCCAGGAAAGAATCCCTTATTGGAGGTCACAAAGAATTTAGTCATGCAAGGAGTTCTGAATCTATGACGCACCCTGAATCTTCATTTCCACCTGCCGGCGATTTTATCCGTGATATCATTGAAGAGGGGTTACGCGCCCATCAGCATGAAGGGCGTGTGGCCACCCGTTTTCCGCCCGAACCCAATGGTTATATCCATATTGGACACGCAAAGTCGGTTTGCCTCAATTTCGGCATTGCTCTGCAATATGCGGGGACCTGCAATTTGAGGCTGGATGACACAGACCCTGCAGGGGAATCCATGGAATATGTGGAGTCCATTCTCCGCGATGTGCGCTGGCTGGGGTTCGATTGGGGGGATCGCTTGTTTTACGCATCCGATTATTTCGAAAAGCTTTATGCCTTTGCCGTAGAGCTTATCAAAACCGGCAACGCCTATGTCTGTAGTTTAAGCGCCGACGAAGTGAGGGAAAACAGGGGAACCTTCACGGAACCGGGAAAGGAAAGCCCTTACCGCAACCGTTCCGTCGAAGAGAATCTGGACCTTTTTTCCCGCATGCGCGCCGGTGAATTTGTTGACGGCGCTCATACGCTTCGCGCCCGGATTGACATGGCCTCTCCCAATATTGTCATGAGAGATCCCGTTTTGTACCGCATTAAAAGAGAACCGCATTACCGGACAGGATCCGGATGGGTGATTTATCCGATGTATGATTTCGCCCATTGTCTTTCCGATGCGTTAGAAGGAATCACTCATTCGATTTGCACGCTTGAATTTGAGAATAACCGCCCTCTGTACAACTGGATTGTCGAAAAATTGATTTCCGGGACCAGACCGCGACAAATCGAATTTGCCCGCCTGAATGTAAGTTATACGGTGTTGAGCAAGCGCAGGTTGATAGAGCTGGTGAAAAACAAACATGTTGACGGATGGGATGATCCGCGCATGCCCACTGTGACCGGCATGCGCCGCAGGGGCTATACGCCGGAAGCCATCCGGAAATTCTGCGCGGAGATTGGCGTCGCGAAAAACGACAATCTTATTGATGTTTCGCTTCTGGAACATTGTGTTCGAGAGGACCTCAATGAAAAAGCCCCCAGAGTCATGAGTGTTTTACAGCCGCTGAAAATGGTGATTGACAATTATCCGGAAGATGCCGAAGAGGATTTTGACTGTGCAAATCATCCGCAGCATCCGGAAATGGGTTCAAGAAAAGTGCCCTTTTCCCGGATTCTTTATATTGAACGTGATGATTTTATGGAGAATCCCCCCCATAAATACAATCGGTTGGCCCCGGGGCGGGAAGTTCGTCTGCGCCATGCGTATGTTGTAAAATTTGAAAGTCTGGTCAGAGATGAGAAGACCCATGAGGTGACGGAAGTGCATTGTCTCTGCGACTTTCAGACACGCAACGAGCCGCCTGCCGACGGACGAAAGGTGCCGGGAGTCATTCACTGGGTATCCGCAAAGCATGGCCTGCCGGCGCAGGTTCGTCTTTACGATCGCCTTTTCCGTATTGAAGATCCGGGAAGCGAAGAGGATTTTATTTCCCATTTGAATCCGGATTCTCTGAAAAATCTGACGGATTGTTTTGTCGAACCGATTTTAAAAGATCCGGAATCCGGAAAACAATACCAGTTTGAAAGATTGGGATATTTCTGTGTAGATTTGGAATCAAAGGCGGACCACCTGATTTTTAACCGTATTGTGCCGCTTAGAGATTCCTGGAACAAGATCGCCAAAAGAAATTGATCACCCCTAAAAGGAGGACGTATGAAAAAGCAATCGAAGCGCAATTTACCGTCGGCATGGTTATTCCTTCTTGTTCTGGTATTTTTTATTCCCGGTTGCTGGTCGAGTAGCGACGACAATCCCAATGTCAAAGTCACGATTCTGCAAACCACTGATATGCATAATGCGGCCTCCGGCGTGGGTTCCTTCAATGAATATAAGCCTCTGGACCCGATGCGGGCCGATGCCGTTTTGGGAGGCTGGTCGAGACTGGCGGCAAAAATCAAAGAAATTATCACCATGAAAAAGCGCTCCGGCTGGACGATTCTTCTTGTGGACAGCGGTGATTTCAACATGGGAACAGTCTATGACATGCTCTGGAACAGCAATCCGGCGCCGTTTCAGTTTATCAGTCAACTGAAATACGATTTTGTGACGCTGGGAAACCATGAATATGATTACGGTCCTGACAGACTGGCCTTGATGATTAACAAGGCCAGGGCATCGGAGGGCGGGTTTACCGTTCCGATTATTGCTACCAATACGGTTTTTGACGGCATTCCGGGAACAGCCGACGATGGTTTAGAGGCCTTGAATCAATCAGGAGCTATCATTACGGATTATTACGTCAAAGAGTTTAACAGCGGTCTGAAAATCGGCGTGATTGGCCTGATGGGCAAAACCGCGGATGAGTACGCTCCCAACGCTCCGCCAGTTACGTTTAAGAGTGATTATACCAATGCGGCTGTTCGGGCGTTTATTCAGGGGAAAGTCGATGCGCTGCGCAACAAGGAAGGAGTTCATGTCGTTCTGGCTCTGTCCCATTCCGGAGTGATCAACCCTAACACAACGCCGGCCGGCGACGACATCACGCTGGCCCAAAATGTTACGGGCATTGATATCATTGCTTCCGGTCATGATCATGAAATGACCAATCAGGTGATTCCGGTGGTGAACGGGAGCCACACCTCCTACATCGTCTGTGCCGGCGCAAACGGCACCAATCTTGCTCAGATTGATTTTGTGGTGAATCAGCAGACAAAAAAGTTTGTGAATCCTCCCGTACTCACCAATCATGCCATTACCAGCGCCATCTCGGGTGATGGTGCGATCCATACTCTTGTCCAGAAAATGAACACCTCCATCAATAGTTTCCTGGAGCCTTTGGGGACTTCTCTTTCAGCGATTGTGGCCACATCAAGCCTGGATCTTCTTGATCCGGGCGCTATCCGGGAGTTTGGCCTGGGTAATGTGCTTGCGGATTCCGTGCGTTATGTCGGGACGGCATCAGGCATTCCCACGATCGGCACTTTCGCAAACGGCGTTATCCGGGGAACGTTCAAGAAGGATCAGGCCATTGCTTTTGCCGACCTCTACGCGGTTGTGCCGCTGGGCATTACTACGGATGATACCCAAGATCCCCTTCTGCCCGGCTATCCGCTTTTGAAGGTTTATGTCAATGGAAACGAAGTGTGGGATATCTGCAAGCTTGACGCGACCCTGATGACTTTTCAGCTTTTCCCGACGTACTTTATCAGCCTTTCCGGCGTCCAATATAGGTACACCGGAAATACGATCAATAATGTCTATGCTTATGCGTGGAACGATTATCTGGGCACGGGGCCGGTGACGCCGATTGGCAAGGGAACCGGAACCCTCTATCCCGTCATCATTGATAAATACACGATGGACATGATTCTTACCGAAAGTGTTCAGAACTTAATGACGGCTATCGGAATATCCCTGCATCCAAAACTGGCCGATGGCACACTGGTGAATAAAAACAACCTGATGAGCGCACGGCTGGATCGGGACAAATCAAAACCCGGCATCCAGGAATACAACTCCTGGCTGGCTGCTCTGGACTTTTTTACGGGTGCCAGCGGCCTTGGGAAAAATATTCCGGTGGTTCCCTATAACCTGTCCATGCCAAGGATGATCGCGGAATAACGCGGGCCGTGTCCGCATTAAAATGTGCAAATTCTTTAGCGCGGGCTGTGCCCGCGCTAGGGGATTTTATCAGGCTTTCAGGAGCTGATCGAGCATTTTTAATAAATCCGGAGCTTTGAAAGGTTTGGCCAAAACATAGTGATTTCCGGATTTTTGATTTTTGGGCAACTCGCCCGAGCGAACGGCGGCGGTAAGAAACATGATGGGGATTTTGCTGGTTGACGGGTCTTCTTTGATTCTTTCCGCAACCTCTGTTCCGTCTATGTCCGGCATCATAATATCCAGAATCACGGCATCCGGCTTGTACATTTTACATTTTTCCCAGCCTTCTTCGCCGCTGTGCGCGCTCAGAACATCATAGCCGTTTGCCTGAAGACGCGATACCACCATTCGGACAATGTTTGGCTCATCATCCACAACCAGAATTTTTTTTGCCATTTTCGCTCCTTTTTGCAGTTGAAATATTTAGATGGGGGACTTTAGGAACTTCAAAAGTAAAAACGCTTCCCTGTCCCGGTGTGCTTGTTGCCGAAATGGTTCCTCCATGTGCTTCAATGATGGCCTTGGCGATGGTCAGGCCGAGCCCCGTTCCTTTCTGGTGAGGTCCCGAATTTCTTCTGACTTGATAAAATTTTTCAAATATTTTGGGAATATCTTCGCTGCGGATGCCGATTCCCGTGTCCGTTACAGAGCAAATGACCCGGTTTGCCTGTTCTTTGACGGATAATTCCACACATCCTTGTCTTGAAAACTTCAAAGCATTGTTGAGCAGATTATCCCAAACCTGAATAATCTTATCCTGGTCAATATGCGCTTCAATAATGGATTGGGAATAATGGGTTTTAATTTGAAGATGATGGATGTCCGCCTGCGGTCGGAATAGTCTTGCGATTTGTTCGACGAGTTCGACCATATTGACTTCTTCTCTTTGAATCTGAAGCTTGCCAGCTTCAATCTTGGAGATGTCCAGCAAATCGTCAATCAGAGAGGCAAGTCTTTTGGTGCTGGCCTGAACAATTTCTAAAAATTCATGCTGCTCCTCGGTGGTCGGTCCCAGAATTCCGTCCAGCACCTGACTGACACCTTCCAAAATGGTGGTCATGGGTGTTCTGAGCTCATGGGAAACATTGGAAATGAGATCATCCTTGGCTCGATTCGCCTTTTCCGCCGCTTCTTTGGCCTGGCGCAACTCCGCTTCCAGAAGCCTTTGCTCTGTGATGTTGTGATAAACGGTTTGATAACGAATGGGGTTTCCCCATGCATCCCGCGTCAAACTGACCGATAATTCCGTGATTTTTTCTTCACCGTGTTTGTTGCGCCAGGTAACTTCCATTTTCTTGGTCGGCTCGCCCGTTCTTAAAACCTTGCGGAAAATTTGCAACGCCAAATCGGCAGTGTGGTCATCCAGAAAGGCTCGATAGTTCATTCCTTGCAGTTCTTCCTGGCTGTATCCCGTTTCCAGCAGAAAGGCCTGGTTGAAAAAAACGATATTCCCTGTCAGGTCATATTCCGTATAGGGATCCGGGATGGTTTCGACGACGGTTCTGTATCGCTGCTCGCTGTTGCTGCTGAACATATGTTTTTTCCTTTTCCATTTTTCGCCGCTGCTCCTAACATAAAATAAAAAAGGGGTGCAACAAGTGTTTTCATCAAAAAATTGATTATTTTGCTGAAATATTCTATCTTACGAACCATACGAAATGAAAAGAGCAAGGAGAACATCATGGATCCTGTCAGCGAAAAACGCCGTTTTGACTACAGCTCCAAATTGATCAGCACGGATGATCTTTTGGAAAAAATCAAACCGGGTCAGAAAATTTATCTGTCCAGTGGCGTGGCCGCTCCTGGAAAAATCATGTCGGCAATTGCCAAATCCGATGCCGCCAATCTTCGCGACCTGGAAATTATTCAACTGGTTACGCTGGGGAATTATCTGGATTCCGCAGATTCCGACCGACAGTACCGCCTGAAAACCTTTAATGTCGGCGAGAGCATCAGCAAGGAAATTGCCGACGGCAAAGTGGATTTCATTCCGGCAAATCTGATGGAACTGCCCTACATCTTCTTGAGCGGCGCGGTTTCGGTGGATGTGGCGATTATTCAAACATCCGTGCCGGACGATAAAGGGTTCGTGTCTCTGGGGGTTGCGGTGGATGTTGCCAATGTTGTGATCAAGATGGCTCATCTCGTGGTTGCCGAAGTCAATCCGAATATGCCTTTCACGCATGGCGAAACCATCCTCCATTTGAGCAGCGTGAACTATATTGTGGAAAGTGATTGGCCGCTGATTGAGCGGGAAAACAAGCCTTATGACGATATCATCGACCGGATCGGCTGGAATATTTCCAATCTGATTGAGGATGGTTCGACCGTTGCCCTGCATGTGGGAAGAATTTTCAATGCTGTGGCGGCCCATCTTAAAAACAAGAAGAATCTCGGCATCGTAACGCATGTGGTGTCCGATTGGGCGATTGATTTGATTCACTCCGGCGCGATTTCTCTGGATCGGAGCCGCTATTCGGGAGGGCTGGTTTCGGCCAGTTATTGTTACGGAAGCCGGGCTTTATACGAATATATTCATCGGAATCCCATTTTTGAATTTTATCCGATTGCGCGGATCAGCAATCCTTTTGTTGCGCGGCGGATCAAAAGCCTCATCGGCATCATGAATGTCAAAAAAATTGACATTTCCGGGGAATCCGTCATTTTTCATTCCGGCGACAATCTTCTTACCGGCTATGAAGGCAAGCTGGGGTTTGCGATGGCGGCCACCATATCAAAACGGGGCAAAGCGATTGTTGCGCTCAATTCCGTGGACCAGGACGGCCAGAGCAATATTGTCATCAAACACAACTGCGCGGTGGAAAGCACCCACAGTACGCTGGGCGTGGTGAAATACATTGTTACGGAATACGGGGTGGCCAATCTTTTCGGCAAATCCATTCGGGAGCGGGCCATTGCCATGATTGACATTGCTCATCCCGATCACCGGGAAAGACTGCTGGCGCAGGCCAAAGAACTCAATTATGTGTATCCGGACCAGATCTATGTGGCCCGCAACGCGGCCAATTACCCTACTTTGCTGAAAACGCGCAAAACGCTCAAAGATGGTCTGGAAATCAAAATTCGTCCCATCAAACCCTCCGACGAGGATATGATGCGAACCCTTTTTTATAATTTCTCCGATGAGTCGAAATACTTCCGCTATTTTGCCAGCAAACCGGTGATGCCCCATCGTGAAATGCAGACGTATGTCAATATTGATTATGACCGCATCATGTCGGTTGTCGCCATTGTGGAAATCGGCCGCAACGAAAAGATTATCGCCGAGGCGCGTTATGCCTATGATAAATTCGAAGGGAATTATGAAATTGCCTTTATTGTGGACGAGGAGTATCAGGGGAAAGGGGTTGCATCGTTTATGTTGAACTATCTCATCAAAATTGCGCAAGATCGTGGAATCGCTGAATTTGTCGCATTTGTCCTGCCGCGCAATGAAGCGATGATGAAAGTTTTTGAAAGGGCGAAAGTCGAAACATCCAAGTCCTATGATTCGGATACGGTTATTTATCGTTTTAAATTGGCCAGATCCCGGACTTAGTGCCCCGGATTCAGGTCGTGCCGGAAGGGTACAAACCAGGTCTTTTGAAAAAACAGAGAGGTTCAGACTATGTCACCACTAAAGAAAACGGCGGCAACATCCCCTGCCAGAAAAGTTTCTCCCAAAGCGGTTCCGGGCGCCTCCCGGAAAGCTTCTGTTGACAAAGCCGCTCCCTCACCTCCAAAGCCTGTGGCCAAAGCTGCACGGAAACCTTCCGAAGGGCTCAAGGCTCCTGCCCCGTCCATAAATGCCGCCGGTGTTGGCATTTATATCGCGCTGGGCGGCAAATATGCTTATGTCAACTCCCGATATGAACAAATGACAGGTTTCCGAGGCGAGGAGCTTATCGGATCCAAACTGATGGATTATATTTCCGCCGAGGATCGTGCCTCTGTCCGAAAAAATATCCGTAAAAGTCTGAAAGCCAGCCATCCCGAACCTTACGAATACCGGTTTTGGGGAAAGAAAGGCGAGCCCTTATGGTTTTTGGAAACATCCGGTTCAACGGTTTTCCGCAATGAACAGGGTTTCATGGGCAGCGTTATCAACGTGACCCGCCTTAAACAGGGATGCGAACCTCCCGGACTTAAAGAAGAGCAGTGCAGTGCTGCGCTGCGGGAGATGGAAGAGCATTATTATGAGCAGGATCTGCAGGGCAACTTTATCTTCGTGAACGAAGAAATGGTCCGCACACTTGGTTATTCCAGAGAAGAACTTACCGGCATGAATTACCGGAAATGCTGCAGTGCGGGAACCGTCAGACTTTTGAACAGACGCTATACTCTGCTTCAGAAAACGGGTCATCCTTTCAGCGCCTTGGAGGCGATTTTTTTGGCCCGGGACGGCTCGAAGCGGATTTTTGAAGTTTCCGGTGCGTTGATCCCGGATGCTCAGGGCAGGCCCGCCGGCTTCCGTGGAGTGTGCAGGAACATTACCGGGCGCAAACTTGTTGAAGAAGAATTGCGGAAAAGCGAGGAACGCTACAGGTCGGTCCTGGATGCGACAGATGAGGGGTTTTGCGAGCTGGATTTGCAGGGCAATATTACCTTCATCAATATGGCGGGGGCCAAGATTCTTGGTTATGCGCCGAAAGCCATTGTCGGGAAGAATTTCCGTCAATACATGGAAAAGTCGACGGAAGCCGCGGTGCTGGATGTTTTTAAAAACATTTACAAAACCAGGCAGCCCATGAAAAGACTAACCGCGCCTATTCTCCACAGGGATGGGGAGATTCGTTTCCTGGAAATTTCCGGGTCGGTGCTTTGCAATGTGGCCGGAAAACCTACCGGTTTTCGGGGAATGTATTACGACATTACAGAGAGAAAGAAAGCCGAAGAAGCGCTGCAGCAAAGTGAAGCGAAATATTTCAGCATTATCGAAAACATCGGTGTCGCGTATTTTGAAACGGACCTGAAGGGAACGATGACGTTTGTCAATGATCAAACCTGTCAGGAACTGGGCTACACCCGTGAGGAATTAATCGGGCGGATGTCGGCGCGGCACTTCCAGACACCGGGAAACGCGAAAAAAACATTTGAAGTTTTTCATCAGGTTTTTCAAACAGGGGTGCCGGTTGAGGCCTATCATATGGAGACGGTTTGCAAGGACGGGTCCGTACAGTTTTTTGAATTGTCCATTCTGCTTCATCGGGATGAAAAAAACACGCCTGTCGGATTTCGGGGCCTGGCCCGCAATGTCACCCAGCGAAAGAAAATGGAATCTGATTTGCGGAGGAGCGAAGAACGATACCGAACGATTCTGGAGGAGATTGAAGAAGGATATGCAGAGCTGGATCTGGACGGCAACTGGACCTTTGTCAATGAGACGGCGGGGAAAATTCTTGGGTACCGGCCGGAGGAGATGCTTGGAGAGAATCTTCGGAGCAATACGGATGAGGATACTGCGCGGGGCTGGCTGGATCTGTATGAGAGACTTCTCCAAACCGGACAATCCTTCAAAGGGGCGGAGATTGAGTTGACCACCAAGCAGGGCAACCGGCGAATGACGGAAATATCCGGGGCTCTGATACGGGATGAACACGGTCAGTCCGCCGGTTTCCGGTCGCTTATCCGTGACGTTACCGAACGGAAGTGGTCCGAAGATGCGCTGCTGCAAAGCGAAGCCAGATATTTCAGCATTATCGAAAGCATCGGAGACGCTTATTTTGAAACGGATCTCCGGGGGGTGATGACGTTTGTCAACGACCGTACCTGCCTGGATTTAGGCTATACGCGGGATGAATTTCTCCGCATGTCCATACGGGACTGCCAGACTTCCGAAAACGCTCAAAAAACCTATGAGGTTTTTACCCGGGTTTATGAAACGGGAACGCCAGTGAAAAACTATGCTCTGGAGGCGTCCCGGAAAGATGGATCCGTGATCACTTTTGAGATGTTTGTTTCGCTGATGCGGAATTCTCTGGGACAGCCCATTGGTTTTCGCTGCTTGTCCCGGGACATCACGGAACGTAAAAAAATGGAAGACGCGCTCCGGGCCAGCGAGGAGAGAGCCCGCACGATTATTACGACCATTCCCGATCCGTATTTTGAAAACGATTTGCGGGGGAAGTTTACTTTTGTCAATGCCGCTTTCAAACAATTTTCCGGTTATACAGACAGTGAAATCAAAAACGCTTCTTTTAAGGTTTTCGTGGATCAAAGCTTTGTTGATGAACTTTTTTCGCTCTACAACAGCGTGTATACAACCGGTCTGCCCCTGAAAAACGTGGAAATTCAGGCGGTTTTGAAAAGTGGAGAGAGAAGACTGGTGAATCTGTCCGTCAGTCTCATTCGTGACAACCAGGGGAATCCGACGGGCTTTAGTGGCATTATCCGCGATATTACAGAAAAAAAGAAGGCGGAAGAAATGATTTTGCAGTCCGAGAAGTCTCTGCGGGAATACTCGGAAACGCTGGAAATGCGTGTTCGGGAGCGAACCGCGGAGCTGGAAAAGTCAAAAATCGCGGCGGAAGAAGCGAGCCGGGCCAAGTCGGATTTCCTGGCGCATATCAGCCATGAATTTCAGACGCCGCTCAACGCGGTGGTTGGCTTTACCAAAGTGCTGCAGGACCGCATGTTCGGCGAGATCAACGACAAGCAGGAAGAATTTCTTCGTTATATTGCGGATGCAGGCGCCAACTTAAGCAGGATTATTGCGGAAATCGTGGATGTTGCGCAGGTGAAGTCCGGAAGGATCAAGCTGCAGGTGGCCCCGGTTGTAATTGCGGAGGTACTTTCCAGGACGACCCGCCTGCTGGCTTCGCAAATTGAGGACAAAAAACAGTTGTTGACGGTTGATGTGGATCTGGATGCGGATACGTCCATTGAAGGAGATGTTCAGAAAATACAGCAAATATTTTTCAACCTCCTGAACAATGCTGTTAAATATACGGGAGAAGGCGGTAACATTCAAATTCATGTAGCCAGAACCCTCCATGCGACGTCCCGGCGGGAAGGCATCAGTATTGCCTTCAAGGATACGGGTTCAGGCATCCGGGCGGCAGATATGTCGAAACTTTTTGAGGCGTTCGGCACACTGCAATCGGCCTACACCCGGTCGGAAAAAGGCATCGGTGTCGGCTTGTCGCTGACCAAGCAACTTGTAGAACTTCACGGCGGGGATATTAGCGTGGAGAGCGAATTCGGGAAAGGCAGTTGTTTTACAGTCTTTCTGCCTCTCAAGCAAAAACAGGAACAGACGATAAAGTAAGCGGGTTATGACCTTAACGGAAAATTATCCCATTAACGGAAAACGCCCCCAGATTCTGTGTGTGGACAGCGATGTGGCCGGACTGGTCTTGCTGGATGCGATTCTTTCGCCTCGAGGGTATGATGTGATTCGCGTCAATACCGGTCAGGAAGCGATAGACGTTCTGCAGCGCCAGTCGGTGGATCTGATCCTTTTGGGGGTTGTGCTGGCGGGAATGGATGGTTTTGAGGTTTGTCGTGAAATTCGCTCCCATGGCCGTTTCGGAGATATTCCCGTCATCATGATGTCCGCCTTGAAGGCGCGACAGGATCTTCTCCGGGGCATCGAAGCCGGCGCCGATGCCTATTTATTCAAGCCGCTGGATCATGAAGAAATGCTTGCCCTTGTTCGGGGGCTTCTCCGCCGGAAATACAGTCGGGACAGTCTTACAAATTCCTATGAGAACATGCATGCCATGAATATGATGAGCCAGGAGGGCATCCACGCCTTTCTGGCGTCAAGCGTATCCTCGCCGTTTGATTTTCAGGTTCAGATGGATAAGATTTTGGCCCTACTGGTCGGTAAGGCAACGGACATTGTCGATAAGCCGCGAACCGTGATCATCGGCTTCATGCCTGATCATAAAAACTGGCAGTGGTTCCACTATGAATACGCTTTTCATGAGCTCAATCGGGTCAAGCTGGATTTTCAGCTGCTGGCGGGTATTGCGCTGCCGGAACGGGGAAAGTCGAAAACATTTTTGCTCAACGATTCCAAGGCATTCGAAGAGTCGAAAGCCCTGATTCGGAACTTTCAGGCCAGAAACATGTCCGTGGAAAACGGTATCGGCTTTTTGAGCCGGGAGTTTTGTCTTCTGGCGATCAATTACGGACAGGAGGTTGCCGGCAGTCATGTCCGGTTTGTGCAGCAGGTTGCCCTGGCCGGCCAGTTTTTAAATACTTTGTCCCAGCAATATTCGGAGGTGGGCAGAGCCTTCGATTATATGGTTTACGCGCTTTGCCGCATTGCGGAAGCCTATGAGGAGGAAACGCCCGGCCATATTTACCGTGTCGGCGAATATTGTGGCATCCTTGCCGAACGGCTCGGCATGAAAGAGAGCTTGATTCACACGATCAGCACTCAGGCCTTGCTTCACGATGTGGGGAAAATTTATATTCCCGCCTATATCCTTAAAAAAACCGAACCCCTGACGGCGGAGGAAGCGCTTGAATTTCGAAAGCACACGCTTTGGGGGGCCAAAATCATCGGCGGGGATCCCCATTTACAGATCGGTCAATCGATGGCTTTGAATCACCACGAAAAATGGGATGGCAGCGGCTATCCCCGCGGTCTGAAAGGAGAAGCCATTCCCATCGAAGCCAGAATCGCTGCTTTGGCCGATCAGTATGATACCCTGCGCATGGCGCAGCGCCGGAAGGCTTCCGTGGACCATGCCACGGCAACGAAAATTCTCAATCAGGGCGATGGCCGCATCAAGCCTCAGCATTTCGATCCCCAAATCCTCAAAGCCTATCGGGAAACCGCCTTTCTTTTTGAGGATGTTTATGAACGACGCAAAGATTAGCCCGAACGGCCTGCGCTGCAAATCATTCTTGCCTAAACGATGCAATTATGAAATACTCCGCCATCATTTCAAGGAGGTAGCAGCATTATGTCAAATGCAGTCATTGTCAGCGGTGTACGCACTGCCGTCGGAGCTTTCGGCGGTTCGCTCAAGGACGTTGCAGCCAAAGATCTGGGCGCTCTTGTAATTCGTGAATCTTTAATCAAAGCCGGTTTCAAGCCAGCGCTTCCGGCCCATGCTCAGGATGACGCGCCGGATACGGCAAAAAACGAGGGACTTTGTCCCATCGAACAGCAGTATGCCAAGTGGGACAGTCATCTTCAGGAACTGGCCGTGGATGAAGTCATCATGGGCAATGTGATCGCAGCGGGACAGGGCCAGAATGCTTGCCGCCAGGCCATGATCCGCGCTGGGCTTCCCAAGGAAACCACCGCGTTTACCATCAATAAAGTTTGCGCCTCCGGCATGAAAGCCATTGCGCTTGCCGCTGCCAGCATTAAAGCAGGCGACAATGAAGTGGTCATTGCCGGAGGTATGGAAAACATGAGCGATGTGCCGATTGGCCTGCCCAAGGCTCGCTGGGGGCACCGCATGGACATGCCTTTTGGCAAAACCGTGGACCTGATGGTGTTTGACGCTCTGTACGAAATTTTCTATGGCTATCACATGGGGATTACCGCTGAAAACATTGCCGCGCGCTACAACATTTCCCGCGAGGAGCAGGACAAACTGAGTGTGGAGAGCCATACCCGGGCGCGCAACGCCATGAAAAACGGTCTTTTCAAGGATGAAATTGTTCCGGTGATCATTCCGCAGAAAAAGGGCAACCCCGTCATTTTCGACACGGATGAACGTCCGATGGATACCAGCATGGAAAAACTGGCCAAACTCAACACGGCCTTCAAGAAAGACGGCACAGTCACGGCGGGAAATGCCTCCGGGATCAATGACGCAGCCGTCGGCATGCTGATCATGAGCGAAGAAAAAGCCAAACAAATGGGACTGAAGCCCCTGGCTAGAATCAAGGGCTATGCCTCCGGCGGTGTCGATCCCGCATACATGGGGCTGGGGCCTGTTCCGGCTGTGCGCAAACTGCTCCGGATTACCGGCACGTCGATTAAGGATTACGGTCTGTTTG
>DAOLNX010000012.1:0-46059 GCA_035416785.1 Smithellaceae bacterium | reverse complement strand
GTTTGTGTTCCGTGATATCCCGGGATATTCCTCGGAAACCGGCAGGTTCCCCGGAGGCATCCCGAATCAGAGAAATTGATCCGGCAATATGCTTTTTCGCCCCCTGCTTGTCAATAATCTGCCAGCGAAATTCCTTGACCGGAACTCCGGTTGCATAAACCTCATGATAGACCTGATATACTTTCTGCAAATGATTCTGATCGGTATATTGACAGTTGTCCATGCCGATCAATTCCTCTTTGGAATAACCCAGCATACGACATAGGGCATCGTTGACAAAGATAAATTTTCCGGCCAGATCAACTTCAAAATAGCCTTCTTCAATGCTTTCAAGAATGTTCCGGTATTTTTCCTCACTGCGGCGCAAGGATTCTTCCATGCCCTTACGTTCTGTAATGTCCATAAAACTGCCAAGAACCGCCCGTCTTCCTTGGTAAACCACTGAAGTGACCATCTCCAGAATCCAGATCATTTCCTGGTTTTTTTTCACGTAACGGTATTCATACGGTTCAGATTTTCCCTGCTTCAACGCAGAAATCGCCTTTGCGCGGGTTTTGTTTCGATCATCCGGATAAATGTAATCCAGGGAATTTCGGTGAAGAAGTTCACTGGCCGAGTAGCCGGAAAGTTTCTCGTACAGGGGGCTGACATAAACAAATTTTCCCTCTTGCACGATGTAAATTCCTACGCCGACATTGGAAATGATGTCCATCGCCAGACGGGACAGTTCATTTTTTTCCGCACTCTTTTCGGATTCCGGCGCGTCGGCGGACATCCATTTTTCTTCCGCTTCGGTTCTGTCCTCGTTTGCCGATCCGGGATTCTTTTCAGATGTTTCAGATTTCCTGGGCTTCACCGCCATGATCCATGAACCTCCGCTCCGGATGTTTCTTTCAGGTGTTGTTTATTTATTATCCGGCATTTTTACCGCTAAAGCAAATTCTATTTCATCAAGTCTATTTCATTAAATCCCTTGACAGAACCAAAAGATCGAGTCATCAATGAACGGAAAAAATGTTCTTATGCCGAACAAAACCTCAAAATCCCTTTCCAGTTCGCTAAACAGGAAAGAAAAGGCCATAACGATGGACTTCCTTTTTACTCCAAAAGACACAAGGCCATCCTCCGGGAAGGTGCCTTCATGATGACGTTTCTGACTATTTTTGCCACTTCCTTTTTTATCGCGCTCTCCGGCGCTCTTATGCCGGGGCCGCTCCTGACGGCCACCATCAGCGCAAGTTCCCAGCGCGGATTCATCGCCGGGCCGCTCTTGATTGTCGGACATGCCATTTTGGAAGTAGCCCTGGTCAGTGCTCTTCTTCTGGGATTGGCGCCGTTTTTGCAGATGCCGGTTGTTTTTGTCACCACCGCCCTGGCCGGATCTGCCATTCTGTTCTGGATGGCTTTCGGAATGCTCCGCACATTACCAACACTGGGTCTGTCCTGGGAAGTAAAGCAAACAAAGTTGAACCATCCACTGGTCAGCGGAATCCTTTTGAGTCTATCCAATCCCTACTGGATAATCTGGTGGGCCTCTATCGGCGTCGGTTATATCATTTATGCCGAACAGTTCGGTGTTCTGGGCGTTGTTTTCTTCTTCGCCGGACACATTTCAGCAGACTTGGCTTGGTATTCCTTTATTTCAGCCGCCGTTTCCGGAGGTCGGCGTTTTCTGACCGATCGTCTTTACCGTGGTCTGATCGCCTTCTGCGCTATTTTTCTTGTAGCCTTTGCCGGCTACTTCGCTTATTCAGGTTTGGATAAACTAAAAGGCTTCTTTTTGTAAATGTTTAATCCGATCTTGATTTCATCTCTTTCGGGAATAGAAATATTTCCTTCCGTCGATGAAATAATAATGGTTTTCCCCGACGCTGACGGTCCAAACTCCCGAGTCAGGTCAACCTGAATGGTCAGAATATTGCCTTCGACTTTCATATCCACATTTTTCATTTTTTCTTCTCCTTCCTTTATGATGACGTGTACAGAGCCTCCCGCACTTTAGCAGTCAGGTCATATCTGGTAAACGGCTTCTGAATGAAACATGAACCTTCATCAAGTACGCCATGATGGGCGATCATATCGGCCGTATAGCCGGACATAAACAGGCGCCTGATTCCGGGATACAGAGAAAGCATTTCCCTGGCAAGGTCGCGACCGTTCATTTCAGGCATGACGACATCTGTCATCAAAAGATGAATGTCTCCCTGATGCTGCCGGGCCAGATCCAGCGCTTCCACCGGCGTGGCCGCGCTCAAAACCCGATATCCCTGTTGTTCAAGCATGAGTTTGCTCAAATCCAGAATCGCCCGTTCATCCTCGACCAGCAGAATCGTTTCGCGTCCGCCGACGACGCTTTCCTTCGCTTCATCCTTTTCCGTCCCTTCGGCATGGCCGATGTGCCTGGGCAAAAAAATACTGAAAGTGCTTCCCTGACCCGGTTCGCTGTAGACGGAAATAAATCCCTTATTTTGCCTGACAATGCCATAAATGATAGCCAGACCAAGTCCCGTGCCCTTTCCAAGATCCTTCGTTGTAAAAAACGGCTCGAACAGTTTGCCGCGGGTTTCTTTGTCCATGCCGCATCCGTCATCACTGATGGAAAGAAAAACGTAATCTCCCGGAACAAAGTCCGCATGACCCGTGCAAAAAGCCTCATCTACCGTAATGTTCCCTGATTCAATACTTACCTTTCCCACACCGGAGATCGCATCACGGGAATTTACACACAGATTGGCCAGGATTTGATCGACCTGAGACGGATCGATTCTAATCGGCCAGATATTCATACCCGGCAACCAGGTCAGAGCAATGTCCTCTCCGATCAGACGCTGGAGCATTTTGATCATGCCCGTCACCGCGTCGTTGATGTCAATAATCTTGGGAGAAACCGTCTGTTTGCGGGCAAAGGCCAGAAGCTGACGCGTAAGGCTTGCAGAGCGCTCCGCCGCTTTCCGGATTTCCTGAAGATGAATCTGCAGTCGCGAGTCGGGCACCTTACGCTCCATCGCCAGCTCGGTATGACCAAGAATCACGCCAAGCATATTATTGAAGTCATGAGCAACTCCGCCGGCCAACCGCCCCACGGATTCCATCTTTTGAGCCTGATTTAAACGCTCCTGCAACTGCTCTTTTTCCTTTTCGTCCTTTTTACGTATTCGAATATCCCGGCATACATGAACCAAGCCAAAAGGCAGTTCGTCTTCGCCGCGAAAAATGCCACTGCTGACTTCAAAGGGAATTTTTACACCGTTTTTCAGGATAATATGATATTCATAAGGACCTTGTCTGCCTTCCGTAATAATCCGCATGATGTTCTGAACAGCCCGGGCTCTCTCTTCCTCTGGAATAAATTCTATAATATTGTGACCTTCTATTTCATCCCAACGATACCCGCCTCTTTGAATGGTGTAGTCATTGGCAAAGGTAATTTTTCCCGCAAGGTCCGTCCGAATCACCACATCAGGAATCGTGTTCACGAGCTGTGTATAGAGTTCCTCGCTGGCCCGCAGCGCTTCCACAGCTTGTTTCCGTTCAGTCACATCACGAAGATTGGCCACAACCTTTTCAACAATGTCATTCTTGGAAATGCCTTTGGCCAATATTTCAAATTCGCGAAAGCCTCCGTTTTTGTGGCGAATTCGCACATCCGTCTGTTGATAGGATGCGTTGCTTTTGTTGATCAGAATATTAAAATAATAAAGGATTTTGTTTAAGTCATCCGGGTGAATTTCCTGAAAGGCATTCAGGCCGATCCTGTCTTTGGGTTTATATCCAAGAAAATCCTCCAAAGCGGGACTTTGGTAAATAATCGTCCCTCTCTTGTCCACAAGAACAATGATATCAGAAGACTGCTCCGCCAGCGTCCTGAAAAGCTGCTCCTGCATGCGTAATTTCTCTTCCGCTTGCCTTCTCTCTGTGATGTCGCGGGAGACTCCCCGAAATCCAACCGGCCTGCCCTCGGTGTTCCTGATCAGGGAAATCGATATTTCATAAAATCCTTTCATACCGTTTTTTCTGATAACTTCTCCATAAGCCGACTGCATCGGTTCGCCCGTTTTAAAAACATGGTGAAAAATCTGATACGCCTGTTGAGCATGCGTTTTGTCCATGAATTGACGGTAGTTCATTCCGATCAGTTCATCCCTGGAGTAATCCAGCATTTTGTTCTCGGCATCGTTCGTAAACGTAAAATTTCCGGCCAGATCAATTTCGAAATACCCTTCCTCCATTTGCTCAATAATCGTGCGGTATTTTTCTTCACTTTGATGGATCTTTTCTTCAGCCTGCCGGTGCAGGGTGACATCGTTGTAAATGACCTGAAATTGCTTCTGACCGTTCCAGAAGATTTCCTTGCGGAAAACATGAAGATGACGCACCTCGCCGTTTTTTCGGAGAATACTGATTTCATATTCGGAAGGACCAAATGCTCCTTGACGTCTCTTTTCCATTCTGGTCCGCCATTTTGCATAACTCTCCGGCGTATATCGTTCCGGAAGCGGAGTATTTTTGAGTTCATCGATACTGTCATAGCCATACATCTCCAGAATTGCGCGATTGGCATAAATGGTTTCACCATCGATATTGGATATGCGTATCCCCAGAGGAGAATCATCCAGAGAACAGCGGAAGTTGCGCTCGCTTGCCCGCAAATCGTTTTCCATCTTCCTTCGCTGAGTAATATCGCGATAATTCACGATCACCGCTTCAACAACAGCGTTGATGACAAATCCGCTTCCCACGCCTTCAAATATTCGATAACTACCATCTTTATGCTGTAAACGCATTTCACCAAAAATCGGAGGGGCTTTCGGATTGCTGGCCAGCGTACGGAATGAATCGGCCAGAAATGTTATGTCTTCCGGATGGACAAGCTCGAATCCCCCGGCGCCGATTCGTTCTTCGGGCTTGAAACCCAAAACTTTTTCGACGGCCGGATTGATATACGTAATGACTCCCTCCAGATTGATCATCACGATGATGTCTGAAGAATGCTCGACAAAAGCGCGAAAGCGCATTTCTTCGTAACGCGATTTGTCTTTTGCAAGAACACTTGCAGCGACATCCTTTCCCTGGTCCACCCATCCTTGAGGAGAAGGGAAAAAACCCTGTAAAGCCAAGGAGGAATCAACCTCCCATCCGGGGAGGGCATTTGGAGGTAAGGACCGGTTTCCCTCCCGGCCTTTGAGATTCACGTCGCTTGCAGAGGAAAACGGATGAACGGTTAAAGGAGATGCCGTTTGGCCAAGAGATTCGTCCCGACCATTCCTTTTCATTTCTGGGTTTTTTTGAAGCATGCCTTGCCTCTTGCTTTTTTAATATTTTGATTTTATTAATTTCAAACGATTTGCAAGTCAATCAAATAATTGCATCATGGTATGCAGAATGAGACCCCCACAAGGCATTGACAACGGCCTGCAGGACCTAAAGATAAGAAACGCTTGAAAAATAGGATATTGCCTGTTGACGGCCGCTGCGGAATGCTTTAGGCGGACTACCTCCTGGCAAGACCGGCCGCCTTGACCGATTCGGGAAGTTCGGGAGGTTCTTCTGCTTTGATATAACGCCATCCCATCAAAAGAATGGACAGAACAAAAATTCTGCACAACAAATCTTCGGGAATAAATTGAGCGATGTTTCCTCCGAGAAACGCACCCAGCAAAATGCCAGGCGCAATGCCATACAATAGCCTGATCGCCACATTTCCAAAACGGAAATGTGTAACAGCGCCGGTCATGCCGGTCGGAATCATGACCAAAAGCGCCGTACCTTGGGCGGCATATTGAGAAAAACCGGCAAAAAAGATCATGGCGGGAACCATGAGCAGTCCGCCTCCGACTCCCAAAAGACCGGAAAGAAATCCCGTAACCGCTCCCGTGGCCGTCATCGCCCCGATCAATGCATAACCGGACAGAGGTCCCCACCCGGATGGCATGAATGGTTTCAAAAGCAAGAGCAAAGAGCAAAGAAACAGAAATCCGCCAAAAGCTCTTTTCAGCTTCCAGGCGGGCAGAGCATCGGCAAGCCGCGCTCCGGCAGCAGCCGTCAAGACTGCCGGAAAAGCCAGCGCCACAGCGGCCGTCCAATCAATCTGTTCGTAACAGGCATAAGCCGCCGCTCCGCTGAAACCCGTAAACACCAGCGCCGCCAGGCTGGTGCCATGTGCACGGATACGATCCAGATTCATGAGGCCGGTAAGCAGAGGAACCATGATAATTCCTCCACCCAGTCCAATCAGACCTCCAACCGCTCCTGACACCAAACCGACGAAAAAACCGATCCCGATCATTCTCATGGGCAAGTTCCCCGGGGAACAGAGCAATCCGTTGCACATGACGGCTGCAAATTCATGACACCTCAAAGTATTCGTGAATTATTCGTTGACAAGCTAAATCAGCCTCCCTATACTGCGATTCCAAGAGGGACACATTAGCAAATAAATGGCCTGCCGGACAGGGAAACTTTTATTCTTTCCTTATGCAGCCTTCATTCAAAAACGATTCTTGGAGGAAAAACATGAATATGGACGAAAAGTACAGGGAAGCGGGAGAAATCATCAGCAAAGCCGGAGGGACACCGGTTCCGGTAAACGATACACTGATAAAACTTTTAAAATTCTTTATTCAGGAAGACGAATTGGATTTTATCTCGGCTTTCCAAGAAAAAAAATCCCAGACCCTGGAACAACTCAAACAATCCAGCGGATTGCCGGAAGAAGAAATTATGAGGAAAATAAAGAACTTGGCTTCCAAGGGCGTCATCTTCAATCAACCCAACAGCAAGGGCGTTATGGTTTTTCGGCTGCTGCCGCTTTTGAATGTTGGAACCTTTGAATACAAATTCATGGGCAAACTGGAACGTAATGAACAGAACTTGGAGATATGCACATTATTTAATCAACTGTTTGCCGACCTGAAAAATATGCTCCAGGATAATTATGATGCCATCATTCCTTTCATGATGACTCTCCCGCCGGTGGACAGAACCGTTCCGGTTTTTGAAAACAAGCCGAAAAATGAACCGGTGAAAATCATCCCCATCAACCACGAACTGGAAAAGACGGCAGACCGAATTGTACCTGCTCAAAAGGTTGAAGAACTGATCAACAAGTTTGATGAAATTGCGCTGGGTCATTGCTTTTGCCGTCATTATAAGGATTTGTCCGGCTCGCCATGCCAACAAACCGATGATCGCGAAACTTGTTTTACCTTCGGCAAATCGGCGCGTTTTACTTCTGAACAGGGTTTTTCCCGGATGATTACCAAAGATGAGGCATTGAAGGTTTTAAAACGGTCAGAAGAAGCCGGACTTGTGCATAAAGCCTACCATCCCAATTTTGACATCAGCAAGGAAGAAACCAGCATCTGCAACTGCTGCCGCTGCTGCTGCGCAAACGGCGTTGACAACATGATTGCTCCGCTGACCAATACCACTCATTTCCTGTCCATGGTGAATGATGATCTTTGTATCGGTTGCGGTACATGTGTTAAAAAATGTCACACCTATGCGGCATATTTAAACGAAGACAAGAAAGCCAGGCGGAACGAGGAGCACTGTATCGGCTGCGGCGTATGCGCACATTTCTGTCCGCAAAACGCCATATCCATGGTGGAAGGAGAACGAATTGTAAGAATTCCACCCCAAAAAAGATTGACTCCATCGTGAACCCCTCGCTGATTCCATAAAACCGGAGGAAAGAATTCATGATCAGAAAAGGAAAAGTAACCATTTTATTTTGCCTGGTTGTGCTTGTGGCAGGAACAGCCATGCTTTATGCTCAATCCCGGATAACGGATTTTGGTTTCACCCAGGACGACTTGCAAAATGGAGTCGTCAATTCATTGTTTTATGGACGGATCACCATCCATCCGGACAAGAAGTTATTCAAGGCGGCCGCTCCCCAGGTTCAGGCTGCTTTTGTAAAAAACACCTTAAGCTTTATAAAATCCTACACGGAATCGTCTGCATTCAGGACGGAGTACGAAAAAAAGCGCTTGGACGAAAAACCCACCGAGCCCTCCCAAGGATCGCCCGATGAGCAATATGGCAGGTTTGTGGCGGAACAAAAGCAGAGCCTGGAGGAGATGAAGAAAACTTATAAAACGCTGCCTCCGGATATGCAAAAACAAATGCAAAGCACGATCGAAGAAATGGAAGCCAATATCAAGAGAATGACGGATAATCCGCAAATGGCGGCCATGCTGCAGCAGGGATACGAACAAAACGCGCTTGACGAAAAGCGCAATTATTCTGAACGCCTGGACCAGTGGAAACAGAACTATCCGGAAGATCCGGAGCGTTTGATTGCCACCCGACTCCGCGAATTTCTTGATCTTTGCAAAGATATTCCCTATGACGCAAAACTGGTTTCCAACGGGCGAGGGAAAATGAAGTTCGCCAATCCGGCTTATGAATCCATGCCCGGCTCCTGGAAACAGTGCTACCGGATAGGCCGCGAACCGATGCAGGCGGCCCGAACATTCGCCCTGGAATGGTTGAGGCAAATCGAAAAGAAGTAAAAGTCTCTTGACAAGCGGATCAATTTTCGCTACATGAAAAAAAAATGCTGGGAAAATTTTTATGATTTTTAAAGATTCTGAAAGCGGTAACCATGTAATTCAAACCTTCGTAAGCTTGCTCGTAGTAGTCGTACTTACGGGGTCCGCCGCCCGGTATCTTTAAGAAAAAGGTATCCGCCGCGGGCCCCGAAAAGCCCGCGGCTTTGTTTTTTGCAAGTAAAGCCGCTTTTTCCTCAAGAAACTGCGGCTTTTTTTATCAAGGCATTTTCATATCTGTTGAACATGGAGGCGAAAAAACAATGCATTTGAAAGGAACCGAAATCCTGTTAAAAGTGCTGGAAGAAGAAAAAGTGGACATCCTCTTCGGCTATCCTGGAGGAGCAGTCCTGGATATTTATGACCAGATTTTTAAAAGCAACCTGAAACATATTCTGGTTCGTCACGAACAAGGCGCCGTGCATGCCGCCGACGGCTATGCGCGGGCAACGGGAAGAGTGGGCGTTTGCCTGGTCACCTCCGGGCCCGGAGCCACCAATGCGGTCACGGGCATTGCCACCGCCAATATGGATTCGATTCCCCTGGTGGTCTTTACCGGACAAGTGCCCACCGGCCTGATCGGCAATGACGCTTTTCAAGAATGCGACATTACCGGCATCACCAGACCCTGCACCAAGCACAATTTTCTGGTGCGCAATGTGGAGGAACTGGCGTCCACCATCAAAGAAGCCTTTCACATCGCCCGCTCCGGAAGACCCGGACCGGTGCTGGTGGATTTGCCTAAAAATGTTATGGCGGCAAGTACGGATTATGACCCGGAAAAAGTAACCTTTCGAAATTATGAAACTCCCTACAAACCGGCGCCGAAAAAAATGGCTCATGTTCTGGACTTGCTTCATCGTGCGAAAAGACCCCTCATCATGACCGGCGGCGGCGTCATTCTGGGCCACGCAGCAGCGGAATTGACCCATCTGGCCAGAAAATATGAAATTCCGGTAACCGGAACCCTGATGGGACTGGGTTCCTTTCCGGGAAGCGATCCGCTGTGGCTGGGCATGTTGGGAATGCACGGCACCTACTACGCAAACATGGCCATCAGTCATTGCGATCTGATGCTTGCAGTCGGCGTGCGTTTTGACGACCGTGTAACCGGAACAATTGAAACCTTCGCGCCGGACGCAAAAATCGTCCATATTGATATTGATCCTTCCTCCATTAATAAAAATGTTACCGTGGATTTGCCGATCATTGGCGACGCCCAATCCGTACTAAAGGATCTGTTACGGTTTCTGGAAGAGCATCACTATGAACAGGAAGCGGAATCAAGACAGGTTTGGATAGCCGAAATCGAGCAGTGGCGAAAAAAAGTACCTCTGACCTACTGCCAGAACTCTGAAGTCATCAAACCTCAGTTTGTCATCGAAACTCTCTACAGGATCACGCAAGGCGACGCGCTGATCACAACGGAGGTCGGTCAGAATCAGATGTGGACGGCTCAGTTTTTTCACTTTAACCAGCCTAATTCCTTTATTTCATCCGGCGGATTGGGAACCATGGGATTTGGCCTGCCTGCCGCCCTCGGCGTGAAATGCGCATTTCCCGACCGACTCGTCGTAGACATCGCCGGAGATGGCAGTATCCAGATGAATATTCAGGAATTAGCGACCGCCGCCCAGTATAACCTCGCCGCAAAAGTGGTTCTGCTCAACAACGGCTATCTGGGCATGGTGCGGCAGTGGCAGGAACTTTTTTATGAGAAGCGTTACTCTCACACCGACATGACCTATGCGCCGGATTTCGTAAAGCTGGCGGAGGCTTTCGGTGTGGTCGGTTTAAGGGCGACCAAACCGGATGAAGTGGAACGTACATTGAGAGAAGGACTTTCCATCGATCGGCCAGTACTGATGGATTTCCGCGTATCCCGGGAAGAGTGCGTTTATCCCATGGTGCATCCGGGTGAATCCATCACGCAAATGGCCTTGGGAACAAGAGAAATGATCAATTGAAATCATCCTAAACATCATTCTGAAAGAAAAGAGGTTGAAAAACGTAGAAAATGGAGAAAAAAACCCACATTTTTTCAATTCTGGTTCATAACAAGCCGGACGTGCTGGCCAGAATCGCCGGCGCCCTTGGAGGAAAGGGATATAATATCGATAGCTTATGCGTAAACACCACCACGCAAAACGACATATCGAAAATTGTGATGACCACGGCCGGCTCTTCAGCCATCATTAACCGGATCATCAACCAGCTGCAGCGTCTGGTGGATGTGATTTCCGTTGACGATCTGACCAATGTCGAATCCGTCCATCGAGAGATGCTGATGGTGCGGCTGAACCTGACACCACAAAACACAGAGGCAATCAAAAAGGCCATTGAAATGAATAAATGGAAAGTTCTCTTGTCGGGTGATACCTACACGATCGTTGAAATCACGGGAGATAAAACGCAAATTGACTTTTCCCTGGCGCGCCTGGAACCGCTGGGTATAGTGGACATCACCCGAACAGGGTTGATTGCCCTGAAACTGGAAGATTAAAATACGGATCAATAAAACAAAAATACCGATAATACAGGGGGTTATATGGCAAAAATTAATTTTGGCGGCACGATGGAAGACGTAATCACGGCGGAAGAGTTTCCGATCCAAAAAGCGCGTGAGGTTTTAAGCAATGAAGTGATCGCTGTGCTGGGATATGGCGTCCAGGGGCCGGCTCAGGCGTTCAATATGAAAGACAATGGCATCAACGTGATCATCGGACAGTCTCCGGAAGACAAGCCTTACTGGGAAAAGGCGATATCAGACGGCTGGATTCCCGGACAGACACTCTTTTCGATTGAAGAAGCGGTTGAAAAAGCAACCATCATTCAGTATCTGGTATCCGATGCAGCGCAGATGCTTCTCTGGCCCAAGGTGAAACCGCATTTGAAAAAGGGAGATGCACTATATTTTTCACATGGGTTTTCCATTGTTTACAATGATCAGACAGGGGTGGTGCCGCCTGACTTCGTTGATGTCATTATGGTGGCGCCCAAAGGTTCGGGCACAAGTGTCCGCCGCAATTTTCTTGACGGCAGTGGCATCAATTCCAGTTTCGCCGTGCATCAGGACGCAACGGGACGGGCAATGGAAAGAACGCTTGCGCTGGGCATCGCCATCGGATCAGGATTCCTTTTCCCGACAACATTCCAGATGGAAGTATACAGCGATCTCACTGGTGAACGGGGTGTGCTGATGGGCGCGCTGGCGGGCATGATGGAAGCACAATACGCAGAATTGCGCTCCCATGGACATTCCCCCAGTGAAGCGTTTAACGAAACCGTGGAAGAACTGACGCAAAGCCTCATCCGCCTGGTCGGCGAAAACGGCATGGATTGGATGTATGCCAATTGTTCCGCCACAGCACAGCGAGGCGCTCTGGACTGGCGGCACAGGTTCCGCAAGGCAGTCGAGCCGGTCTTTGCACAACTATACAATTCCGTCGCTACCGGCAAGGAAACGGAGGTCGTGTTGCGTGTCAACAGCGCGCCGGATTACAAGGAAAAGCTCAATGCCGAACTTGCACAGATGCGCAGTTCGGAAATGTGGCAGGCGGGCCAAGCGGTTAGGGCCTTGCGGCCGGAAAAACGGAAAAAATAGCTGAAACGGGAGAAAAATACAATGAGAAGCGACCTCATGAAAAAAGGATTGGAGAGGGCGCCTCACCGCTCTCTTCTCAAAGCGATGGGCTATACGGACGAGGAGCTTTCCCGTCCGATGATCGGCGTGGTGAATTCGGCCAACGAAGTGATTCCCGGACATATTCATCTTGATTTGATTGCCCAGGATGTCAAGGCCGGCATTCGCATGGCAGGCGGAACCCCCATGGAATTTCCGGTCATTGGCGTTTGCGACGGCATTGCCATGAATCACGAAGGCATGAAATATTCTCTGGCCAGCCGGGAACTGATTGCCGATTCCATTGAAATCATGGCCATGGCCCACCCGTTTGACGCACTGGTTTTCATTCCCAATTGCGACAAAATTATTCCCGGCATGCTGATGGCGGCAATGAGACTCAATATCCCTTCCATATTCATCAGCGGCGGACCGATGCTTGCCGGACGTGTGCAAGGAAAAGTTATTGATCTGATTTCCGTTTTCGAGGGAGTCGGAGCAGTGAAAGCCAAGAAAATGACCTCTGCCGGATTAACCCAGCTTGAAGATAACGCCTGCCCGGGTTGCGGATCCTGTTCCGGCATGTACACGGCCAATTCCATGAACTGCGTGACGGAAGCCCTGGGCATGGGACTGCCCGGCAACGGAACCATTCCCGCCGTATTGGCCGCAAGACGGCGTCTGGCAAAAAGTGCGGGCATGAAAATCATGTACCTTTTGCAAAAAAACATAAAACCACGTGATATTGCAACATTGGCCGCATTCAAAAACGCCATCGCAGTGGATATGGCGCTGGGCTGTTCCACGAATACCGTCTTGCATATTCCCGCCATAGCACATGAAGCGGGCATCGAAATCGATCTGGACCTGTTCAACGCCATCAGCGCCAGCACGCCGAATCTCTGTAAATTGAGTCCTGCCGGACAACATCACATCGAAGATCTGGATGCGGCGGGCGGTATTCAGGCGGTCATGAACGTCATCCGCAAACTGGGCGTCATCCATGAAAAAGCCATGACTGTAACCGGGAAAAAAGTGGGCGATAATCTGAAAACCTCCCCGGTATTGAACGATGAGGTTATCCGGCCTCTTTCCAATCCATACTCCAAACAGGGCGGCATCGCCGTTTTACGCGGCAATCTGGCGCCGGATGGCGCGGTGGTAAAACAGTCCGCCGTAGCGCCGGCCATGCAGGTCAATGAAGGAAAAGCCAGAGTGTTTGACTCTGAAGACGACGCCATCAACGCAATCCTCGGTGGCAAAATCAAGGGCGGCGATGTTGTGGTCATTCGATACGAAGGTCCCAAGGGAGGACCGGGAATGCGCGAAATGCTTTCTCCCACATCCGCCATCGTCGGCATGGGACTTGATAAAACCGTGGCGCTTCTGACCGACGGACGTTTCAGCGGAGGAACGCAGGGAGCGGCAATAGGACATATTTCGCCGGAAGCGGCAGAAGGCGGGCCCATTGCGCTGATTCGCGAAGGAGACATCATTGCCATTGATATTCCCGCCAAAACCCTGACGTTGAAAGTCAGCGATGCCGAACTGGAAAAAAGGAGCAAAGCATTGAAACCTCATCAGCCGGCCATCACTACCGGCTATCTGGGGCGCTACGCGAAGAGTGTTACCTCGGCGTCAACTGGGGCAATATTCAAATAGCCGGAAAAACTGCCTGAAGATTTAGCTTTCTTCAGGCAGTTTCCTCCAAAATCGAATCCATACCCATCCTGATGCAGAAGGGTTTCAGAAAGCGCAATGATTCATCTGCCCGGATACCAGATTCTTGAAGAAATCGGCAAAAGCGAAAAGCATGTCCTTTACAGGGGAATCCGTAAAGAAGACGCCCAAACCGTAATGATCAAAATTGCGGGACAGTCCGCTTTTTCCTTTCACCCGGCAACCAGAGAATATGAAATCTTAAAAAATCTTGATATTCCAGGCGTCATCCGGATTGACCGGCTGGAAACCACCTCGACGGGAAACGCCCTGATCCTGAAAGACTTCGGAGGCATTCCGCTAAAAAAGATCCTCCTGACTCATAAACTAAATCTTCAGGATCAACTGCAAATCGCCATTAAACTTTGCGGCATTATAAGCTGTATTCACGAGAATCAGCTTATCCACGGCGACATCAATCCCTCCAGCATTATCATCAATCTCCACACCGGCGAGATCGGCATGACCGACTTGAGCGGCAGTCCGTTATATGGGCTGGAGGAGCGCCTGGACGCCTTCTTTCTTCCGGGCACTCTTGCCTACATGTCACCGGAACAGACGGGAAGGATGAACAGAATGCCGGATTACCGGACCGATTTCTATTCGCTGGGCGTCACCCTTTATGAAATGTTTTCCGGAACTCTGCCTTTCCGGTCAGACGATCCCGTTGAAATTCTGTATCATCACATCGCCCAAACTCCTTCTTCCCTGAAATCTCTGCCTGGCGATATTCCCTCCGTCATTTCGGATATTGTGGATAAGCTGATGGCCAAGAATCCGGAAGACCGCTACCAGAGCGATTATGGCATCAAGCATGACCTGGAAAAATGTCTTGCTCTGCTGAAAGAGAAAAACCGGGTCACACAGTTTCCAATTGCGGAAAAAGATGTTTCCGAACGCCTCAATCTCCCCCGCAAGCTTTATGGCCGGGAACGGGAAAAAGAGGCGATCCGGAAAGCATACGACCGCGCAACCGAAGGGAACAGCGAACTGATGCTCATCTGCGGAAACGCAGGAACCGGAAAAACCACCTTGGTCGTCGATACCTTCCGGTCCATTCTCCCCCCGGACGCCTTTTTTATTGAAGGCAAGTTTGATCAAATCGGAAAAGAAATCCCCTACAGTGCCATCCTTCAAGCCCTGAAAGGACTCATTCGGCAAATGCTGACGAAGAGTACGGACAAACTCTTTTCCTGGAAGAACCAGTTCCAAAGAGCGCTGGGATTCAATGGTCGGGTTATTCTTGATGTGCTTCCGGAAGTCGAGCATATTATCGGCGAGCAGCCGCAGATACCGGCGCTTGGCCCAGCCGAGGCAAAAAATGTTTTCGACTATGCCATCCAGTCTTTTTTCAAAGTGCTCACTCGGCAGGAACATCCTCTGGCAATGTTCCTGGATGACCTTCAGTATGCCGATCCGGCGTCGTTGAGGTTGCTGGAAATGGTGCTGACCGGAGAAGAAAGCCGGCATTTTCTTCTCGTGGGAGCCTATCGCGAAAATGAAGTCGGAGAGAATCACCCTCTGACGCTTGCTCTCGCCAATATCCGCAAGGCAAATATTTTTACGGAAGTCTATTCCCTCGGCCCGCTGGGAAATGAAGAAATTTCAGCAATGCTGTCCGACATGTTTTCCCGCCCTCCGGGTGAATTCAGTGCGCTGGCGTCGCTTATTTTGAAAAAAACCGGCGGAAACGCCTTTTTCATCAATCAGTTTATCGGCAAGATTTACCGGGAGCATGTCCTGATCTTCTCCGCCAAAGAGGGACTCTGGCGATGGAACCTAGAGGCCATCCAGCAGATGAATGTTACGGAAAACGTCACCGGCCTGCTGATTGACCGTCTCAAGACCATGCCTGATGATATCCGGAAAATCATGAGCCTGGCGTCCTGTGCCGGAAACTCTTTCTCCCCTTCCCTGCTTTCGGACATCATGACGGATCCTCCGAGCACAATTCATCGTTGCCTGCAGGCCGCCATTCGAGAAGGATTACTGCTTCCGGTTGGAGGCCATCCCAAAATGGAAGGGTACGCGGAGTCTGCGGGAGTGTTACGGTTTCTCCATGACCGCATCCAGGAAGCTTCTTATAGTCTTCTCCAACCGGAAGAAATCCGCAAGGTCCACTTGGCGATTGGCCGTGCAATGCTGAAAAACACCCGCCCGGAAGCGATGGAAGAAAGAATTTTTGAGATCGTGAGCCACCTGCTCAAAGGAATGGAGCATGTGACAGAAGAAAAGGAAAGGCTGGAAATGGCCAGACTGATGCTGGCCGCCGGCATCAAGGCAAAATCATCCACTGCCTACGATCTGGCCTGCACCTACCTGGCAACAGGCATGGAACTCGCGGCGGAGAATGTCTGGAATCCCGATGCATCTCTTTCATTCGCCCTGCACAGAGAACGATCCGAATGCGAATATCTTGCCGGAAATCATGACAGGGCGCAAAAACTGTTTGAGCTGGCGTTTCAAAAGGCGCAGTCCAATCTGGACCGGGCAGAAATCTATAGAATCCGGATGGCCCTGGATGCCAAACTGGGCAGATTTGTCGAGCACCAGACTCTGTGCATCGAAGCCCTCAAACTTTTCGGCATTCATCTACCGGACCTGACAGACCGGGAGGCTCAAGAAAAGCTGATTTCCGATGAACTGAAGCAATTGGACCAATTTCTCGCAACCCACAAGATTCCCGAACTCATCCATCTGCCGGTAATCACGAGTCCCGAAAAGATCGCCTGCCAAAGGCTTCTCATGGATGCTCTCTCATCGGCTTATGTCAACAATCCCACATTCTTTGCCATGGGCACCGTCACGCTGATCAACATCACTCTCCATAACGGAATCAGTAAAGACTCCAATTATACTTTTGCCGTATGGGCCCTGCTTTTATGCATGAAATTCCAACAGTATGAAAGAGCCTTTGCGCTCGGCAGCCTGGCCCTGAAACTCAATGAACAATTTCAGGGCACCTCCAACCGTTGCATGGTCCCTTTTATCATCGGTAATTTCATCTCCCACTGGCGGCAACATATCTGCCGGAATATGGACTATTTGCGGGAAGCGTTTCAGGCGGGAGTGGAAATCGGTGATTTTGTCTACGGAAGCTTTTCCGCCATGTCCATCACCCGGGTTGCTCTTTCCTACGGACACGATTCTCTGGAATCCGTTCTCCATGATGTGGAAATCAGCCTGGCCTTTTTCAAAAGAATCAAGAATGATCCTGCTCACGAGCGCCAGGAACTGATTCGGCAAACGCTCTTGAATCTCCTTGGCCGGACCCAAAGCCGCTCTTCCCTGAACAGCGAAACCTTCAACGAGCAGACCCATCTGGAAAAGATGCAACTCATCAAATATGGTACCGGCATCGCACTTTTCCATCTGTACAAGGCGCAGACCCTCTACCTTTCCGAAAACTATGCCGAAGCGATGGAAATGGCCGGAAAGGCCAGACAGAACATCCTTTTCATGTCCGGCATGATGCAGGAATCGGATTGTCTGTTCTTTCATTCCCTGATCATCACATCTCTGTATTTGGAGGCATCCGACACGGATCGGGAAACCTACCTCCAGGATCTCCGGAAAAACCAGGAAAAAGCCCGATTTTGGGTAAACAACTGTACCGACAATTTCCTGGGCCGGTATCTGCTGGTCGAGGCAGAAATCGCCCGTGTGTCGGGAAATTTCACAAAAGCCTGCGGTTTTTATGATCAAGCCATTCAATCCGCCGAAGATCAGGGTTTCATCTTTCTTGCAGCTCTGGCCAATGAACTGGCAGCGAAATTTTATCTGGCCCAAGGGGCGGCCAAAGGCGCCGGTCATTATGTTCATTCCGCCCTGCACCATTACCGGACATGGGGAGCCCTGCGCAAAGTCAGCGATTTGGAAGAAAAATACCGTCCATTCATCAAAATCCCGGCCAAAGACAAAACCCCAGATACGGCTCCATCGTCCCACCAAGCCGGAGGGGTTTCGTCAGGGGAAAAAGCCGGCCTGTTAACAGAGATGATCGACCTCATCAGCATTGTCAAATCTTCTCAGGCGATATCAGGCGAGATCCACTTTGACCGTCTGATTGAAAAGTTGATGAAAATTCTGATGGAAAATGCCGGAGCGCAACGAGGCTACCTTTTCATTGAACATGAAAAAACCTTGTGCATTTCCGCCCGGGAAAGCTCTGAATCGGGAATGGTCGTAGAAAAACTTCAGGAGAACCGACTGCATTCCAGCCCAGATTATCCCTACTCCGTCATCCAGTATGTACTGAGAATGGGTGAGCGGATTGTTTTGAATGACGCCGCAGAAGATGGCCTTTTCATCTCCGACCCCTATATTTCCGTAAACCGGCCGAGATCCTTTCTGTGCATGCCTATTGTCCGACAAATGAAAACCGCCGGTATTTTGTATCTGGAAAACCGGCTGCTGAAAAATGCCTTTACGCCGGAACGAATAAAGATTCTGGAACTGCTGTCCTCCCAGGCAGCCATATCGATTACAAACTCCCTAAACTATGAGGAAATTATCCGTACCCGGGAAGAACTGCAGAAAAGCAAGGAAAAGCTTCAGGAAAGCCTTGATGAATACAGTAACCTTTTCGAAAATATTCAGGATGTTTTTTACCGGGCTGATTTGGACGGAAATCTTGTGCTGGTCTCTCCGTCGATCGAGAAAATCTTGGGCTATACTCCGGAAGAATGCATGAAAATTAACCTTTTTGACATTTATCGGCATCCCCGGCAACGCCGATTCCTGGAAGTCTATTTGCAGCAGAAAGGAAGTATCGAAAATTTTGAAACGGAACTGCGGAAAAAAGACGGCAATTATATCTGGGTATCGGCCAACTCCCACCATTTGAAGGATCAAAAAGGCAATGTTATCGGGATTGAGGGAATGGTCAGAGATATTACCGTCCGCAAGCAGGCGGAAACCTTGCTTCTGGACGAAAAAGAACGACTTTCCGTCATGCTCCGGAGCATTGGCGACGGCGTGATCGCCACTAATACAGACGGCAGAATCATCCTGATGAACAAAGTTGCCGAAGATTTGACCGGATGGACCCAAGAAGACGCATATGGTCTTGTTTTATCTGATGTTTTTCGCATTGTTGATGAACAATCCCACGAAATCCGGCCGAATCCCCTGAATTTCCCTTCTTCCGGAAAAGCACAAAACCAGGCCATCCTGGTCAGCCGTAGCACTACTGAAAAGTTCATCGCTGAAAGCGCCGCACCTATCCGAGACAAAGACGGCAAAATCGTCGGTGCCATTATTGTCTTTCGCGACATTACGGAAAAAAGAAAGCTGGAAATGGAAATTCTCAAAAATCAGAAACTGGAATCCATTGGCATTTTCGCCGGAGGCATCGCACATGATTTCAACAACATCCTGACTGGAATTCTGGGAAACATCTCTCTGGCCCGTATTTACACAAAAACGGAAGATAAAGCAGCCGGCAAACTTGCCGAGGCAGAAAAGGCGGTTTTAAGAGCCACGGAATTGACCAAACAATTGCTGACTTTTTCCAAAGGAGGCAGCCCTGTGAAAAAGACGGCCTCGATTTTGGAATTGTTGAGAGAATCCACCAAATTCATTTTGAGCGGCTCCAATATTAAAAGTCAGTTTTTCCTGCCGGAAACGGTCTGGCCGGTGGAGGTGGATGAAGGCCAGATCAATCAGGTCGTCAACAACCTCGTCCTCAATGCCATCCAGGCCATGCCCCAGGGGGGAGTGATCACTCTCTCCGCCTGCAATGTGCATATTCCTCCGGATTCGCCTCTGCCACTTTCGGCCGGACCCTATGTCAAAATTTCCATTCAGGATGAAGGTGTGGGAATTTCCCGTGAAAACCTGCCTAGAATTTTTGACCCTTTTTTTACCACGAAATCCAAAGGCAATGGACTGGGATTGGCCACCACCCACTCGATTATTCGAAAACACGATGGCCACATTGATGTTGAATCCTGCGAAAACCAGGGAACCACGTTCTTTATTTACCTTCCCGCCTCTCAAAAGCTGTTGGTCCCCGAAAAAGCAAAGAATCCTCAGGAGGGCCTTGGTGGAAAAGGGAAATTGCTGTTGATGGATGACGAAGACATGATTCTGGAAGTCGGCAACGACATTCTCACCTTACTGGGATACAATGTCGTCAAGGCGCATAACGGTGAAGAAGCGATTGAATTATACGTAGCAGCAAAACAATCCGGAGAACCTTTCCACGCCATAATCATGGATCTGACGATTCCCGGAGGCATGGGCGGCAAGGAGGCCATTCAGAAACTCAAGCACATCGATCCTGATGTCAAAGCCATCGTTTCCAGCGGTTATTCCAACGATCCGGTCATGGCGGATTACATCAACCAGGGGTTTTCCGGTGTGATCATCAAGCCCTATCGGATTGATGATCTGGGACGAATGTTGCAAAAAATTCTCGCACCCTCATCCTCTCACGGCAATTCATGAACCTGCCCCGGACGAGACTCTCCGGCGGTTCTCAAACCACTTCTTTGATCTTCATGTCCAACTTCCAAAAAGCCAGGTCAATCCGGTTTAAGATTTCTGCTCTCTTTTCGGATGGAACCGGTTCGCCATGAAAAGGCTTGTTCCACGCCCAGTTTTCCGGCAAAAAAATAATCCATTCCATCTCTCCGGTTTCATTAGGACAATCTTCCAGCGCAAATCGAAGAGTTTTCCCCGCCTCCTGATAGAGAAAAGAACTGACCGATAAAATCTTGATTTTCCAGCCCCGTGAGCTTTCCACGCTTTGATCATTCAGCACGCTAAGGATTTCGGGTATCATATCTTTTCAGTTCCAGTCCGCAATCATAAATCCTACACTGATCCGGTTGATGCTCGTGTTATAGTCCAAAAGGCCTTCCCCATAGCCGTTAAAATATTGCACATAAAGACTGATCTTGTCGGTGAGATACTTGTCCAGCACAGTCTGGGGCACCACTCCCCCCAGAAGAACTTTCCCGAGGGTGGAAGGAGGAATGCTCCAATCCAGCTGCACGGCACCCAGATTTTCTCTTCTTAAGTTGTTGCGCAGCATCGCCGCAAAACGCATATCTTTCCAGAAAAATGCCGTCCGGAGTTCTCCATACCCCATGTATCGGGTGATATCCGGATTGTCGTCATCCGCTTCATTTTCAGGCAAGCGATACCATGTCCTGACTTGCAGGTTGAAATGTTTTTTTTCCAGGCCGATATTGGCCACGACACGGTTCCAGCTACGCGAAAGGGGCCTCGCTCTTCCGTTGGACTGGTGATTGAGACCAAACTGCAAAAAGCGTCCTTTGAAACCAAGCACTTCATAATCCGTGCGCAGGTTGAGCAACAGTTCCGGTTCGTAATTGGTATCCCGGAATGGTGCGGAAAATGCGGAATTGTATAGCTGCCAGAAGGAAAGCTGAGTATAGGTCACCCAGACATCCATTCCCCGGATCATTCGATTCTCGTCATAGAACCCCTGAAGCTGGTTCTGAAAAACATCCTCCCATATTTTGGCTTTGAAGCTGAACTGAAATTTGGCTTCCGTGTGCTTGGCTTTGGCCCGGGGATCATATTCCAGGTCCGTGCTTTCGTTGGGAGAAGAGTTATAAGCCAGGGGCAGAAAATATGTGGTCCGATAGGGACTTAAAACAAAGGAGTGCTTGCGCTGACCGGGTTCCAAATCCCAGAGTTTCTGCATCAACGTAAGTTTGTCCGGCTCCGTCACGTTTTTTTGAACAACCGGCAAGTCTGACGTTGGATCCTTTTGCTGGGACGCAGCATCGTTTTGTCGCGCAAGCTCGTCAAAGCATTGCAACCGCGTCACATTATCTTCAATTCGGGAGCAATGCGCCAAATCATGCTTCAGCTCCGCCGCCACCGAGGAAGGAATCAGGAAGAAAAGGCACCAGATTACCGGAAATATTTTCCAAAAGCTCTCCATTCTTTTTAACAAGCTTCTTTTGCAAAAGCGATCCATGTCCGTCCTCCTGTTCGTTTTGAAAATCTCCGGCTATCCGGATGCGCCGAAAATGAAATATTTTTTAAGATTGTGTCCGTTTTAAGAATCTGATAGATTCCATGGAAACTTTTTTAAGCAGATGAAACCGGATAAATCAACAAGCTTGTTGCCTTTGCATCAAGAAAAGGGAGTCAGCATGAGAAAAGGGATCCTTGTCGCGTTTGTTCTCCTGTTGATCTGGAATCTTACCGGCTGCGCCTTGTTCAAGTTAAGGGAAGATGTCCGGATTTCGCAGGATTCGTGCCTTCTTTTCGGAGAAGTTCTTAGCAAAAAAACCATTAAAAACCCAATCATTGTGGTTGCTTATAGCCATGAACCAGGAAGGATCCGTATCGCTGATTACGCGGTTCTGTCGGAACCGGGACAGTTTGAATTGCTGGTTCAGGAAGGAAGCTATCAGATATTTGCTTTTGAAGACGCTGACGCCTCACTATCCTGGAATCCGGGAGAATGGGCAGGCAACTATGGAAAACCCGATGCCGTCAAAACACAGATGGGCGGCATCATTGTGGGGCTGGATATTGTGCTCTCACAGGAAACCAGCCCATCAAAGGACATGAACCGCAGTCTGTCCGAATTTTCCGGCGGCAAAAGAAAGCCTCCCACCTCGGCCGGCGCCCTCGTTCGTCTCGATAATCCGGTATTTTCCGCCGAAAATGGACTGAACGGCTTTTGGGCTCCGCTGGAGTATTTCCGGCAAACCGGTTGCAACATCGCTTTCCTGGAACCTTACGATGCAAAAAAAATCCCCATTCTTTTTGTGCATGGCGCCGCCGGTTCGCCTCAGGATTGGCGCTATTTCATTGAACATTTAGACCGCTCGCGGTACCAGCCTTGGATTTATTATTATCCTTCGGGTGCACGGTTGGACACTGTCTCTTTTCTGATGCAGACAAAGCTCTATGAACTCTACAGAAAATATGAATTCGAAACTCTTTATATTGTCGCCCACAGCATGGGTGGTTTGGTATCGCGATCAGCGATTCTTGAAAAGAATAATTATACCGATTCCATCAAGCTTTTTATTTCTATTTCTTCACCTTGGGGCGGTGAACAGCGGGCAAAAACCGGCGTGGAAAAATCACCGGCGGTCATTCCCAGTTGGAAGGACGTCCAGCCAGACAGCGCTTTTATCAAAAGACTGTTTGCCTCTAAAATCAATCCCTCCATCCGTTACTATTTATTTTTTGGACACAAGGGAGGAGGCAGTCTTTTTCGTCAGAACAATGACAATACCGTGACGCTGGAAAGCATGCTTGACCCTCGGGCACAGGCTGACGCCCTGAAGGTCACCGGATTGAACGAGGACCATGTCAGCATTCTGTCCAGCCGGGAAATGATGAAACATTTTAAAACCGTCCTGGACGACACGGAAGCGAATAAAGACAAAACCTATGCCCGCTCCAAAGGGTATCTGCGTGTCGAACATGCCTTTGATCCGCCGGATACCGTCATCCCCTCGCAGATGTCTCTTGTGCTGGCCCCAACGGGAACAGAAGAAAAAGAAAGGCAAATCAAAATCATTCCTTTTCAATCGGTGCAGGAAACGGGAGCCATTCCGCCGAAAAAATATGATGTCAGCCTTTGCGCCCTGGGGTTTAAAACCGAACCGGATCATATCCCAACGGATATTAAACCCGGCCAGATCGCTGACGTCAGATTTGTATTGAAGCCGCAGGGCATGGTGGCCAATTTCATTTACGCTACAACGAATACGGAAGACAGTTTCTGGGGTTTTTACCAGGAATTACCGGAACAGGTTAAGATTCGCACCATCCACCTCAAGGGTCAGGGAATCTCCCGGTCTCTAACACCCGACAATCAGATGCGCGACAGAGAAGTGCTGTCTGCTTTTCTGGCTTCCCGAGATTTTGCATTTAAAAATTCATTCGCTTTTTTTGATGTTCCGGCAGGGGAATATGATCTAACCATTGAAGCCGACGGGTGTGAATTCTTTTCAACCAAAATCACGTCCCGCCCCGGGGAATTCACCCCGCCTTCGCCACTGCGCCTGATTTTGAGATAACCGGAAAAAAGTGGATGCCGGAACCCTTGGCATCTTCTTTCTGCAAAAGGAAAAAGGTAACCGGACAATCTCCCGGATATTGACCCGATGTTCCTTTCATGTTAGGGAACAATCCGCAAATCGATAAAACTGGGATGCCCCCACTGGCAACCCGGCGCTTCGGATCGGCAACCTTTTAAGGAGGATATCGTGACTTTTCAGGAATTAATCTTTGCGCTTGAACAGTACTGGCATTCCCAGGGCTGCGTTATTCAACAGCCCTATGATATGGAGGTCGGCGCGGGAACGTTTCATCCCGCCACCTGCCTGCGCGCTCTGGGCCCGGAACCCTGGAATGTAGCTTATGTGCAGCCGTCCAGAAGGCCGACAGATGGCCGCTACGGCGAAAATCCCAACCGCCTTCAGCATTATTACCAGTATCAGGTGATTATGAAACCTTCACCGGTCAATATTCAGGAGCTTTATCTCAACTCCCTCAAGAGCTTCGGAATCGATCCTCTGGAGCATGACATCCGTTTTGTCGAGGATGACTGGGAATCACCCACGCTGGGCGCATGGGGGCTGGGCTGGGAGGTATGGCTAGACGGCATGGAAATATCGCAGTTTACGTATTTCCAGCAGGTTGGCGGTTTTGACTGCAATCCGGTCTGCGCTGAACTGACCTATGGTACGGAACGTATCGCCATGTATATTCAGGGCATTAATAATGTTTATGATCTCCAGTGGACAGACAAGATTAAATACGGCGACGTTCACCACAAAAGCGAAGTGGAGTTTTCCACTTACAACTTCGAGGTGGCCGACATTCCGATGCTGCGAAGACTTTTTGACACCTATGAAGAAGAAGCCCTGCGCATTGCCGCGAAAAATCTGTCCCTGCCCGCGTACGATTACTGCCTGAAGTGTTCCCACACCTTCAATTTGCTGAACGCTCGCGGCGCAATCAGCGTGGCGGAACGAACCAGCTACATCGGTCGTGTGCGTAATTTGGCCAGAATCAGCGCGGAACTCTACCTCAAGCAGCGCGAAGAATTGGGCTACCCCCTCTTAAAGAATAACTGAACGATTGGGAGATAAGATGAGCAACGAACTGCTTTTTGAAATCGGCACTGAAGAAATTCCCGCGGGATTTTTATCCAAAGCGGTCGTGGATATGGAAGAGATCATCCATAAAATTCTGACGGAAAAGCGAATCGGCCATAAAGGTGTCCGCTGCCTGGCCACACCACGGCGGTTGATTCTGAGCATAGCCCATGTGTCGCCAAAACAGGAGGATCAGCTCATTGAAAAGCTGGGCCCGGCCAAAAAAACCGCTTTTGACGAAAATGGACAGCCCACCAAGGCCGCACTGGGTTTTGCCAGAGGCCAGGGGGTGGATGTCGCACAGTTGGAAACGGTTGTTACCGAAAAAGGCGAATACCTGGGCGCTCGTAAAACTATTTCCGGACAGCCGACCGCTGAGCTGCTGCCCGAGATTCTGAAAAATTTTCTTCTGTCCATTCCTTTCCGAAAGTCCATGCGTTGGGCAGCCTACGACCTGCGTTTTGCGCGTCCTGTGCACTGGCTGCTGGCTTTATACGACGGCAAGGTGGTTCCGCTGAAAATTGAGGATATTGAAAGCGGAAATTCATCCCGCGGACACCGCTTCATGAGTCCCAATTCTTTTGCCGTTTCCGGATTGGCGGATTACCTGTCAAAGGCCAAGGAACGATTCGTGATTGCCGACCCGGATGAAAGAAAAAAAAGGATTCTTGAAGAGGCGCAACAGGCGGCTGAAGCCGTTGGCGGAAAACTCTTTTACACAGAAGACCTGCTGGAAACAGTGGCATTTATTGTGGAATACCCCGTCATTGTCCGTGGAAGTTTTGATGAAAATTATTTAAGACTTCCCAAGGATGTCCTGACAACAACGATGATTTCGCATCAGAAATACTTTCCCGTCGTAAACGGAGAAGGAAATCTTCTGCCCTATTTTATCGCCGTCAGCAACACCCCCGCCCGGGACCTGGATGTCGTTTCCCGTGGCAATGAACGTGTCTTGCGCGCCCGTCTGGCCGACGCCGCATTCTTCTTTGAAGAGGACAAGAAAATCCCGCTGGAAAACCGGGTGGAATCGCTCAAGAAAGTGGTTTTTCACACCTTGTTGGGAACCTCCCATAAAAAAGTCCTGCGTTTCCGCAAGCTGGCCGTGAAAATCGCCGCCAAAGTAAAGCCGTCGGTGAAAAAAAACGTGGAACGCGCCGCTTTACTGGCCAAGGCCGATCTGGAATCGCTAATGGTGGGTGAATTTTCAGAACTCCAGGGAATCATGGGTCGGGAATACGCGCTGATCGCCGGAGAAAAACCGGAAATCGCCCACGCAATCTATGAACATTATCTACCGGTGGTCGCGGGAGGCGATCTCCCTCAATCCGATGAAGGCGCGATTGTCGGCATAGCCGACAAAATCGATACCATCGTCGGCTTTTTCGCAGTGGGCCTGCCGCCTTCCGGAACCGCCGATCCTTACGCACTTCGAAGACAAGCCCTTGGAATTATTAATATTATTTTATCCCGTTCCTATGCACTCCCTCTGCATTTTCTGATTGAGGAATGTTTGATCGCCCTGAAAGACGTTTTGAAAAAACCGGACAAAGACATCCAAAAAGAAATTCTGGAATTTTTCAGGGGACGCCTGCAGAACCTGTTGATCAGCCAGGGATTTGCCTACGATACGGTGGACGCGGTTTTGGCTGCGGACCTGGATGATCTCGTCACCGTAAAGAAAAAGGTAGAAGCACTTCAGAACTTTCGCTCCAATCCGGAGTTTGAACCTCTTTCGATTGCCTTCAAGCGCGTGGACAACATTTTAAAGGATTTTTCCGGTGGACAGGTGGACATTAACCTGCTTTCCCATGAAGCGGAAATTCAATTATTTTCCGCCCTGGACAGCATCAGAACCCGCGTGGAAAAAGGGATCGCCGAAAAGGATTTTCAGGCGGCGCTTAATAAACTGGCCGCTTTGCGCCCTCCGGTGGACGGTTTTTTTGAGCAGGTGATGGTGATGGACAAGGATGAAAAAATTCGCTTCAATCGCCTGTCTCTGTTGGCCGATATTTCGGCGTTGTTCCATCAAATCGCCGATTTTTCAAAAATTGTCACCGCCGGCTCATAACCAGATGGCCTGACGGTGTTTATGCAGGCACGTTCCATGAGCGTCACTTCCATTGACATTCATTTCCGTGCTTGTTAGAATGAACCCGCTTATGAAATCTTTGGAAAAACGCGTGGAGCAGTTGCATTATGGGTGTTCAGCCGAATCTTGAAACACAAGCCAGCGTCGATGATGAGCTGCGGATACGGAAAAATCTTCAGGAAATCACCAACCGCATTCATGCCGCCCAGAACATACCGCAAATTCTGGTCGAATTGAAAGACGGCATCCTGAACCTGTTTAACGCCTATTCCATTACCATTTATGTGGTCGATCAGCCACGCAATGAAATCTATTCCATGTTTCTGGCCGGATCGCAGCTGAAAGAAATCCGCGTCCCCATCAACAATCGAAGCATTGCCGGTTACGTGGCCAGCACCTACAACATTGTCAACATCAGCGACGCCTATAATCAGGCTGAGCTCAAAGCCCTTGATTTTGAACTGACTTTTGATTCCAGCTGGGACAAAAAATCCGGATTTCGAACCAGGCAGATTCTTGCCATTCCTTTCTTCTATCAAGATAAACTTATGGGCGTCATGCAGCTCATCAACCGAAAAAAGGGGGACAATAAATTTACCGAAGCGGAAATCGCACTGGCGGTGGAAATCGCCGAAACGCTCGGCATTGCTTTTCATAATCAGCAGCGTTTCGCACGGCGACGAAAAACCCGTTTCGATTTTCTGGTCAGTCGCGGCCTGATCAGCGATCAGGAATTGGAAGCCTCCTGGGATGAAGCGCGGGAGCAAAAGGAAACCATTGAAAAATACATGATGAACAAATACCGGATTTCCAAGGACGATATCGGCAGATCGTTTGAGGAATTCTTCCGTTGCCGGTTTATTTCCTTCAACGAAAAAACCGTTATTCCGGGTGACCTGACAAAAAATTTAAAAAAAGACTACCTGCAACGTGAACTGTGGGTTCCGTTGGAGAAAATTGGCGACAATATTCATGTCATTGTCGATGATCCCAATAATATTATTAAAAGAGACGCCATCGAAAATCTCCTGAAAACAAAAAAAGTCAAATATGACGTCGCTTTGCCGGAAGACATTTTAAAATACATCAACATGTTTTTTGGCGGAACCGACACCGGACAGTCCTTTACCGATCTTTTGGGCAAGATGGAAGACGAGGTGGGTGGCGAAGAAGAAGAAGGCACCGATGCCGTCACGGAATCCGACAGCGTCATCATGCAGCTGGTCAATAAAATTATCAACGATGCCTCCGTTCGCCGATGTTCGGATATTCACATTGAGCCGAATGTGGGCAAGAAAAACGTGGAAATCCGCTTCCGTGTAGACGGCGATTGCGGCATTTACCAGACGGTTCCTTTCAGCTACCGTCAGGCGCTGATTTCCCGCGTTAAAATTATGTCCAATCTGGACATCACCGAAAAAAGAAAACCGCAGGATGGTAAAATCAAATTCCGGCGCAGCAACGGGGATGACCTGGAATTGCGCGTAGCCACTATTCCCACGTCGGGCGGTGTTGAAGATATTGTCATGCGGCTTCTGGCCAAAAGCGATACCCTGATGCCGCTGGACGGCATGGGACTGCTCAAACGCAATCTGGATGAACTCGTGAAAGTCATCACGAAACCCTATGGCATGGTTTTGGTGGTCGGCCCGACGGGCTCCGGAAAAACCACAACTCTCCATTCAGCGCTCCACCATATCAACACGCCGGATAAGAAAATCTGGACAGCGGAAGATCCGGTGGAAATCACCCAATATGGATTGCGACAGGTTCAGGTACAATCCAAAATCGGCTTTGATTTTGCCGCCGCCATGAGAGCTTTTCTTCGAGCCGACCCGGATGTCATCATGGTCGGTGAAATGCGCGACTATGAAACAGCCAAGACGGGCGTTGAGGCTTCGCTCACCGGCCACCTGGTTTTCAGCACACTCCATACCAACAGCGCTCCCGAAACGATCACCCGTTTGCTGGATATGGGAATCGATCCTCTGAATTTCGCCGATGCCCTGCTGGGCATTCTTGCCCAGCGTCTGGTGCGAACACTTTGTAAAAGCTGCAAAGAAGAGTATCATCCGACCAAGGACGAATTTGAGGAAATCGTTGAAAGTTACGGAGCCGAATCATTCGCGAAACTGGGCATTACCTATGATGATAAATTCAGGCTGTACCGTTCCCGAGGTTGCGATGCCTGTGACAAAACCGGGTACAAAGGCAGGCTGGGCATTCATGAACTGGTGGTCGCCACCGATTCTATTAAAAAGCTGATCATGAAAAAGGAACCAGTTGAAGTTCTTCGCGCCAAAGCCATGGAAGAAGGCATGACCACTTTGCTTCAGGACGGTATCCTCAAAGCGCTCAAAGGCATGACCGATTTTAATCAGGTGCGCCGGGTCTGTATCAAATAACGATGTCGAGCAGGAAAAGAGGCTGAAAAACAAGTCCATCCCGCGGCACAACATGACATTTTCCTTGATTGTTCATGGATTATGTGTTAGCCGTACCGGCAATAGAAAACAGATCATGCATCGCAAGGCCGTTAAATAAACGGATTCAATAAAAAAATACAATATTGATCAGTGACCGTTTAATTTCATAAAAGGGAGGGAAACAGGATGACAAAGGCAGAATTGATTGGTGTAATCGCAGATGAAGCAGAAATTTCCAAAGTAGCAGCGGGAAAGGCACTGGATGCGTTCATTGGAACGATATCCAAAGAATTGAAGAAGAATGGAAAACTCGGACTTGTCGGATTCGGCACTTTCTCCGTAACCAAAAGAAAAGCAAGAAAAGGCCGCAATCCTCAGACGGGGGCCGAGATTAAAATTGCCGCGAAGAAAGTGGTAAAATTCAAAGCAGGCAAAACGTTGACCGATAAAGTAAAATAGCTTTATTACCGTTTTTTGAATCCAAGGCCTCCGCATTCTTCATTTACGATCGGAGGCCTTGGTGTTTTGTCCATCAAGCGAAATCAGGAGTTTGGATTTTGACACATCAAAGAATTCTCAGCGGCATGAGGCCCACAGGACGCCTGCATCTTGGAAATTTTCACGGAGCGTTAGGAAACTGGGTCCATCTTCAAAACAGCGGCTCTTACGACTGCTTTTACTTCGTAGCGGACTGGCATGCCATTACCAGCGAGTATGCCTCAACAGAATCGATCAAAACCAACGGGATCAATATGGTGATCGACTGGTTGGCCGCCGGGCTTGACCCATCCAAAAGCACACTGTTTGTTCAATCCTCTGTAAAAGAACATGCCGAATTATTTCTGCTTTTATCAATGATTACTCCTCTGGCCTGGTTGCAGCGTAATCCCACCTATAAAGAAATGCAGGCGGAATTAACGTCGAAAGACCTCTCCACCTTCGGCTTCCTCGGATATCCCGTGCTGCAGGCCGCCGATATTATTATGTATAAAGCCTACGGCGTACCGGTGGGCGTGGATCAGCTTCCACACATCGAACTGACCCGCGAAATCGCACGGCGCTTCAATTATCTCTACGCCAAAGAGGTTTTTCCCGTTCCGGAACCTCTTTTAACCAGCGTTCCCAAGCTTCTCGGCATTGACGGCCGCAAAATGAGCAAGTCCTACGACAACTCGGTCTATCTTTCCGACCGGGGCAAGGAGCTTCATCAGAAAATTTCCTCCATGTTCACCGACCCACAGAGGATGAGAAAAAAGGATCCCGGCAATCCCGACATCTGCAACGTCTTTACCTTCCACGGCCTTTATTCCTCCGCGGAACGAGTTGCGGAAATCAGCCAGGAATGCCGGACAGCCGGCATCGGATGCACGGATTGCAAGAAAATGCTTGCGGCACAAATTGAAAAAGCGATGTTGCCCGTCCACCAGCGCATGGATTATTACCTCACCCACTTAAACGAAATTCATGACATCATCGCCGATGGCAACGCCCGGGCATCGCAAATCGCCGGCCGGACTATGGAAGAGGTTCGTGAAGCGATCAAAATCTAAAACCATCCATGAACGAAGAACAAAGCACAGATTACGCCATTAAACTGGATTGTTTTGAAGGTCCTCTGGATCTGCTGTTGTATCTGATCAAGAAAAATGAAATTGACATTTACAATATACCGATCGCTCTTATTACCCAGCATTATCTTGAATATCTGAATATCATCAAATCGCTGAACCTGGACCTGGCCGGCGAATATCTCGTTATGGCGTCCACGCTGATTCACATCAAATCCCGCATGCTATTGCCTGTACCCGAAGACCTCGCTGATGAGGATCAGGAGGAAGATCCGCGTGCGGAGCTGGTCCAACAGCTTATCGAATACCAGACGTTCAAGGACGCGGCGGCAAAACTGGCGCAAAGGCCCATTCTGGATCGGGATGTATTCAAACGGTCGGCCCCCCTTTCCGGAGACGTCAAGAAGCAACCCGAGGATGAACTGATCGAAGTGAGTATCTTTGAGTTAATCGAGGCGTTTCATCGAGTCGTTTCACGTCTGGACAATCGCCACATGCTGGAAATCGACATGGAAAAGCTGTCCTTGACAGACATCATCAACGATGTGATGGAGCGCTTGACGCGTGAAAAAAATCTTACATTTGAAGAATTGCTGGGAGAAAACAGAGACCGCCGCCGCGTCGTTTATACCTTTCTGGCCTTACTGGAATTGATTAAACTCAGAATGATCAAAGCGTATCAAACCGCGGCGTTCGGCGTGATCCGGATTTTCCCGGCCGTGGAGGTGTAAATGGAAAATATTTCAGCCATTATCGAGGCATTAATTCTGTCGTCGGAAACCCCCTTGCCGCTGGAAAAAATTTGCGCCGTTTTGGACCATGTGCACAAAAACGACATCCAGGAAGCTTTCCATTCGCTGTTGGCTGAATATGAAACACGCCATAGCGGTATTTTTCTTCAGGAAGTTGCCGGAGGCTATCAATTTCGCACCCGTCCCGAAATGGCGGTCTGGATCAAAAAACTCAAAACGTCAAAACCGATCTCTTTTTCTCCGGCGGCGCTCGAAACCCTGGCAATTATCGCTTATCGTCAACCCGTGGTCAAAGCCGAAATCGAAAGTGTTCGGGGAGTTGATGTCAGCGCTCCCCTCAAAAGCCTTTTGGAGAGAAAACTCGTCCGCATTGTCGGCCGCAAAGACGTTCCGGGTAAACCCATTATTTACGGAACGACAAAAAAATTCCTGGAGGTTTTTAACCTCAAAGAGCTGACCGACCTGCCCACCATGAGAGAACTGAAGGAAATCACTGAAAAACAGGGAATTCTTGATCTGGAAACGGCCCAGGAGGAAAGCGAAAAAACTGATTCTGAAATCGAGGCTACTCCCCCCTCGTTCGTCGAGACATCCGAGACAGCTCCAGAATCTCCGGAAATTCCCGATCAGGCAGAAAACATAACCGTTTCCGAAGAGCTCCTCCAGGATAACCTTTCTCCTTTTGAAGAAAAAACACAGGACGATCCCCCCTCATGAAAGAACGATTACAGAAGATTATCGCTGCAGCCGGCATTACGTCGCGGCGTCATGCCGAAACGTTGATCGCTTCGGGACGCGTAAGTGTCAATGGCCAAACCGTAACAGAACTGGGCTCCAAAGCTGACCCGCAAAAAGATGTGATCCGGGTTGACGGCCGCACCATCTCCATCGAAACCAATTGCTATTATATCGCACTCCATAAACCGGCTGAGTATGTCACCACCATGTCCGACCCGCAACAAAGACCTACCGTCGCCGATCTGGTCAGGGACATTCCGGAAAGAGTATATCCCATCGGTCGGTTGGATTATGATTCGTCGGGTCTTTTGCTCCTGACCAACGACGGAGCCTTTGCGCAAAAAATTCAACATCCCCGTTATCAGACACCCAAAACCTACCGGGTAAAGGTTTCCGGACGTTTGAGCAAAGATACCCTGAAACAAATGGCCGGCGGTGTGAAATTGCCGGATGGCGTTTTCAAGCCGGAAAATATCAAAGTCGAAAAGATCAATGATAAAAGCATGTGGCTTGTTCTGACGTTGCATGAAGGAAAAAACAGAATGATTCGCAGAGGCCTTGAAGCTCTCGGCCATCCGGTGCTTCGCCTGGTACGGGAATCCATAGGCCATGTTACGCTGGAAGGCCTGAAGGAAGGTCAGTGGCGCAATCTGACAGACCGTGAAATTCATCAATTGCTTCCTCCTTCCGCCAATCCCAAAAGGTAAAAATATTCTTGACAATCATATGAAAATAAATAATAGTCGCGCGCATATGAGTTGTTTGAACACAGAAAAATACGGGGTTCTGTAGCTGCAAATCGTCCGAAGGAGGCTTTATGAAAAAGTCTGATCTTATTGAAGCTTTGTGTAAGGATAAAAAATTCGATTTAACGGAAAAAAAGGCGGGAGAAGTTGTTGACCTCGTTTTTCAATGTTTTACCGATGAATTGAAAAGCAGCGGTCGTATCGAAATTCGCGGCTTCGGCAGCTTTATTGTCAAAGATTATGGATCCTATACAGGACGAAATCCGAAAACCGGCACAAAGATTAAAGTGAAACCCAAAAAGCTTCCTTTCTTTAAAGTGGGCAAGGAACTGAAGGACAGAGTGGATAAAAACAAGTAACTTACCTTCCAAGCATATTTGTCGCAGAATAAGGGGGCTTGATATCAATATCCAGCCCCCTTGTTTTTATCATATACAGTCTTCCGGATGGAAGACGATGAAAAGCGATGAGCACATCAGACCATAACCATATCGAAACCGAAGAACTCTGGAAAAGGGCCCTGGAACAAAATTTATTCCCCGGAGACCTCATCATCGAAATCGGGAGTTTTTTTCTCGACTCCCCCTATCATTCAGGAACCCTGGAAACAGCCGGCCGGGAAAAGTTGGAAATCAACCTCTCCGCATTCGATTGCATGACCTTTGTAGAAACGGTCTTGGCGGCAGCCCATTGCACGGCAGCCGGAACGCTCACACCGCGGCATTTTCAGAAAAAACTGAAATATATCCGCTACCGTCAGGGGAAAATTCGTGGTTATGCCTCACGCCTGCATTATTTTACCGATTGGCTCCGGGATAATGAACAAAAAAACATCTTGAAGGATGTGACTTCCCTTTTGGAAGGCAGTTCTATTCGCAAGACCATCAACTTCATGACCGTCCATCACCATTTCTATGACGCGCTGAAAAATCCGAAAACCTTTGCGGAAATCCAAAAAGTGGAAAAGGCGCTTTCCAAAGAAACCTTTTGCGTGATAGGCAAAAGCCAAGTGGCCCGCAGGAAATATGCCATACAGCAGGGCGACGTGATCGCCTTTGCCACGGGCCAGGAAGGTCTGGATGTCGCGCATGTGGGATTTGCCGTCCGGCAGGGGAAAAAACTACGTTTACTTCATGCATCCAGCAAAGCAGGCGCCGTGGTCATCTCGCCGGAAACGATTTCTGAATATCTGAAATCCCATAAGGATTTTACCGGCATTCTGGTGGCGCGTTTTTCGCCTGCCGGAAATCCGATGCCCCCTGAGGCTTGAAGTGATTGCCCCTTGCGTTGGCACAATGGGCAATCTCCGGAACGAAAAGAACATAATATCTCTATATCATTGAGGAAATTAAAAAAAAATGATTTCTCATCCCATTATTGTCGGCGTTGCACAATTCACCCAACGAGGAAAAATTGCACATCCCCTGGATCCAATGGGATTGATGACGAAAACCAGCCTGGCAGCTCTAACGGATGCCTGTGCTTCCCGCCTGAAAGAAACCATCGATTCCGTTCGGATGATCCATCTTTTCCAGTGGTCGTATCGTAACGCACCTGGTGAACTTTCCGAAAGACTTGATTTGAAACCGCGCGAAACTCTTTATCTTCCTATGGGAGGCAATACGCCTCAAATGGCGGTCAACCAGGCCGCTCGGGATCTGGCGGCAGGCCGCTGCCGGGCCGTTCTTCTGACCGGTGCGGAAGCCATCTATTCCCTGCGGCGTGCCCTCAAAGGCGAGATTGTACTGGACTGGCCCGAAAGCCGGCCGCCCGAAAAGCTTGACGGAGAAAATATCAACGGATTCGACAACCTGGAAGAACGGTATGACCTCTATTATCCTTCATACATGTATCCGTTGTTTGAAACCTCTTTGAGGGCATCATTGGGTCGCTCACCCGAGGAACACAGGATGTACATGGGCAAGGTATTTGAACGTCTTTCCCGGATCGCTTCCCAAAACCCGTATGCCTGGTCGCAAAAGGCATTATGCGCAGAAGAAATTGCCACTCCCACCGAGAAGAACCGTTACATCGGCTATCCTTACACCAAGTATATGAACGCCAATGTGGATGTGGATCAGGCAGCCTCGGTCATTCTGACAACGGAAAAAACAGCCCGTTCCCTGGGAATTCCAGAAGACAAATGGATATACCCCACAGGGGGCGCCGAATTTCAAGACATCTGGTATGTAAACCGTAGACCCTGCCTTCATGCGTCACCCGCAATCCGTCATGCTTCACAAATAGCGCTGAAGCAGGCCGGCCTGATTCTGGAAGATATCGACTTTTTTGATATCTATAGCTGTTTCCCATCTGCTTTTGAAATCGCCCGCAAAGAAATCGGCATCCCGGAATTTGATTCCCGAGACTTGAGTGTTACGGGGGGACTGCCTTTTTTTGGGGGCCCCGGCAACAACTATACCCTGCATGCCATCGCTTCAGTGGTGGAACGTATCAGAAAAAACCGTTTGCAAAAGGCTATGGTGACCGCCAACGGCTGGTATCTGACCAAGCACGCCATCGGGATATACGCCGGTTTTCCTTCCGTCTTTCCGTGGAGCGACCGGAATGATTCTGCCGTGCAACGTTCCATCCATGATAGCGCTTTGCCCGCTCCCATCGAAAAAGCACACGGTTTGCTAACGGTTGAAGCCTATGTCATCCGTCACGATAAAACCGGACAGCCCCAAAAAGGAACCGTTCTGGGAAAACTGGAAGACGGCGGACGCACACTGGCCGACATGGATGCAAATTCAGAAGAACTCCTGCATATGGAAAACTTTGAACTGGTGGGCCGTCGCGGACCTGTCCGTTATGACGAGGCAGCTTCCAGAAACTTTTTCCGCTTCAGCAATAACGATTAAAAGACCCGGCAAATTCAGGAGAAAATCACGGATGAAATTTCTGGCACCGCAAACTCTTGTTTTCACTCATTTACTGATCGATATCATCTGCACGCTGATTATTCTGTCCTTATGGTACCAGAACCGCAAACGTTTTGAAGGACTGCATTATCTGACAATAAGTTTTTTCTTGTTTTCAACTGGTCTTTTTTTCATATCATTGCGCGGCGAAATACCCAACTGGCTTTCCATCATTTTGGCCAATACGTTGATTGTGGGCGGCTCACTTTTGATTTATATGGGCTTGGCACGCTTTCTGGCCAGGAAAGTGCCGCAAATCCACAATTATTTTCTGCTCGTTTTCTTTGCTTTCTCTTATCTGTACTTCACCTATGCACAGCCCGATTTGGATCTTCGCATTCTCTTGAGTTCTCTCGCAATCCTAATCATGGTTTTACAGTGCATCTGGCTGACGCTCTATGGCGTTCCCCCCTCGCTTCGTCAGCTGACACGCAGCATCGGCCTGGTTTTCGTCGCTTATGCTCTGACCTATAGCGTTCGTATCGTCCATTATTTTTTCAGTTCACACTCTTCGGTCGACCTCTTTCATTCCGGAATGTTTGAGGCTCTCATGCTGGTCGCCTTCCAGATGCTCATCATTATCCTGACCTACAATTTCATTTTAATGATCAACAAACGCCTGCATCTGGAAATTCTGCTTCAGGAACAAAAATTTGCCCGGGCTTTCGCTTCATCACCCTATGCCATGTTGCTGGCACGATACCATGATGGAATCATCCTCGATATTAACAGGGGATTTGAAATAATGATCGGCTATAGCGGCGAGGAAGCCATCGGCCGGACCTTCCGCGATTTGCATCTTCTGGCCAATCAAGAACATGAAAGCGCCATTATTGCCGAATTGAAACGCACAGGCCGGGTGCGGGAACTGGAAATCCAATTCCGGACAAAAGCGGCAGAAATCATGGATGGGATTCTCTATCTGGAAGTAATCAACATTAAGGAAGTAAAATTTATTCTGGCCAGTCTGAATAATATCACCCGGCGTAAAAAGGCAGAACAGGAGTTGATCGATCTGAATATGCATCTGCAACGGCGCATTGAAGAGGAAACACAGAAACGCCTGGCTCATGAACGTCTTCTGGCCGAACATTCCCGTCTGGCGGCCATGGGTAAAATGATCGATGCCATCGCCCATCAGTGGCGTCAGCCCCTCTCTATTTTGGGCATGATTATTCAGCGCACCCATGCCGTCGGAACTAGCCAGGATCTGACCGGAGAACAATGGGACGATTTCAAAAATAGCGCAATGCGGCAGATTAAACATATGTCTGCAACGATTGACGAATTCCGAAGCTTCTACCGGCCGGAAAAGGAGAGAGTGTTGTTTCAGCCCTGTGCGTGCATCACCGATGCCATCAAGCTTCTGGAGTCGCAATTTTCTCACCAAGGCATTATTGTGGAAATGATCTGTCCGAACGAAGCGCAACGGTTCATTTATGCTTATCCAAACGAATTTAAACAGGTCATTCTCAATCTGCTGGGCAATGCCCGCGACGCCATTCTGGATTGCCGGAAAGCGTTCGGCATACCGGAGACAGGGCAAATTCAGGTGGCGGTCTCAATACCCCGCCAGCAGATCATAAGAATCGATGTTTCCGATAACGGCATTGGTATAGACGAGGATATTACCCCGCAGATCTTCGATCCCTACTTTACAACCAAGCGGGAGACGGGTGGCACAGGTATCGGCCTGTATATCTCCCGTCTCATCGTGGAGGATAGCCTTTGTGGAATTCTCATCCTGGCACAGGGCGCCCCGACAACCTTCCGGATCGAGCTGCCCATCATGGAGGAATCATGCACGATCTCAAGCAACTGAGCATTATGCTGGTGGAAGACGAAAATGACCTGCGGATCGAAACCACCGCTTTTTTGGAACTGTATTTTTCACGGGTGATTGCCGCGGCCAATGGAAAAGAGGCATTGGACATTTTCAGCCGTCAACGACCGGATCTGGTCTTAAGCGATATTCGTATGCCGCACATGGACGGCTTGGAACTGGCGGCGCGCCTTAAAGAATTATCGCCGCTGACTCCCGTGATTTTCAGCACAGCTTTTACCGAAACCGCCTACCTGCTTAAGGCCATCGAACTGGGCGTCGCGGCTTATGTGCGCAAACCGGTCGATACGGACGAACTTCTGGCCGCATTGCACAAAGCCGCCCTGCCCCTCATCCAGAGCCGTGAAATCAGGAATCTGACCGAGGAGCTGGATGCCTCGCTTTGCGCCCAACTGGGAGTGGGCAGCGCTTTTCATGTCATCTCCGCGCAAATTCTGCGCGTGGCACCCACCACCTTCAATGTTTTACTGCAAGGCGAAACCGGCAGCGGCAAATCCTATTTGGCCGGCCTGATCCACGCTCTCAGTCCACGGCGCAATAACCCTTTCATCGCCGTGCAACTGGCGGCCATGCCGGAACAGCTTCTGGAAAGTGAGCTTTTTGGACACATCAAGGGCGCGTTCACCGGCGCCTCGCAAAACCGAGCCGGACTCGTGGAAACTGCTGAGGGCGGCACGCTGCTTTTGGACGACATTGATACCTGCCCGCCAGTTATCCAAGCCAAACTGCTGCGCTTTGTTGAAGAAAAGCGTTTTTTGCCATTGGGATCGTCAACTGAAAAAACCGGCGATGTCCGCATTATTTCCGCCACAAACCGCAATTTGCAAAAGGAAGTTGCCGACCGCCGTTTTCGGGAAGACCTGTATTACCGATTGTCGGACGTCATAATCTCCCTGCCGCCTTTGCGAAAAACGCGAGACGCCATCATTCCCCTGGCCGTCAAATTTCTTCAGGAAACATGTGACGCATTGGGCCGCGCCATCCCGGCGCTTGACGATGAAGCCCGCATCCGGCTTGCCTCCTCTTCCTGGCCTGGAAACATCCGCCAGTTAAAGAGCGTCATCCGGCGGGCGGCCCTCAGCGCGGATCATACCATTAGCGCCGCCATTATTGGGGAAGTAGAGGATGCTTTTGAACAGATTGACCGATCACCAAAATCAGCAAACGCATGTTTTCCTCCGCCATTCCCCTGCAAGATGGAAGCTCTGGAAAAATGGGCGCTTATGCAGGCTTTAGACTTCTGCGGCGGACAAAGGATGAAAACAGCGGCCATGCTGGGCATGAACTACTATACCTTCCGCCGTAAACTTGAAAAGCACGGCATCGCCACTGACAGCATCTCCGGCAACAACGGTTGATATTTTTACTATCTATTGTCACTATCTATTTTAGATACTAATACTTGAATAACCCGCTCAAATTCAATTCATATCTACCATATATATTGATTATTATTGATAGTAATGAAATGGCACGTTATGTGCTAATCTTTGCTTAAATGAGTCAGGAGAAGTTGCTTACTCTGACCAACCGGGCAATAAATATCCAATCCGTCATTCCGGAAAGTACCGGATCAGGAACGTAAAGCTCCCGGAATTCAAACAAGGAAAATTTATGCAAATAAATCCACAAGAGCCTCAAAGAACAAACCTGTGTGAATGGGCGACTCATCCTTTTCAGGATTGCTACTGCATCGAAGTAACGGGCCGGACAGTGTCCATGATTGCCCGGTATTGCATGGATAACTATCGGGAGTGTCCTGTATATTTGAATTTCATACATCGTGACAAAAAAGAGAAGACTACGGAAAAGGTGGCCTATCTCAGGGAGGAATCTGAAAATGTTCAAATTTAAAAGAAAAAACAGAAAAACCCGGACAAAACCATTAAGCGTCACCTCCCCTGAGAAAAAAACGTCCGCTTCTTTCATGATGGCTCTGGAGCCGCGGATCATGTTCGACGCGGCAGCGCTCGCAACAGCAGACTTTGTTCTGGACTCAAATCACGATGCCGCGCCTGATGCCGCGCCCCCCCGGGCTGTTTCCGATTGCCAGGATAGTTACGGCGACCTGCTTTCCGCCCTTTCTTCCACCGTGGGCACAACGACACCGGCAACTGCGAGGGCGGATTCAAACACAAGCGAAATTGCCTTTATCGATCCCCGTGTTGCCGACATTCAGTCGCTTATTGCCGGCATACGTCCTGACGTGAAAGTGGTCATCCTTGATCCGAATATATGCGGAGTTCACCAGATAACAGATTCCATACAAAGCGCAGGCAATGTTTCCGCAATTCATATCCTCAGTCACGGAAAACCGGGCAATGTCACCCTGGGCGCCACAACCCTCAACCTGGATACGCTGAACAACCATGAGGCAGATATTTCCGTCTGGCGGCAAAGCCTGACGGAAAATGCCGATATCCTGATTTATGGCTGCGATGTGGCTCAAAGCGCAAAGGGAAATGTGTTTCTTTCCGCGCTGGCTTCGGTCACGGGCGCGGACGTAGCGGCATCCGCTGATCCAACCGGCACCGCAAGACTGGGCGGCAACTGGAATCTTGAAAAAAACACCGGCAATATCGAATCGTTAGCGCTGACGCCTCTGCCATACGATGCTTTGCTGGCGCCGCCTTCGATTACCAGTATCGTGCGCCAGACCCCCACTTATGAAACAACAAATGCCGATGAGGTTACTTTCCGAGTAACCTTCAGCGAAGCGGTTCAGCATGTGGACGGAACGGATTTCACCATCGCTCCGGGTAGCGTAAGTGGCGCGACGATTCAATTGGTTACGCCGGTTGACACCAGCGGCGGCACCCAATTCGATGTTCGGGTAGGAGGACTGAACGGCAAAACAGGCACCCTGAATCTGGATATTTCCAATCAGCAGAATATTACCAGCATCGCTTCCGGTGAGGCCCTCAATTATACAAATCCGGCGGGAGGAGATGCAGTTTCCGATCAAACGTACACGGTAGATCACTTTGTCAGCACGCCTGCCGTTACAGCGATCACAATTGATACCGGCGCTTCTTCCACAGATTTTATCACCAGTGACAATACGCTGGTTTTTTCAGGAACTGCCGATCCAAATTGTTCCATCAGGCTGATGAGCGACGGTCTTTTCATTGGTTCCACCACATCCAACGGCGCCGGCATCTGGAGCATCGATTACACCGGAACGCCTCTTTCCGAAGGAACTCACAACCTGGTGGTCTCTGTAACGGATGAATCGGGTAACGTTGCCGCGGCGGTCCCGCTGGTTATAACCGTGGACTCAACAGCCCCTGTGATCACCAGCGCAACCGTCAGTGACATCATTTTAGTGCTGAATTACAGCGATGCCTCCAACCTGGATGCCGTCAATAAGGCGGTGCCGGGCGCTTTCACTGTCCGCGATAATGGAGCGATCATTTCGGTCAGCAGTGTTACCGTGGACGCCGCCAATAAAACCGTTATGCTGACACTGGCTTCCGCCGTGACGGCGGGCCATACTGTCACGGTCAGCTACACAGACCCGACGGGAGGTAACGATGCCAACGCCATTCAGGATCAGGCCGGCAACGACGCGGCCACGCTGATTAACTATGCCGTGACCAACAATACAAATGTGGCCAATGCGGCGCCCGTGATTAGCAATGTTTCCGGCGCCACCTGGTTCAACAAAGGTGACAATCCGGTGTCCGTATTCAGCAGCGCTCCGGCGCCTGCGCTTTCCGACGCTGATGACACTTACCTGGAAAGCGCCACGATCACCATTACAACCAACCGCCAGACCAATGATGCCTTAAGCATTGTCGGTTCGCTGCCTGCAGCGATTACCGCCACCGCCTATAATTCCACCACGGGCGTTCTGCAACTGACTGGTCACGCCACGCTGGCAGATTATCAGACAGCTCTTTCCCTGATACGCTTTGCCAATTCCACGGGCCAGGCCATTGACACGGACCGCACGATTACCTTAAGGGTAAACGACGGGCAGTCAGACTCCGCTCTTGCTTCGCGCACCATGCGTGTGCTCGGACCGAAATTTTATATGGGTCAAACCGCAACTGCTTATCTGGTGGGCAATGCAACGGGTGGATCAGGGATGGACTTGTCCGGGATCAATCTGGTCATGGGCACCATTACCTACCTGTCTACGGATTTTACGACAGCCTCTGTAAATGCCATGGGATTCAGTCCGGTGGACGGTCACTTATATGCCGTCGATAACACAAATGATCGTATTATTCGTATCAATGGAGATTATACCTTTTCCAGCGCATCGAATGCATTCAATGGCGCCGGCAACGCTCCACCGAATAACCTCACAAATGGACTGTATTCCGCAGATATCGACGCCAATGGCATTATGTATATGCACAGTGGCACAACCACAATCTATCGATATGACCTAAATCCCGGATCGAACACCTACCGAACATGGCTTGCCCCCATAACCATGTCTACCAACACAGGCGCCGTGGACATGGCCTTCAATCCAATCGACGGCCAGATATACGCCGTCACCTCGAACCTCTACAGAATCAATCCCACAACCGGCGCAACCACAAATCTTGGCGCGATAACGGGTGGCGGCGGCGGGAATTATCCCATGCAATATTTTGACACCAATGGGTATCTTTATTTTACGTCGGGTGGATCAAGCCCCACCGTATACAGAATTGATTTGAGCGTGCCTGCCAGCCCCAACCGAACCGCAACCCCGATCACCTTTACCGGTACGACACTGCCAACCAGTGGCGATGGTGGAAGAATTGTATCCATTAATCTGGACTTTGGCGACGCGCCGAACGCTTATTGGACGACCCTGGCCAGCAACGGTCCCCGACACAGCCAACTGGATAACACTACCTGGTTGGGAACGGTTGCGGATATTGAAATAGATGGACCCGCCGCTGGGACGGGAACCACGGACGACACAACCGGATCAGATGACGAAGATGGGGTATCATCATTTGGAATATTACGAACAAGCATGACAAGCTACAGCGTTGATATAACCGTAAACAATTCGGGTTCAGGAAATACAACATTGACAGGCTGGATTGATTTTGATCGAAATGGCCGTTTTGATATTGATGAAGCGGCTACCGCCACGGTGGCTGCCGGCGCCAACAACAGCAAGGTTACCCTGACTTGGAGCGGCGCCGGCATGTCAGGAATGACGGAAGGCGCAACCTATGCCCGCTTCCGCATTGGAACGACGTTTGCCGCAGCAGGAACCGGTCCTCGTGACGCCAGATCATACGGCCCGATGATGGATGGCGAAGTTGAGGATTATGCCATAACGATTGCCGCGCCCGATTTGGCAGCGCCGACCGCGTCAATCGTTCCAGTTAGCCCAAACCCACGGCATACCCCCGTAGGCACAGTCAATATCAACTTTACCGACTCCGTAACGCATGACGCTGAATCCGTCACCGGCGTGGACATCTCTGATTTCACCCTGACGCGCGACGGCAATCCTGTCAGTCTTACAGGCATTAATGTTACGGGAAGCGGCTCGGCCTTTACTCTTGATCTTTCCAGTGTGACTAGCCCTGCCGGCAATTACGTACTGACGCTGACGGCAGCCGGCTCCGGAATCAAGGATCAATCTGATAATTTACTGGCTACCAATGCCAGCGCTACATTTACCGTGGATACCACCGCGCCCGTAATTGATCTGGATCCGGTTAATCTGTCACAGAGAGATTACACTGTTACCAGCGTCAATGGCGCGTCAGTCAGTCTGGATAATAATGCTTTTCCCGCAACCCTGGTTGAGGCATCCGACAGCCTGACTCTGTTAACCATTCAGCCGGGTGGCCTGCGGGACGGATCAAGCGAAATCCTCACTTTTGGCAGCCTGGATCTGATGGCCAATGGTAGTTCCGGATCACAGTCAAATATTCTTGTCGGGGGCATAGCGGTTGACATTGCCTGGTCATCCGGTGTCTTCACCCTGACTAAACATGACAGCTCCAACTTCACGCAATCAGAAGGTCAGGCAGTCATCCGAGATATTCAATACAGAAACGATGCCGCGCTACTGACGCCCGGCAATCGTACCTTTGCCTTCCGGGCAACCGACCTGGCGGGTATTACCTCGAATGCTACCATTTGCACAGTAACCGCAACCGATATTCTTCCGCCAGATGCGCCGGTGATTACCGGAATAACCAATGATACCGGCACGATGGGCGATCATATCACCAGCGATACCACGCTCATCTTTCATGGCACAGCCGAGGCGAATAGCACAGTTGAAGTGTTTTTGGATGGCGTTTCGAAGGGTACGACCACGGCAAATGGTTCGGGCGCCTGGAGTTTTGACTATACCGGAACGCCCTTGGTCAACGGGCAAACGTATCAAGTAACGGCCACCTCGCGCGATGCATCGCTCAATGTGAGCATTCCTTCCGCTGCTTATGCGGTGACCATTGATACCAGCGCGCCATTTATTACCGGCATCACCAATGATACCGGGATGGCTGGCGATTTTCGCACTAACGATCAAACACTGGTTTTCTTTGGTAAATCAGCGCCTAATGCTGTCGTCACAATTATTCTGGATGAAGTCACCCTGGGAACTTCCACAGCGGATGGTTCAGGCAACTGGAGTTATGACTATACCGGCACAACCCTGTCGCCTGGTTCCTATGTCCTTAAAGTTGAGTCAGGTGGATCTCCTGCCGATTCCAGAACCATAGTGATTGATACTTCCGCGCCATTATTGACGTCAACCACACCCCTGGACAACGCTGTCGCAGTAGCCGTCGGCAGCAATATTACGATGACTTTCAATGAAAACATTATTGCCGGCAGCGGAAACCTGATGATCAGCAACGGCGCAGGCGATACCCGCACTATCGACATAAATGACGGCACGCAAATTTCCATTAGTGGAAATACGCTTACAATTGATCCGGAAAATCTGCTCTTAAAGAATATGGGCTATTATATTCAATTGGCGGCTGGTGTGATCAAGGATACTTCTGGAAATAACTACGCCGGCATCAGCGATACAACTACGTTTAATTTTACAACGGCAAACACTTCTCCCCCCATCATTACAAATGTGCCGGAAAACACCGGTGGCGGAATTAATGCTGCGGAGGCTAACGATGGAACCCTTGTAATCGTTAATCTGGACAAGGTCAATACCGGCGCGCTTGCCGGAAATACGCTGACCATCACCTGGGGTGGACAAACGGTCAATTACACATTACTTGCAGCCGATATTACGGCTGATTTGGCAACCGTATTGATACCTAAAGCGACCATTGTCAATCAGGGTAACGGCAATTTTAACGTCACCGCTCAGATTGGCTCCGGTCCCACTTCTGATCCATATCCTGTTACAGTGGATATGATTGCTCCTTTGGTAACCCCCACTGTCACACCTCTGTCCACCAACGACACGACCCCGACGATCACCGGAACGGCGACTGTGGGCGCGGGTGAGACGCTGACCGTAACCGTCAATAGCGTCACCTACACCGCAGGCGACGGCAATTTAAGTTATGATAATGTTAACAAGACCTGGAACTTGACTATTCCACCAGCCAATGCTCTGACGGAATGGACTTATGCCGTGACTGTTACCGTGACCGATCCGTCTGGAAATACAACGTCCGATACTACAACCAATGAATTGATTATCGATCTGACGCTTCCCGTAGCGCCGACAGTTGTTTCCCAACCGGTAACAAACGATAATACCCCGACGATTACCGGCACCGCTACGGTTACGGCAGATGAATACCTGACCGTTCAGGTCAATGGTGTCACCTATACCGAAGGCGACGGCAACCTTATCCGGACAAGCACCAACTGGACACTGACTATTCCACCTGGAAATGCTTTGCCCGATGGAACATATAACGTTATCGCAACTGTTCGTGACGCTGCTGGAAACAGTACCACGGATGCCACCAACAATGAACTGATCATCGACACCACGTCTCCGGCAGTTCCCACG
>DAOLNX010000011.1:0-46170 GCA_035416785.1 Smithellaceae bacterium | reverse complement strand
CCTATGCCTTTTCTATGTTGACCATGAACGCCTTATACTCGGGGCAGAAGGTGTTCGCGTCGCCAACGGTTGGGGTTAACATATTTGTACTGTCACTCGTGCTGTCCTTGGGGAAGAGCCAGCCGTAGTTGAAGGGCATGCCAACCTGATGAATTTCTTTGCCTTCCACCAAAAACGGTTTAAACCGCTTGGTCACCATGGCGATGCAGGGCGCTTCGCCGCGGATGGAGGAAACCTTGATGCGCTGACCGTTCTTAATGCCTTTTTGCTTCGCAAGCTTCTCACCGATTTCCACGTAAAGTTCCGGCTGCATTTCCAGAAGCCAGGCCTGCCACCGGGTCAAAGCACCGGTGCACCAATGCTCCGTGCAGGAGTAAGTCGTGCAGACGTAGGGGAACTTTTCGCTGGCGTTGGCCACTTTATCCATATCGCTCTTGAAGATTTCGGCAGCCGGATTGATGCGCTGCGATGACAATGGATTCTGGGCCAGCGGTCCTTCCAGCGGCTCGTAATGCTCGGGGAACGGGCCTTCGACCATGCCCTGTCCGAACAGGGCACCCACGCCATCCGTCTTCATTATAAAGGGGTACTTGCCTTTTTCTTTGTCTGCCTGCGGCGGCCAGGGGCCATCGGGCACGTCGCCTACCCATTTTTCACCAGTCCATTCCAGAAGCTTACGCTTGGGATTGTAAGGTTTACCGTTCACATCGCAGGATGCGCGGTTGTAAAGAATGCGGCGGTTGACCGGCCAGGCGAACGCCCAGTTGGGGAAAAGACCAAGACCCGTCGGGTCTTCCTTGCCCCGGGATGCCATCTTGTTCAGACCGGCCAGGCAAACGCCCAGTTGGGGAAGAGACCAAGGCCTGTCGGATCTTCCTTGCCGCGAGACGCCATCTTATTTAAACCATCCGCCGTGTAACTGCCCGAGATGCACCAGTTGCCGCAGGCCGTTTTGCCATCCAGTTGGAGATTGCCGAAACCTGGAACCAGTTGACCTTTTTTAAACTCAGTTTTTGTTCCCTTGGCCTTGTCTTCAATCACCGTATCTTCCAAAAAGACACCGTTGATCCGCTGGGCCACCTTGATCACGTCAAAATGTCCTTGCTTGTTCAGATAATCCCATTTGAGATTAACGATCGGTTCGGGACAAACGCCGCCTTCCTGCTCATACAGTTTCTTGACGGCCGCCATGATTTTAATTTCAATTTCACCCACGGGAAGCGCGTCTCCGGGCGGTTCAGCAGCCTTGTATTTCCACTGCACCCAACGGCCGGAGTTGCTCTGCGAACCTTCCTTTTCCATCGTTGCGGCGGCGGGCAGCAGGAAGCACTCCGTTTTGCACTTTGCGGGATCAACACCGGGACCGCGCCAGAATTCGTAGGTTTCGTTATTGAAAATATTTTCGCCTACCAGCCAGTCCAGATTCTGGAGAGCCTTGCGAACTTTATTGGAATTCGGCGTGCTGACGGCCGGATCCGCTCCAATGGCAAAGAATCCTTTCACCTTGCCAGCATACATCGCATCAAACAAGTGCATTGTGGAATAGTGTTTCCCATCCTCCATTTTCGGCAGCCAAGAATATCCGAATTCATTTTCTTTTGTGGCCTTGTCCTCCCAGAGGGATTTCAGGAAGCTGATAAAAAACTTCGGATAATTCTGATAGTAGTTTGCCGATTGAGGATCCTTCGATTCCGGTGTGTATTTCGTTAAATAATGCTCCAGCGTGTCATAGGAAGACGAAATCATCTTCAGATAACCGGGAAGGTTGCCGTACAAAATGCAATGATCCGTCGAACCTTGCACGTTGGGTTCGCCGCGCAGCGCATTGATGCCGCCGCCCGCGATGCCCATATTGCCCAGCAGCAACTGAATTAGTGACATGGTGCGAATAATCTGGCTGCCAGTTGTATGGTGCGTCCAGCCCAGAGCGTAACACTCGGTACCCGCTTTGTCCGGCTTTCCTGTAGCGCTGTAAGCTTCATAAACTTTCAGCAGGTTTTCCTTGGAAACACCCGTAATGCTGGAAACCTTATCCAGCGTGTAGCGCGAATAGTGTTGTCTCATCATCTGGAAAACCGAACGCGGATTTTGCAGCGTCATATCCCGTTTGGGAATGCCACTGGCGTCTTTTTCCAGAACCCAGGTTGCCTTGTCATATTTTCTTTTTGCGGGATCATAACCGGAGAAAAGACCGTCGTTGAAAGAAAAGTCCGGCCCGACAATGAACGAGGCGTTGGTGTAATTTACGACATAGTCTTTAAACATTTTGTCGTTTTCCAAAATGTAGTTGATCATACCGCCCAGAAAAGCGATGTCCGTTCCGGAGCGCAGCGGTACATGATAATCGCAGCGGGCGGATGTTCTGGTGTAACGGGGATCCACGTGAATAACCGTGGCGCCTTTTTCTTTGGCCCTCATGATCCACTTAAAGGCGATGGGGTGATGCTCGGCGGCATTGCTGCCCATAATGAGTATGACGTCCGCGTTTTTCAAATCGCAGTAATGGTTCGTCATGGAACCGCGTCCAAACGACTCTCCCAGAGCCGCTACAGATGGACTGTGTCAGACCCTGGCCTGATGGTCGATGTAAACCAAGCCCAGCGCTCTGGACTTGACACTTACCAACCAGCATTCCTCATTGTCAATATTGGAACTGCCGTAATGGCCGATTGCTTCGCAACGGTTGACAAGTTCACCCTTGGCGTTTCTCTGGATAAAGCTCTTGTCACGCGTGTCCTTGACCAGACGGGCAATCCGGGAAAGGGCAAAGTCCCAATCTTTTTCTTCCCACTCCGTAGCATAAGGCGCACGGTAGAGAACCTTGGTGAGACGATGCTTGTTGGCCTCGGTCAAATCGAAAAACCCCGCGCCTTTGGCGCAAAGAGAACCTTCGTTGATCGGATGATCGGCGTCGCCTTCAATGTTAAAAATTTTACCCGTAGCTTTATCCACACTACAGACCAGACCGCAACCCACGGAACAGTAACAGCAAATGGTCGTCACCTGCTTGGCGATTTTAATCCGATCCATTTTGCTGAGTTCGCTCGCGTACGCCTTGGTTGGATTCAGGTTCAGCCCCAGACCGGACAGGGCAACCCCGCCTCCCATGGCGCCGGTCAATGTTAAAAAACCTCTCCTCGTAATTTGCATAGAATCCTCCTCAATACCTATGTCAATTTTGGACTATGTCACACGTGGCATACATTGACTGAAAGTCATGCAAAAGTCAACATGTTATATAAAGCATATTATGAATATTTAAGTCTTTTCTCCAATCAGACAGTATCCCCAAAGCTTCGACAGTATCAAAATAAATAAAGATTTGTGAATTTTATTGACTTTTTGCACTAATCTTTCCTATAAATCCATACACGGATCGTTTGAAAAGCACAGAGGAGATTTTTTCAATGGAAATCAAGTATAAAGTCTGGATTGAAAACAACGGAAAAGTAATGTTCGGAAAGGGACGGGACGATATTCTGAAGGCCATTGACGAACAGCGCAGTCTGAACGCGGCGGCAAAAAAACTGGAAATGTCCTACCGGGCAGCCTGGGGTCGTTTAAAAGCCTCGGAAGAACGGATAGGCATCAAACTGGTTAATATCGGGATACACGACAAAACGATGCAGTTGACACCACAGGCCCGAGCCATCATTGAACGTTTTGAAAAGCTGGAAAAAGATGTGGAGTATCTCCTGCGCGACGCAGAACAGGATTTTCAGAAACTGTTGGGCAACGACAAAAACGAACAAACCTGACTACGCTTTGATCCCTTTCATTAACGCATGGAGACTGTCTTCAACGATCGCGTGTATCCGCCCTGACCTCTTATTTGGATCGCCGGTATAAATATAAAGAGAAATCGTGCCGTTGAGCAGCGCCCAAATCGCGTATTGCATCCGCTGAATATCAAAACCGGCAACAAATTCTCCGGAATCAACACCCTTATGCAAAATTTCAGCGATGATTCGGGAATTTTCATTAGTCGTATGAATCAATTGCGCGTTTTGCTCTTCCGTCAGATTCATATTTTCCGACTGCAGCATAAAGGTCATCAGAATACGAAACAACTCGTTATTATGAAGAAAATAATCCACATAGTCCTTGGCGAACCGCATGAGAATTTCAGAAGCCGTCGCATCCTGCCGTGGAAAAAACTCGATTTCCTTATGTTGTTCGATATTGGCGGCAATCAAAATTTGCGTGTAAATTTCTTCTTTACTGTCAAAATATAAATAAATCGCACCTTTGCTCACATCGGCCTTGGCGGCGATCTGATCAACCGTGACGGCTTTAAATCCCCTCTCCAGAAAAAGTTTTCGTGCTGCTTTTAAAATGGAGTTTTTCCGGTTTTCCTTTTCTTTTTTTCTTCTTTCTTCCGAGCTCATGACCGATTCTCCTGTAAAGTCAGACAAAGACCCTCAATCCGTTATTTTGCAAGTCAAGGAAAATATTTAACAAATATTGGATTTGAGAAATAATGACTTGCGGTCACATTTCGTAGCGCAATTGAAATGCTCTGTCAAGGAAAATTACCGGTCGACTGGTTCCCGCGCGGCGCCAACTGTCGCGCGGGGCGAATACCTAGATATGGTCTTGATTTAACTAGACTATTGAAAAGGAGACTCCAGGCCGTTTTCTACTTCAGCTTTTCAAGCTGTCCGATAATACTTTCCAGAGGAGGGCGCTCGTTGATGTCATGAACATCCACGTAGCGAATGATGCCCTTCTTATCAATGATGATGATCGCCCGTTCCGCCGTACCGTCGGAACGTAAAATGCCGTAACGCGACGCCACGGCGCCATGCGGCCAGAAATCGGAAAGCACTTCAAACCAGAGATCCCCCATTTGATGGGTCCAGGAAAAAAGCGTTGGAAGGTTGTCAACGCTGATCCCCAGCAAAACGGCATCGTTTTCTTCAAAAAGATCCTGCAAGATCGCATAGCCGGGCCACTGGTCGGAACAAACCGGTGTCCAAGCCGCCGGAACAAAGGAAAGAACGACATTCTTCTTGCCATGATAATCTTTCAGGGATACTTTTTTGCCGCTGACCGCCATGAGTGTAAAATCCGGCGCTTTTTGGCCGATTTTCACTTTTAGAACACTGTCCACAGGCTTGAGTTTGCCGACAGAGTAAATATTCTCCTTGTATGCGTCGGACAATGCAAGTGCATTGGATGCAAGACATCCTGCCACCAGAAAAACCAAAAAGATTTTTTTCATCGTTCCTCCTATTGAATGCCGGACAGACGGACCACTTCATCCAGAAATGCTTCCGGATTTTCATGACCGCCCAACCGGGAATAAACCACTTCCATCTTTTTGGAACCGTTCAATTTTACAACAATAAAATACGGCGTCCGCACTTCACCCAAAATTTTGTGTGCTGAGTAGTCCGGGTCAGCGGTCAACGGAAATTCCACATGGTATTTCTTTTTAAAGGTATTGACTTCAAACTGTGTGTTTCCCGCGCCGATGCCAATAATTTTGATTTTCCCTTTGAGTTTGGGATTGTTTTCAATCAGTGAAAAAAAGCGGTTCATATTTGGCGCATCTTTCTGGCAGTAAGGACAATACAAGCTGAAAACCTGGATAATCAAAACCGAAACTTTGGATTCATCCAATCTGGGGAGTTTCAGCGCGGGCAGCGTAGAGCCTACCTTCGGCGGTTCTGCGGCAACGCCAACAGCAGACATCAATGCAAAAATAAGAATAGCGGCAATCACAACGGTTCTGTTTCTTTTCATGTTTCGTCTCCTTCCTGTTAATTTTTTGACATTAAACGAAGCACCGCTTTTTCCAGTCCGTCGAGCGAAAGCTCGAACATCGGAAAAATGGCGGCAATCTGACGCACGGTCCAGGTATGGTACCAGTAATCCTGCGGTTGTGGATTGAGCCAGACGGCGTGGCGGAACACACCGGCTAAATATTTCAGATAATGCAAAGACGGTTTCGATTCATTCTGGCCCACATAAATCGCACCATGGGGATCCGCCAGTTCATAAGGCGCCATCGACGCATCTCCGACAATAATCAAGCGGGTTTCCGGATCAAGGCGTGAAAATTCTTCAACTCGTACAACCTTCTGATAACGTTCAGGATCATGCCAGATCCTGGAATAAATCGTATTATGGAAATAGTAAATTTCCAGCTCCTTAAACTGAAACTGAGCATAATGAAAGAGTGCCTGAACAATTTCCACATAAGGCTCCATGGACCAGCCTCCGTTGTCGATCAAAAGCTTGACTTTCAAACGGTCGGCCAGGCGCCTGTCAAAAATAATTTCAATTTCTCCGGCATTGCGCATGGTTTGACGGATCGTTTCATCAATATTCACAATGTCCTTCGGACCGGCGGGCTTGAGATTTTTCAGTCTCTTGAGCGCCTCGCCCATTTGCGACGCCGTGATGGGGCCAGATTGGGAATAGTCGCGGTAGCGACGCTCCATTGCCACTTTGATGGCGGATTTATTGCGCGATTCTCCTCCTACGCGCATACCGCCCGGATGCGTACCGGAATGCCCTGTCGGAGAGGTGCCGTGTGTCCCGATCCATTTATTTCCGCCGTGATGGGCTTCCGTCTGTTCCTTGAGACGTTTGAGAAAATGCGCCACCAGTTCATCGGGGGTCATCTTCCTGACCTGGGATTCCGTAAGCCCCAAAGCCTCAGCCATAGCGCCCGGATCCTTCAGCCATTCAGAAAGCATGGCCTTGACCGCTTCGGCCAATTCCACATCGGTGGCCTCCACATCAGCCATCCCGCGAAAGGCCACGGCAAACGCCTGATCGTAAATATCAAAATAACGTTCGCTTTTGACCAGCAGACTTCGCGTAACGCTGTAAAAATCATCCAATGACCCAATCAGGCCCATTCCCAACGCTTTTTGTAATCGCAAAAAAGAGGTGGGGGTAACCGGAATGCCTTTGTCACGCAGCGAATAGAAAAAATGAATAAACATAACCCATCCGGTTTAATGATGCGACGCCAGATAAATATCCGTACTTTTTTTAAACAGCACGCCCAAAAACGGAATGCCGGACGATTTCAACTGTTTGATATTGAAGTCCGGATCGGCCTGAAGCGCCCGGACCCAATTGATCAGCTCGCGCGTGGCCGGCTTTTTTTCCACACCGCGCACATCCCGCAGGCGGTAAAACAACTCCAGGCAGGCAGAGGCCAGATCTTTGTTCAGATCGGGAAAATGAACTTGGATGATTTTACGCATCATGTCCCGGTCGGGAAACGCAATGTGATGAAAATTGCATCTTCCCAGAAAAGGATCGGACAGATCTTTTTTCGCATTGGACGTGATAATGATTACCGGCCGGTTCTTTGCTTTCACCGTCCGGTCTATCTCCATGATATCAAACTGCATTTGATCGAGAATATCCAGCATGTCGTCTTGAAAATCCGTATCGGCCTTGTCGATTTCATCAATGAGCAAAACCACTTTTTTTTCCGCGGCAAAGGCCTGTCCGATTTTTCCCATTTTGATATATTCTTCAATATTGCTCACGTTCCGTCCGGAATCGGCAAAACGGCTGTCGTTGAGACGTGTCAGCGTGTCATACTGATACAGAGCGTCCACCAGTTTCATGCTGGATTTGACATTTAAAATAATCAACGGCATGTGCAGCGACTCTGCAATGGCATGCGCCAGCATCGTCTTTCCTGTGCCCGGCTCACCCTTGAGCAAGAGGGGCATTTCTAATGCCATAGAAATATTAACGATTTTTGCAAGTTCTTCATCCAGCACATAGTGTGCTGCCCCGCTGAATTTCGCAGTGCGGTTTTCCGGCGTCATCATGTCCACTACTCCTTCAATATTTTGCTTCCAAAAGGCGGTTTTGCGCCCCGGATCATTTCTCTTTGGTATCCATAACACGATTCCAAAGAAAAATTAACCGGAATATCCCATCCGGAATCCCGGAAGCTTGAGTCATTTTTACTCTTGTCATCCCCGTTCCGATCCGCTACAGTTCGGACGCTATTGTCTAAAAGGATTTTTGTCAGATGAAAAACGAGTATCTTTCAACCGGTTTTCAAAATGTGGATGGGGCCACACAACAAAACGCATATTTTATCTGTCTGAAGTTCCTGGATTCCCTTCCCTATTACAAAACCTGCAAGCGCCGAAGTTATGCTCTGCTGGCTTTGAAACCGGGCATGACGGTTCTGGAAGCAGGCTGTGGACTGGGCGACGATGCAATCCGGATCGCCAAACGGATTGCCCCGCAAGGAAAAGTAATCGGGCTGGACGCTAGCGCCGCCATGATTAAAAAAGCCACATCCCGAAAATCCACTGCGCATCTTCCCGTCATTTTTCAAACAGGCGACATTCAGGCCCTGCCTTTCCCCGACGATTCCTTTTCGCGCTGCCGCGTTGACCGCGTTTTGCAACATATTCCTAGGCCGCAAACGGCAATGAACGAACTGGTTCGGGTTCTGGAACCGGAAGGATTGCTTTTGGCCTACGATAATGATTGGGATACTTTTTCTATCGTGTCCGGCAACGCCTCCGTAAGCAGGCACATCGAAAAGATATGGAGTTTCTCATTCGCCAACAGGCGTATCGGCTTTGACCTTCCCCGTCTTTTTCTCGAAGCCGGTCTGTCCGACATGAAAATCTATCCGGCTACATCCATCATTGCCGATTTTGAAACAGCGGACAAAGTGTACAATCTGCGGGAAACCGTACAAAAAGCTATGGAACAAAATGCCATAACCTCAAACCAGGCAAAAGACTGGATTGACGAGCTTCGCCGTCAAACAGACGAGGGACGCTTTCTGGCGACGCTCACGGCATACACCGTTATCGGACGGAAAGCCGTCAAGCCATGAGTGCTCCGCCGGGCGGACTCAAATGGAAAATATATTCCACCTCATCTTCATCCGTTTCCTGAACCTGCGGTTTTTCGCGGGTGGATAAAAACACTTTGGCCATTCTTTCATTTTGGGGAAGTGTAACGGCATACAGCTTGCGAATTCCCCGCTCCCGGGCAATGTTGAGCAAATAATCCAGCATGAATTTGGCAATCCCCATTCCCTGAAACCCATCATCCACGACAAAGGCCATTTCATACTGATCCCGCTGTTCATCGTAGGAATACCGGCCTTCTGCAATAATTCTTTCTTTGCCCCTGTGCAGAATCGTTCCCACAATCGACAGAACCTTATTATAATCAATATTCACGTAGGTTTGCATCTTATTGTGCGGCATGACTTTGATAGGCGTGAAATACCGAAGATATTTGGACTTGTCGGAGAAACCATAGAAAAGCCTCCTCATCATATCCTCATCGGAAGGTTTAATGGGACGAAATTTGATTTCCTGGTTTTTGGAAAACATTTTCACGGTTTCCATGAAAAAGGGATAATCCGCCGCAAATTTGGTCACGTAAATCTGATCCCCGTAAAGATAACCGAATTCCTTGGCCTGCCGGATGAGGTCGTCCCGGTGATCGGGGTGAGCAATGTCAATCATCGCCAGCGTTCTTTCCCGGATGGATTTGCCGGCGATATTGGCAATACCGTATTCCGTCACCACATAACGGGTCGTTCCCAAGGTCGACCGGACATTCTCGTAACCCTTGTGAGCCATGACAATACTGCTGTTTCCTTCTCCGTCAAGAGACCTGGTCACTACAATGGATTTACCGTTTCTGGACAGAGAAGAGGCCATGGCAAAATTGAGTTTGCCCTCAAAACCCGGCAAAAACAGATCGCCTCGGTTTAAAGCCACGGAGTTTCCTGTAACATCCACGCGTCTGGCATTGATAATACTGACCAGACGGGATATTTTGGGCAGGGCCTTCTGATAACTTGCCCGCATCAGAGGCGTAAAATCGAAGAAAGGATTATTGTTGACGTAACTGTAGAGCTTTTGCGAACCAAAACAAGAACTTGTCATGATGATGCCCTGTTGGTCCATCCCCCGATCCAGCACCAGGGCTCCGGAACCGATCAAATCCATCACCCAGTCGGAAACCGTGTGCGAGCAGATGCGGACATTTCTTTTTTGTTTCAGGTGGTGAGCGATGGCCGTAAAAATGCTTCCGAAGCTCAAAGACACGGTTGACTCATCCTCAATAATATTGGAGACATGCCAGCCGATACGGTCTGAAACATCATCCGGCTCGGGAATAATTTTTTCCAGCAGAGGCTCATCACTCTCCGTAAAATAATCAAATTGATTAAGATGAACGGTGGTTTGCCCGTGAGTTCGGGGAACGTGGGGATTGAACTCGGCAATCGCAATCGGCACGTTTTTCAGCACCAGATCCGCCACGTCGGCGACCACGCCCAAACTCATAAAGCCCATTTCATCTGGCGGAGAAGTCTGAATAATGGCCATTTTTACATCCAGCGCATCAGAGTGAAAAAGGTAGGGAATCTCGGAAAAATTTGAAGGAATAAAATCGATTTCCTCCTTTTGGTATCCATGGGAAATCGTCGCGCCCACATTAAAGGTTTTCCATCGGAAACGGTTGCTGGAACGGGTATCATTCACGATAAAACCAATATCCGGCAGGACCATTTGCAGAATTTCCAGATCGTAAATATTGGCATGATCCGACTCCATGATTTTCGAAATCGTCTGAATCGGCGTCGCTGGCCCGCTGGAAATGAATATTCTGTCGCCCGGCCGGATCAGGTCAAAAAGAGCGTCAAAGGAAATCTTCCGGCAAATTTTGCGATGTGTCGCCATATACACTTGCTACCCCCCGGGGGCATTTTTCCGTCTTCCGCAGAAGCCAGGCATCCATGCCGTATCATTGTCTATTTGTGGCGGTGTGTATATCACATTTGCATCGTTTTGCATCATTTATTCACAAAAAAAAATGGCCTTCCAGAAAAAGAAGGCCATGCTTTTGGTTTTTGTGATGAAACCGTATAATTAACAATTTTCGTAGCGTTTTTTCATCTCCAGCAATGTCGTGTAGTGTTTTCTTTCTTCTTCGATAATCTTTTCAATGGCTTCATGCTGGGCCGCCGGGACAAGATTTTTCACTTCATGATAGTACAAGATGGAATCCAACTCGCGCTGCATGGCAAATTCAAAGGCGCCGACCGTATCCGTCACTTTGGACAGCTGTTTGTCCATCACCTCTTTGGTAAAAATCAAATTATTGTCTACATACATGCGCAGATAAGCGCTGTATTCTCCCGCATACTGCTCCGGCGGATTGTATTTTTCCATGCCGGCGAAAAGCTTCTCAAAAATACGTTTGTGTCCTGCTTCTGCCTCGGCTAGCTTCAAGAAAAGATTTTTGGCGTCCTCCTGCCTGGCAATCTGTTCGGCGAACTTATAAAAATTAATTCCGTTTTCCTCAATTCGAATCGCCACTTCCACAATATCACTTGCCGCAAATACCTGCATACCTCTGCCTCCTGAAATTATTAAATTACGAGCGTAGAAAGAGCATATTTTAACCGTTTATGCAACCTATTTGGTAAAACCAGTTGATGGAAAGATTCATATCCATCTCTTCCTGCGGAAAAATCGGATCATGCCCAGAGCAATTGCCAGCATCACCGCCAGAACGGCAAAATAGCCCCACGGCCACTCCAGTTCCGGCATATATTTAAAGTTCATTCCGTAAACACCCGCCAGAAAAGTCAGCGGCATGAAAATCGTTGCGATGATGGTTAAGACTTTCATGACTTCATTAAGCCGGATACTCATGGAAGACAGGTAAATATCCAGCATACCGGCCAGAAGATCCCGGAATGTGTCCACGGTCTCGATGATGGCCAGAATATGGTCAGAAATATCTTTGAAATAAATCAGATCCGATCCAGGAATCAAAGGAGAATCGGACCGCTGCAAAGAACTGATGGTTTCGCGAAGCGGCCAGACGGATTTGCGCAGCATAATCAGTTCTCTTCTTAACTGATGAATATTCTGCAGCTTCGCCGGTGTTGTCTGACGAATCAGTTCATCCTCCAGTTCCTCGATCCGGTCCTCAATGTTTTCCAGCACGCCAAAGTATTGATCCACGATGGCGTCCAGAAGATGATGGGCCAGGTAATCCGCACCCGCCTTGCGTATTCTCCCTTTCTGTATGCGCAGCCTTTCACAAATCGGATCAAACAGGCTGCTTTCTTTTTCCCGAAAGGAAAGGACAAAATGGTTTCCGAGAATAATGCTGACCTGATCCGCACGCAAGGTTTCACCTGGCGGTCTGGAGAAATTCTTCAGGACAATGTAAATATAATCGGTAAAATCCTCCGCTTTGGGCCGTTGATCCGTATTCAGAATATCTTCCAGAATCAACGCGTGCAACCCGAAAATCTTCCCAATTTCCTCAAGTAATTTCACGTCTTGCAGACCATCAACATTCAGCCACAAAATGCCTGGCTCTTTCTGTTGTTCGCGAAGTTCCTCCGCGCCACGAAGCTCTTTTTCCACCAAAAAGGTTTCATCATAGCGCAGAAGCGTCATCCGGGATTTTTCAGCATAGGTCTCCCCGATATGAATCAGCGACCCTGGACCCAAGCCGGCTTTTTTGGACCTTTTCTTCATAACCAAAGCCATCAGCGATTCTTTCCTTGTTTCATACTCCCTGCAAAAAACTGTTCATTCCTGCGCCGGTCGAAGAAGTACCACCTACAGATAAGTCTCTTCGGAAAGCGCAGGCAGCTTGCGGAAATTTATAACGAAATTCGTCCCGACCTGTCAAGCCCGCTTTTTACACACAAACCAAGGCAAATCCAAATGATTTCATGGTTCATCCGGTTAATGTATGCAGATTGATTATATGACTTGCATTATACATATTATCGTGATAGGTTATTGACATGATTAATAGAAATATTGAACCCGTACTCCTTGATTTGGCAAAGAAGTACCCTGTCGTGACAATTACCGGGCCGCGCCAAAGCGGCAAGACCACACTATGCCGGAAGATGTTTTCCGGGTTGAAGTATGTCAACCTCGAAGCGCCGGACATCCGTATGTTTGCCAAAGAAGATCCCCGTGGCTTCCTGGCTTCAAACAGCGGGGGTGTTATTCTGGATGAGATTCAGCGAGCTCCCGCTCTTCTTTCCTATATTCAGACCATGGTCGATCTGGACAATCGCCCCGGTCAATTCATTCTTACTGGCAGTCAGCAGTTTGAAGTGATGAATACCATCAGCCAGTCGCTGGCCGGGAGAACTGCGCTGCTCAAACTACTGCCCTTGTCCCTTAGCGAACTGAACCAGCCCCACCCTCCTGATATTGATCGGTTGATGATTTCGGGATTTTATCCACGCATCCATGATCAGCAGTTGAATCCCTCTCAAGCTTTGGGCGATTATCTGGAAACTTACGTGGAAAGGGACCTTCGCCAGCTTGCCATGTTGAAAGACCTATCCCTTTTTGAAAAATTCCTGAAGCTTTGCGCCGGCCGTGTGGGGCAGGTGCTGAATCTTCAGAGCCTCGGCAACGATGTGGGTGTGTCTCATTCAACCGCGCGGATCTGGGTGACCCTTTTAGAGGCAAGCTACATCATTTTCATTCTGCAACCCTGGCACGCCAATATTTCCAAGCGGTTGATCAAATCTCCCAAATTGTATTTCTATGACGTCGGTCTTGCGGCTTTTCTACTCGGCTTGGAAAATGAGGCACAGGTTAGCCGCGATCCATTGCGGGGCAATCTTTTTGAAAACATCGTGATCATCGAGGCACTCAAGCAGCGCTTCAATCGGGGATTGCGCAGCAATCTCTTTTTTTACAGGGAAAGCAACGGCAATGAAGTCGACCTTGTCGCGGAAACAGGAAGAGAGCTTCTGGCGGTTGAAATAAAATCCGGCGCAACCGTCAATCCCGATTTTTTCAAAGGCTTGCTTCTTTTTAAAAAAGCAGTCGGTTCCAGTTATATCATCAAAGGCGGCATCATCTATGGCGGAAGCGAAACGCAGCAAAGAAGTGACTTCCCTGTTTATCCGTTAGACAAATGCGAAGATTTGTTTAACGAGCAAAGAGGATAGTCTTGACTGGCAAGGTTCCTGGGCACATTCCCGGCCCCGGATGGCTACTTGAAAATCCCACCGTTTTCAGCGATTCAGATTGGTCCGGTGAAAAATATTACGGGGAAAGTGCGCATGAAATCTTTATGGACCTCCTTCTGGGGTTCACTCAAAGAAATCTTAGAAAAAGCCTGGCGACGGTTCCTTCCATGCTTTCAATCAAGATCCGGCCTCCCATGTTTTCGATGATCCTTTTGCATCTATAAAGGATGTGTTTAATCAGGCATCGTGACTGAAAATTAACCCGGCCACTGTTGTGTTGCCACCTTGATAAAGTAATTTCTCTTGACATACAAAATATTATCCTTAACCTATTGAATAATCAAGATATTTCCTTAGAAGAGGAAGGCATCACACATATGGCTACAAAACTGCATATAGCCTGATTATCGGGAATCATTGATTTTGGATCGTTGATGTACAGCCAAGTGAAGCCGATAATCGCGGAAATCATGCATGCAAAGAAATAGAGGGTCATCTCTGCCTTTGACCTTTTACGCTCAGCTCTATCTGTTTTAACTTAATTTTCAAGACTTCAATGCGTTATTTTCTTGGCTCTGAAGTTTCAGAGCAACCTATTTCCATGATATCAATCGATATTTAAAGTCGCACATGTTTTTTTGCCCTTGAAATAATATCAGAAAAATGCGAAGAAAAATTGACAGTTTAACTAAAATGCCTTGTTCGAGCATCAGGTATTTACTGATTAAACCTTATTATCAGGGCGACCGATATGAAAAAATACTCTGCCAAAAACCGTGAAAGAATTACCGCCCTTTTTATTTTCCTGTGTTCGGCGCTGTACGTTTTCATGCCCGGGCCTGCCTACCCGTGGGGATCACTGGCACCAGCAAAAACCCATCAGTACATCTGCCAGGAAGCCTATAAGAAACTTTCCGCAGATCCTGCCTTTGAACCGAAGATGTTTCCCTCACTGGAGCAGATTCTAAACAATGAGGGGGTTGTATGGGCGCGCTACCAATGGACAGGAGAGGGATACATCGGGCTCGGGGTGGACTTTAACGTATTGAAGGGCAACGGCCCGGACAGCAAGGGTGCTTCCAGATTTTCCGAACATTATTATAATCCCAGGCTGAAATCAGAGAACAGAGGTGAGGCGCCGGAAGCAGTGGCAAAATACTATAAATACCTGGCGGAAGGCGGAATGACCGGAAAAAAAGAGGTGCTCCCGAAAGCCGCAGCATGGGGTGCGCATTTTCTCGCGGATATGTTCTGTCCCTATCATGTCAATGGCTCAGACCGGATCACCATTCAGAAAATTTTTGACGAGCAGAATGCCAAACAAAAAGGGGTCATCAATCTGGAAAATGATATCAAGGGTTTGTCAAAGCTCTCGTACTTTGTTTCTTCGCCCGTCAAATCCTTCAGTGACAACTTCTACACCGAATCCAATCGTTACCTGACCAAATCGGAAGAGGACTGGTTCGACCCCTGGTATTACAACGGCTATGTTGAACAAACCATGTCGGAAACGTCGAGCCACATTGCCTGGGAGACGACCATCAACCCATCTGGGGACATCCCTTCCGGCTACAGCAAGAACTGGAAGAATGCTCCGCCGGTTAAATACTTTGCCGCTCCGTGGACTTCCCAAGCAGAGCAGGTAAAGCTTCTCGCCGTTACTTCGGCCGAGGAAACATCCAAGAACATGGATGAATATTTCGATAGCCCCTATCCGGCCGTCAATAATGCGGTCCAGGCCGTGGCTACTCTCTGGCGGGCATCCATCACGGCAATCAGTCCGTCCATAGAAACGACACAGCCCGCGGAATATATCCTTGTAAAGGGGAAAATCGCCAACAGGGGTGATGTTGATTTAACAGATGCCGAAATAAAGTTGACACCGTCCGGATGCAGCCTGGCGAGCTGGAACGACAGCCAGAAACTATTGACCATCCCCGCCGGCGGCAGCAAGATGACTGAAGAGATAAAAGTACGTCCGGGCAATCTGCCGTGTAAACTGAAACTGCAGGTTGTTGCAGGCAGCACAAAGCCTGATCTGCAATATGCTGAAACGGAAATAATAATTTCGCCGAAGAAGGAAGAGAAGAAGGCAGTGGTGAAGGATTCACCTGTGGGTTCCGAGGAGGCGGAGGCTATGTTGCGCTGTTATGGAAAGCCCAAGTACATCAACCCCCAGGTGAAGTTAACGGAACCTGTCCTTCTGGATATGGCAAACGTAAGCTCGGCTCAATGTGTGCCGGAAAAAGTGAAATGGGAAGGAAATTCTTTTTCCCTTGCATGCAAGGTCAAGTACAACAACAATTTTTATCCCAAAGATACACCTTATACAAGTATTCAATACAGAGCTGGACAGCACAGCATCTCGATGTCAGGCAGTATTGATGAGACACGCAATGTTGTAAAAAATATCCAGGTCAAAGCCACTTGGACATATCCGCCTGAATCAGCCAATTATTGCTGGGATTTGAAAGAGCCCATGAACAGCATGTCTGTTTCTTATACATTCAAAGATGTTCCCTTCCATGAAAAATATAACTCTCGGGAATGTCCGGCCTGCAAGGACAGGGATTTGTATTTCTATTATACCTTCCTGCTTCCTTTGAAGGATTTTCCCGGAAAACTGGGCAGCCTTTCATATTCTACCCGCATCTGCCTGCATCCGGGGCAAACATTTGATGCAACAGAAATAGAAACGGCAAAAGAGTCTGGAGAGATTAGAATTCGCTTTATGAAAAGAATGCCTGCGGCTGCGCAGGCCATAAAGTAGAGATTCACAAGCCCCAAACCACAAACTCAATCTGAAGTTCATTTATGATGTCAGCGTTCACAGATCAGATCAAAAGACGGCCTCAGAATGATGGCCATTCTCCGGAATCTAGCCATCAGCCTGCTGAGGTTGGCAAAGTATGACCATATTGCCGCTGCTACTCGGGAGATGGCGGCAAAATCCCATAAGGCACTGCGATTAAATGGTTTATTCTTTATATATCACTTTAAACCGATAGGCGGACTGCAAAATGAACCGGGAAAACGAAGAGAAGTATCGCGCTATTCTTGAAAATATTGAAGATTGTTATTACGAAGTCGATCTCGACGGTCGTTTTACCTTGTTTAATGCACCATTATGCAAATTGAGCGGATGCTCTCCGGAGGAATTGCCGGGAATGAATTATTGGCAGTTTCTTGATGAAGAAACCGTAAAAGATGTTTTTCAGATATTTCATAAAGTTTACATTACGGGGGAACCGGCCAGGGTATTTGACTGGCAGATGATCCGGAAAGACAAGACGAAGCGATACGTTGAAGCCTCTGCAACGCTCATCAAGGATGCCACGGGCCAGCCGGCGGGGTTCAGAGGAATTATCCGCGACATTACCGAGCGCAAACAGGTGGCGCTTCAGAGAGACCTTGCGGTCGAGAATCTGCAAAAGAGCGAAAGATACTTTAAAGAGATAACGGAAAACTCTTCCGATGTCATTATCATCGTGGATCAGGACGGAAGCATAAAGTATTGCAGCCTTTCCGTAGAGCGTTTCACCGGATATAAGCCTGAAGAACTGATCGGCAAAAGCGCTTTTTCGCTTATTCATCCAGATGATCTTCATCGCGCTGTGGAAGATTACCGCCTTGCCCATCGCGCAGACAAAAACACGTTAAATACCAATTCATTCCGAATCGTGCATAAAAATGGACAGATCATTCATTTAAGCGGACTGGGAAGAAATCTCCTGGATAATCCGGATGTGGCCGGTTTTGTCATGAACGTCCGCGATGTCACCGAACGTATGCGGGCGGAGGAAGCCGCCCTGAAAGAATATAACTTCAACCATTCGGTACTGGACAGTCTGACTGTGCCATTTTTCATGGTCGATTACCTCAACAGATGTTTTTTTCGCTGGAATAAAACCTTTTCTGTTGCTTCCGGTTATTCTGATGAGGAAATTGCCCGGATGAGGCCGTCTGACTTGGTTCCGGCGTCAGAGCATGGCCATCTGTTCAGCATGATGGAAGAATTCATCAACGCCGGTCACGTTTCATTTGAAATGTCGCTCGTTTCCAAAGCAGGCGTAACGATTCCTTACCTATGCTCCGGCAGCCGTTTGATCTATGATGGGAAACCTTACGTGGTCGGGATCGGCATCGACCTCTCGAAACGCAAGCAAGCGGAAGAATTGCTTAAAAAAAGCGAAGCCCGGTATCGTCTGCTGGCCGACCACATGAAAGACTATGTATGGCTGATGGATCTCAACTTGAAAATGCAATATGTCAGTCCATCCGCAGCCAAGTTGCTGGGATATGAACAAGAGGAGTTCAGCAAACTTCCGTTCAGCAAATTTTTGACAGAGGCGTCTTTGAAGGCCGCGATGGATTTTTATGCGGAGGAAATGCCCAAGGCATTGGCTGCCTCCCCATCCTATACTTTAGAGCGTTTGCTGGTACTGGAATGTCTTCATAAAGACGGCAGCAGCTTGTGGATTGAAGATACATTCAGTTTTATCCGGAACGAAAATGGCAAGCCTTTGTATATTCTGGGCGAAGGCCGGGAAATTACCGAGCGGATCAAGGCGGAACAGGCTTTGGAAAAGAGCGAGGAGCGTTACCGGAGCGTGTTTGAGAATGCGGGCGCGCCCATGATGATTATGGAAGATACCCAGATAATCTTCATGATCAATGACCGGTTTGCACAGATGTCGGGATATGGAAAAGACGAGATAGAAGGCAAAATGAAATTTTCGGACTTTATCGCCCAGGCAGAAAATAATGCGCTCACGGAGTTTTTTCCCCGCGGCAAGGAAGACAAGCCCGTTGAATACGAATGCCGGATTGTCCGCCGCAACGGAGATTGGTCCGATGTTCTTGTCCGTATGGGTCACATTCCCGGGGTCGGTCAATTTATCGCATCCTTTACGGATATCACCGCCCGGAAGCAGGCTGAAATTGCCCTTCTGGAAAACCAGCAGCAGCTTCAGCAGGAAAATATCCGCCTGCGTTCTTCCATACGGGAGCGCTACCGGTTCTGTGACATTATCGGCAAGAGCCAAGTCATGCAGGAGGTTTATGAATTCATTCTCCAGGCAGCGGCCACCCAGGCCCATGTCATCATTTATGGAGAATCGGGAACGGGAAAAGAACTGGTGGCCAAGGCAATTCACGAAACGGGCGAAAGAAACCGGAATCGCTTTGTCACCGTGCATTGCGGGGCGATTCCGGAAACGCTTATGGAAAGCGAGTTTTTCGGTTACAAGAAAGGGGCGTTCACGGGCGCCAATACGGACAAAACCGGTTATCTTGATGAGGCCGATGGTGGTACCCTGTTTCTTGACGAGGCGGGAGAGATCGGCCTGGCCATGCAGGTCAAGCTGCTGCGGGCCATTGCCGGCGGTGGATACACGCCCGTCGGCAGCAGCACGGTAAAGCAGGCGGATGTCCGGATCATCGCCGCCACAAACCGGAACCTCCGGGAACTGGTCAAGCAGGGCATTATGCGAGAGGATTTTTTTTACCGGATCCATATCCTTCCCATTAATCTTGCGCCACTAAGAGACAGGAAAGAGGATCTGCCGCTCCTCGTCGATCACTTCCTTCAGCTCTACGATAAAAATCATCCTCCGTTGCCGGCAAATATTATCGAAGCTCTGTTGAACTACGATTGGCCGGGAAATATCCGTGAGCTTCAAAATGTCCTGCATCGCTATCTGACGTTGAAAAGGCTGGATTTTGCGGACGGACCGTCCATCCGTCCTGTGTATCAGAAGGAGACCTTGCCGCAGGTTGAGCAACCGGTCGGGAAAAGCCTTGCGCCAGAAACTGCAACGGCCGGTCCGGCGCAACCGGCTCCGGAATTTTATCCTCTTCAGACAGAAGAAGAATCTTTGATGAAGCTGAAGATATTAGAAAAAAATCACATTATGAAGGTTCTCTCAGAATATCAGTGGCATCGTGGAAAGACCGCATCGGCTCTCGGCATCAGCCGCAAAACCCTTTTCCTGAAAATGCGGAAATTCGGTCTTGTCAATTCCTGACTGTGTAATTATGACTCAATATGAGTCATAACACCTTGCTCGGTTAATCTATTGATAATATATACAATTTTGCAAAGGCACGTTTTTCGTGGGTCATAATGACTCATGATACGCTTATTGTCCGTTTATTGTGTTTAATAATATATTCCTTTTGATACCTTAATATTTTTAATCCTTTCAATGCACATGCCATCATTGCCTAACAATTGGCATAGTTCATGCTGATATCATGGCATTTCGCACCGAATCATGAAAGAAAAAAATTGATACAGTTCAAAAATCAAGGAGGGATCATGAATTATTGGAAAGTTCATAGTTGTGGCAGACAGGAAGAAGAAAACAGCTTTCATCCACGGAGGTTTCGTTTTTTATGTTCGTTTTTATTTATTCTCCTGGTTTTAGGTGTGCTGGTTACTGCCGGTCCGGCATCGGCGGGTCCCATAGACGATGCCGCCAAGGCAAAGATCCAGGAAGCGCTGAACAAGATGGGAATTGCCGACCTTAAAAGTGATCTAAATGCCACCATTCCCATGACCAAGGCTGAAAATCCTGTCGGCTATGACACGAATCTATGGTTTTCAGCCATTTGGCACAATTCCCCGGTTGCCGGCACAAACAGCATCAAACGACCGACAATATTATTGGCAACCGCCTATCGGCGGGAAATCATGGGCATGATGCGCGTTCTTTTCTCTTTTTTGCCCTATGATTACAATGTTGTCATGATGGATTTAAGGGGCACCGGCTCAGCGGAAGGCGTCTGGGATCCTCTCAGCCCCGTCGAAGCCTACGATGTTACCTACATGATCGACAAGTGGATACCCGCACAGCCCTGGTCGGATGGAAGGGTCGGCATGGTCGGCGGTTCCTACGAAGCGATTATCCAGTACCTTGCCTCCGGTCTTGTGGAACAGTCAAACGGCACCGCCAAGCATCTCAAGGCCATTTCCCCGATTTCCGCTTATAGCGATGTCTGGAAAGACATCGCCATGCATGGCGGCAGCTTCGAATTGGAATTCATGGCGATCTGGATGGTTTTGACGGATATGATGTCCGTCTTTCCGCCGGATTTAATGCTCGGCGGCGTGGCGGCGTCGGATTTTAACATGACGGATTTCTGGAATGCCATGGTGATCTGGTGCCAGCATTTCGAACAGATCGACACGCCCCTCAATATGATCATGGATCCGGCCCGCTTGAAGAAAGACGCCTGGTATGAGTCAAAATCCCCCATGATTAACTGGCCGATCAAACCCTCGGGCGGATGGAAACTGAATGGTCCGAATGATCGAATCGGGCTCGGCGTTATTCCGAAAAACCTTCCTGTCTTTACCGGAACCGGCTGGTTCGATATTTTCACCAGGGGCGCTCTGCAGAACTGGGAATACGGTCTGAAAAACCATGCTGCAAGCGACAAAACAATGATTGTCGGCCCCTGGTACCACTTCGATGCGGCTTTTGCGATGCCGGGTGTTACAGGTCTTGGCCTAGCCGGAAAAAATTTCCTTTTCAGCTGGGATATCCTCCGCCGCTGGATGGACTGGAAACTTAAAGGCAAGCAGGATCCCTTTATGCAGCAGTTCCCGGTGCTGACGTATATTCTGGGAGAAGAAAAATGGCGGGCGGAAAAGTCCTGGCCGCTGGCTGATTCGCGCCTTTCGGCACGTACCTATTATTTGTCCAAAGCCAAACCTTCTCTGATTGTCGGCGACTGGTTCGGCATCACCAACTTAGCCAATAACTACAAACTGGTCCCCAGCGTCACGACGACTGACTACAACAACGTGTTTTTGGGTATCAAAACCCCCAAGACCAACCCGGTTCTTCACCATAATCCGGCGGCGCTCAATGGTTTCTGGTCCCGGTCCGCGCAGCGCTGGTTCGGTTTCTCGCCTCTAACCATCATTACGCAGATGTCGAAGTATATGCTGAACACCGATCTGGATCCTCAACTCCCTTGGGAGGACGAGCGCAATGACGAAACCGGCGTTCTGACCTTTACGACGGAACCGTTGGTTGAGGACATGGAGATTTCCGGTCCGTTGAAGCTTACTTTCTGGGCGAAAACTAAGTTTACCAGCCCCGCAACTCAAGCCACCATCGATCTGTTTCTCGCCCAGATCAAGAAAAAGTTCAATGTCGGGATCAACGAAAATGCAATTCTGGCCATGGCCGACAGAAAGGATGTCCAGTGGGTCATTGAAGTCAACGACGTCTTCGCCAACGGCCGGGCAAGAAATATCACGTCCGGATGGCTTACCGCCTCTTACCGGCCCTATAATCCGGCCAATCCCACACAGCTGGATCCGGCCTACCAGGCCTTTGATCCCTTCTATTCTTACTCGGAGAAGAATCCGAGTCCGATTGCCGAGAACACGGTCTATCCTTATGTGGTTGAACTCTGGCCGACGGCCAATGTCTTCAAGAAGGGACATCGCATTCGTGTCAGCATCTCCGGTTCCGATTTTCCCCATCTATTCCCAATTCTGCGTCCGTCAGCAAACACCATTGTCATCGACGAGAAGCATCCGGCAAAACTTGATTTCAAGGCAGCCAATAAGACTGGAGAAGGAACCCAGTGGAAATGGATTGACGGTAATGTAGGGAACTACATGATGTCACACAACAACTGAACAAGCCCGGTGCGGTGCTCCGGAGGAGCGCCGCACCAATCCAAAATCGTAAAATAACAAGATCTTAGAATTTCAGGGACATAATACTTGATGAACTCGTAAAAAGTTACCCCACACTTTTTGCTGGTATTCAACAATAAATGCCAATCTAAAGGTTGAATACCAGCATGATATCATTTTTTCTGATTTCAGAGAGTAGAATCTATCCTCTTCCGCTGAAAATATCACATTAAAAAAACTGAACAGTACTGCTTGAAAGACGTTATACAGACCCATCTTTTCAAAAACAACATTTCAGAGGAAGGCATCGTCAAAGCGTTGCAGTCACCTTGTGTCAGTAATGGACGGAAAAGATATGTTTAGAACGTTCAACAACGCGCTTGAGCGGCGACATTTACTGTGTCTGCTCGAAGCGCTTGTTGGACGTTTCCGAAATGCTTTTCCATGCAACAATTCGTTTGCTGGATGGATCGGTCTTCACCCGCATAAATTTTGTTATTTTTACGATGGTGCTGATGCCATCCACGATGGCAATCGTCTGATCGAAGCTCGCGATGCCGATCTTCCACTCAGTCTCAGAAATCTTCTCCACCTTGTCTCCCTTCCAAGCTTTCCTGTGAATTTCACAGAAGGCATCCCACACCAGCTCTGCATCGTCTGTATTGCTGATGGCCGCCTTCGTTTCGATCAGCAGATTTCCATACTCCTCATAGTTTCCAAAATGTAAGAGATTTTTCTTGTCCCGTGAATTTGGTACTACCGCAATGGTGTGCCCTAGATGGGCCGCCAGGTTCAAATATCGATCCTCAAAACCTTCTTTTACGTAGTTCGAATATGTCAGAGCGTAAAACTTCCATCCGGGAAAGAGCGTGCGAATGGCTTTCCCCTCTATTCTACCGACTCTCTCCAATCTGTTGCCAATGGGAGATCCCGGAGCACCACTTGTAATATGTTCGATTTCCGTTTGGATGATCTTCCAGTGGGATCAGACGTGTCTATCGAAGCCATCGGTGCATCGCTCGGCACATCGATCTGTGCGCCGGCCACACCGGCTGCAAGGAGCAGTATCATTAAGTATGCGAATGTCCTCATTCTATCACGTCCAAAGCCAAAGCCCAGAGGTCCGAAGCTTGTAGGGCGTCCCCATAGCGCCTAGTTCGTCGTCGCCAGTCCCAAACGCGAAAGGATCCATGTTGCATGGATCATCAGGACCTCTTAGGCCAGACGAGCCGGAGTGCGATTGAGGTCAACACGGGTATCAGAAGCGCCCCGGAAAGCCCAGCTATTGTTCTCAGTACCCCAACGATCACCAGCCCGACGCCGATAACGGCAGTCAAGAAGACCAACGTGTCAGCGATAAAACGCTGCATGGCCGGTGCCGGCATGGTCAACACAATAATAGTGCCGATGGTGAATCCGGCAAATCCAAGGATCAGCGGAACGATTCCGACAATTTCCATACGTAACACCTCTTAAGGCAAAGAGCGCCGGAAGTATGCCGACGCTCTTGCGTGCCGGAGCTCAAAAAGTAGATCCAAACCTGTTCTGGACCTGATCCGCAAAACATCAAACAGAAACTTCAGGCATCTTTTGCATGACTCCAGCCTTCTGCAATGCGTTGAATAAGAAGCATATCATTCCATACCCCGATCGATTTCAAATCTGTATACCCAACATGTGAAAATTCAAACGATCCCTTACCGAAAGCACGCATCAACCAGATGAAGTAAAAAGAAATGCCCTTTAAAACTGGGCATTTCTGTAATTTTCCGGATGGCGGTTTTTAAGAAGAACGGCACCTGCGAAAGGATCAATATGTGTTGCGCCATTTATCCTGCAAATATTTCTCAACACTCTTCCTTTCCGAAGGCGATATCGCCCGGCGCCATACAATAATCTCGGCAACCTCACAGTTGGAAGTCTCTCCCGATGCGTAGCCGGTATTAATGGCTAGACCATTGGGTCCTGTAAATCCACTCTGGCTGCTTGCCACCAGAACGCCATCCGCCCAAATCTCCGAATAATGGCCGGGACCTTTTATCACAGCGGAAAAAACATGTTGAAGATCATCGGTTGGCGGGGTTCGGGAAGGATTGACCCATTCTTGGTAAAAGGCCTGATTTTTTGCTCCACCCCAATAGCCCAGCAGCCAGTTGTTCGCTACTCCGCTTAAAACACGCTGGTTTGTGCCTCCCGTTTGACGAGCAATATAAATAATCGTCACAGGCGCTGGAAAATTGGCTTTTGTAAGCAGGGACTGACTGGTATCAAACATGATGGAAGGTTTGCCGCCGATACCTTTTTTTACAAAAACCGGACGTGCGTCATTTCTGGCTTGTGAAAAATGATGATCATGACCGCTTTTGTCTTTCCACAATCCCACATTCTGATTTCCGGATGTAACCGGATCGTTTTCTTGCGCATCTTTAAACAATGTGGATGTATCGCTTGCATCAACCCACATGACCAATCCTTCGGTGACAGGGAGAACGGATGCGCCCAGTTTTCCTCCTGTCGCCGTTGCACCTTCCTCAAAGGAAATAGTAATAATTTCATCGCGGTTGACGGGCACGGTTATTATTCTCCCGTCTTTCAAGGTGAATGTCACTGCAGCTGATACAGATAGAGAAACCGATATGACCAGCAAAGCTACAGCTGGAATCATCCAACGGGTATTCTTCCAAACGCTTGTTATTCTTCGCATAATGGCTCTCCTTTCTTATTCAACAAATAACGGTTTGGACATGCGCTCAAAACATCCCCTCAACAGCAGTCAATGACCAGAATACCTTAAAAACGACACACTTTATACCTTTTTATTATCATGATTTCCTTTTCAATTCAATCCGGTAAAGAAGCAATACAAATGTTCAATGATATCAGATGAACCTATTTTATAAAGTCTTTCTATATTTTTATTAGTTAATACATAGTTTCACTATTATTTAAAATTTTACTTGACAGTTTAACTATGATTCTATATAAGAAAACCAGTGTTTGAGTGGAATATAAAAGAAAAAAGGAATCGAGCATGAAAGAGAAGGGTAAAAATAAGGGCAGAAAAGACAGAATCATGGACGCCGCCCTGCGGATCTTCGCCCAGAAGGGTTTTCAGGACGCCACCATTTCTGAAATCAGCAAAGAGGCGGGGGTTTCCGAAGCAACCGTTTATGAAAACTTCGGCACCAAAGAAGAACTTTTGTTTGCCATCCCCGAGAAAGTCACGGTGGAGAGAATTGACGAACTGGAAAAGGTTCTCCCCTACATCCGCGGCGCCGAAGCCCGAATCCGGGCGATCATCCAGGGTTATATCCAAATCTACGGAGACAATCCCGATTATTCGGCTCTGGTTCTTTTGCAGCTTACTCCCAACAAGCGGTTTCGTCAGACCAACGGTTTCGCCACCATCCGCAAAGCGGCGCATATTCTTCTGGCTTGCATCCGAGAAGGCATTGAAGACGGAACTTTTAAGGCCAACACCAATCCCTATCTGATCCGCTCCATGCTTCTGGGAACTATTGAACACCTCTTTATCCAGAAACACCTGCAGGAAGAGTCCGCAAAGGAATCAAACATCATGAACCTCCTGGATCCTTTTATGGACATCGTTCTGGACGGGATCCGGGTAAAAAAAGAAGAAGCTGGCCTGACGCTTCGGCTGAATCTGAACGATGCTCAAACACTCAGAGACATACTGCGGCAAGCCGGGGAAACAGAAAAAAATGATGCCGAAATCTCCTGACAGGAGTTTCCGGAAAAGAACAACTCTCGACGAAGAAAGGATGTCAGACGATGAGAACAAGAGAACAATACATGGAAGGTCTCAGGAAAATGCGGAGAAACATTTATCACGACGGACACTTGATGGACCGGGTCGACGAAATCCAGGAGCCGGTGTTAAACGTCATGGGCCTGACCTTTGACGCAGTCAATGATCCGGCCTTGAAAGACCTTTGCACGGCCAAATCTCATTTAACGGGAGAAACCATCAATCGCTTCTGCCATGTTCATCAGAGCACGGAAGATCTTCACAAGAAGCAGGACATGACCCGGGCTTTGTGCCGCAAGGCGGGAATGTGTATTCAGCGCTGCATGGGCACCGACGCATTGAATGCCGTCAACGCTGCATCTTTTGAAGCGGACAAGGTCAACAAAGGCAATACGGAATATCACAAGAATTTTCTTAAATGGCTGGAACGTTTCCAGAAGGAAGACCTGGTGGGAAGCTGCGCCCAGACCGACATGAAAGGTGAGCGGCTGAAACGCCCTGCTGAGCAGACGGACCCGGATATGTATGTCCATGTTGTGGAAAAGAAAAGCGACGGCATCGTTGTCCGGGGCTGCAAGCTGCATATCTCCGAGGCTTCCATCTCCGACGAAATCCTTGTGGTGCCCACCCGCGCCTTGGGCCCCGACGAAAAGGACTATGCCGTTGCCTTTGCCATTCCCTCCGACTACGAAGGAATGAAGCAGGTCGTTTCCATTCACAGCCAGTATAAGCGAAAACATTTCATGCGCGGCATGAACATCGGCTACTCGGACTCCTATATCATCTTCGAGGATTGCTTCGTTCCCTGGGAACGAGTCTTCCTTTGCGGCGAAAACGATCACGGCGGCATGTGTGCGCTATTGTTCGCCCTGTTCCATCGCCACAGCTATTCGGGCTGCAAACCCGCAATTGGAGACGTCTTCCTAGGTCTGGCCGCACTGGCAGCGGAATACAATGGCATTGAGAAGACGCCCCATGTCAAAGAAATGCTCGCGGAAATTATCAAAGTTTCCGAACTGGGTTACGCCGCCGGATATACCGCCTCCAGCATGGGCAAGCCGGAAGTCATCATTCCGGGCGTGGGCATGTGTCCCTACGGACCGGGAAGCTACATCCCCAATTCCATTTACTGCAACGTAGGCCGCTGCCTGACGGGTGAAGCGGTCTTTCATGAGCAGGAACTGATCTGCCGGATCGCCGGCGGCATTCCCTCCACCTTCCCCTATGAAGGCGACCTCACCCATCCCGACCTGAAGGCCGTCCTGGAAAAGTACCTCAACCGGAATCCTAAGATTCCCGTAGAAGACCAGATCAAGTTCTGGATGACCCTGGGCGACTATACCATCGGCACAATGGCCGGTGTGATGAATTACGGCAACTATCATGGCGGCGGATCACCCATCATGGAGCAAATCGCCATTACTTCGCAGTATGACATCAAAGACCGCAAGAAGCTGGTGAAGACGCTGGCGGGAATCAAAAGTTAAACACATTCGGATGCTATCCGTCCGGAAAAAACTTTCTGCCGTCATGGTGAAGGCCGAAGCACCCCAAACCGCCTCCCCCCATGACGGTAGAATTGAAAAAAGGAGAAAATAATGGGCATGGAACTATTGGAAAAACTGTTTTCACTGAAAGGTAAATCAGCAGTTATTACAGGAGGATACAAAGGCATTGGTTTAAAAATCGCTGAAACCTACGCCGAAGCGGGCGCCGATGTGGCTCTTGTTGCCCGCAATCTTTCAGGCTGTGAAGCGGCGGCGGCGGACATTTCCGCAAAGTACGGCGTCACCGCCATCGGCAAATCCATGGACGTCAACGATTCGTCAAAGGTGAATGCCGTCATTGCCGAAATCGCGGAAAAATTCGGAAAAATCGACATTCTCGTCAACAGCGCCGGCGTCCCCGGCAGTGAAAAACCCATCCTCAAAATGACGGATGACGACATGAACGACGTGATGAATGTCGATTTTCGCGGCATCTTTTTCGTATGCCGCGCGGTCGCCGCGGAAATGACCAAAAATAAAAGCGGCCACATCATCAACATTGCGTCGCTTGCGGGAAAAATCGCCTCGCCCCGCATGTCCGGATACTGCGCCAGCAAGGCAGCCGTCATTCACATGACGCGCGTGATGGCCCTCGAGTGGATGCGAGACAATATTCAGGTCAATGTCCTTTGTCCCGGCTACTTTCTCACCGAGTTCAACAAGGATTTTTTCGCGTCGGAAATGGGCCAGGCCCTCGTGAAAAAAAGCATCCCCATGAACCGCCTCGGTCAACTTGACGAACTGCAGTCCGCGGCTCTGTTCATGGCCACCTGCCCGGCCTTTATGACCGGAACGGAAATTTATATTGACGGCGGCCACGGCATCGTTTAGTTTTTTCAAAATTCCAGATCTCTTGAAGGAGAAAGTATGAAAGCTGAAGATATTAAAAAAGTTTTGATTATCGGCGGCGGCACCATGGGACGCCAGATTGCCACGCAATTTGCCCTTTATGATTGCGAGGTGGTGGTTTACGACATTCAGGAAGAAATTCTGGCACAAGCCAAAAAAGGCATACAAAGGATGGCGCCCTCCGTGGCTGCTCATCAGGGAATCGCCACGGAAAAAGCACAGTCCATTCTGGAAAAAATCACTTTTACGACTCGTCCGGAAGAAGCGGCGCAAGGCGTTCAGATCGTCAGCGAGTCCGTCCCGGAAGATCCGGAATTAAAAGGCAAAGTTTTTGCCCAATTTGATAAGCTCTGCTCGCCGGACACGATTTTTACCACCAACACCTCCACATTGATCCCCTCCATGTTCGCCGAGGCAACCGGAAGGCCGGACAAGCTCATTGCTCTGCATTTCCATGATGTCCGTGTGTCCACCATCGTGGATATCATGCCCCATGCCGGCACATCCGAACAAACCATAGAAACCGTTAAGGCCTTTGCGGAAAAAACCGGCCTTAATGTCATCATGATGCACAAGGAAAGCTTTGGCTATGTCTTTAATTACATTCTGATGGCATTCTTTCAGCAGGCCCAGACCCTGGCCTCCAAAGGCATCGCCACGCCGGAGGATGTCGACCGCGCCTGGATGGGCATCACCAAATCCCCGCTGGGGCCTTTTGCCATGATGGACATGGTCGGTCTGGATACCGTCTGGAAAATCACCGAATATTGGGCAAAGCTCAAGAACGACAAAAGCGCTCTGAAAAATGCCGAGTACATGAAATTGTATGTTGACCGAGGCGAACTGGGACAAAAAACCCGCAAGGGATTCTACACGTATCCCAACCCGGCATTTGCACAGCCGGATTTTGTGGCGGGTCACAGTTCATAATCGTCCGTTTTTTCACAAAGCCTGAATATTACAAAATGAACAGGATGCGGGACTTCCGTCCCGCATCTTTTTTCATCAGCGGTCCGGCTGGTCCGAATTCCAGACAATCTTTATCAGCGGGAAAAAATGTCCGCGCGACAATTTCTCTGCGGACGGGACGCGCACTCTCCATCACAATTCGTAGCAGGCCAGAATCTCGCCAAAGTAGAGTGTGTGATAATCTTTCTGGGGATACAGGGACTGGTCGGTATTTTTATCCAGAAAATCCGGATTCATGGCGGATTTGTAAACTATTTTACATTCAAAATGCATTCCCGGCACGTTGATGATCGGAGAGACAACCTGTCGGGCGCTTGCCGTTTCCAGATTGCACATTTTAAATTTGTCCAGATCCCTGCCTGATTTTGTTCCACAAAAGGCAAGTTCCCGGCTCATGTCCGTTGCGGGAATGCTTACCGTAAAATCCGGAGCCTTTTCAATAATGCCAAAAGTGTAACGGGAATTGCGCACCGCCACCATCAGCGTGGACTTCTTCCAAATCACGCCCAGAAGCGCCCAGCCAATCGTCATGGTGTTTTGCACGCCTTCTGACCGGACAGTCAGAAAAGCACCCTTTGCGATCGCGTTTATGGCTTCTTCCGCTTTCATCATGAAGGGAATCTCTTTCATTCTAAACTCCTTATTGATTTATGTTTTGTTGAATTTTACACAAACAGGGTCCGCAAACACCTTCTCCCGAATCCATAAGGGTCATCTTCGTCTTCATGGTCATCTCACCGCAGACAGCGCAGGGTTCCGACGGCGCCAAAGGGGCATAAGGAGGCTCTGCAAACGGAGCTTCACAAGTTGTGAAAATTTCATCAAAAGGACGTTGCAGCAGGTCGTTGATTTTCAGGGACTTCAGCTTTTTTTGATCCTCTTCCGATGCCGTATTCGCAGCGACGGCTGCTTCCAGCTGTTCAAATGCTTTTCTGTCGCCACCGGCATATGCATAGCCAGTCCTCCGGGAAAAACGATAGGCTCGTTTTCTGGTACGGCTGAGCACCGTATAGGCGTTTTTCCCGAAATCAGAAATAATCAGATTGCCTTTACCCGCCACCGTACCCAGCAAAACCTGAAGAGCATCCACCGCACAGGAATCGTTTTCGCAAACAGCCACCACTTCCTCATCTCGAGACCGACTAAGGTTCATCAACCGCATGGCCTCTTTCGCCACCCGGTAACCATAGATCAGGCCTGGACAGATATGCCCATGAAATTCAACACATTTTTGCAAATCTTCCGGCAGTTCCCGTTTGGGTTGAGCATCCGTCATATCCTTTCCTCCATTTCTCCGAAATTCAAAATCCGATAGCTCCTTCCATCAAGGGATGATTCACGAAGGAAGTCGCTTCCATCATCAGCACTGCATTCCTTCCGCAATAAACATGGCAATGCCTTTCCGGACAATCATTACACCGATAGCGGCCAGAAGCAGGCTGATGATTTTGGACAGAGCTTTGGCGCCGGTTTTTCCAAGCAAACGGTGAATCAGGGGCGCCAGAAGAAACATGCCCCCCACAATCAGAATATTCGCGGCAATTGCCAGGGACGTCACCACGACACTGTGCTGATTAATCAGCAAAAGAGATGTTGTCAAAACAGCAGGACCTGTAATTAGCGGCACGCCGATGGGAACAGCGCCCACACTGTCCAGGTCAACGTCCGGCAGCTTTTTGTCGGCAAATAGTATGTCCCGAACGGAAATCACAAACAGAAGCGTGCCGCCGGCAATCATAAAGTCGGCCACGCTGATATTCAGAAGCCTGAAAATCCCTGTTCCCACTGCAATAAAAATTAATGCCACCGCCAGTGCCGTGATCATGGACTGGAGGATGATTTTTCGGATTCGCTTTTTCTCCATGCCCTCTGTCAGAGAGAGAAACAGGGGGAGCAATCCGATTGCATCAACCGCGACAAACAGGGGCACAAAACATAACCAGAATGAGCTCATGACGCTTCCTTTCACAGGGAAGGACATCCATCAGACGGTCCGCATCCGCCCCCGGCGTTTTCCATTATCCATATCCTAATGAATTTGTTCATCATTCTTTCTGATCCCTGCGGCATGGTTCTTCATAACCTCCACGCTTTCGGGAAGATTTCCAAAAAATGACGCCAGAAGCGACTCTCCGTCCATGGATTCATCGTTCACCCCCTGAAGAACTTCATCCATAGCCTCCGGCATGGCTATCGCAATGATAGAATTGACGGCATCCATCAATTCCAGGGCCTCCTCAGTCAGGTTTTCAATATCCTTTTCAGAATATTCCTTGTCTAATCCCCAGACGGCAGGACGCAGGCAAATGGCCACAAAAAAACCACAGACCCAGCTATGGATGGCCGGAAAATCATCATCGGATATTTTTTTGTAATTGAATGGAAATTTCAGCTTATTGATTTTCCAGTCCTGTTTCATGCGCCTGAAGATTTCCATGACATAGCCAAGACAAACCGCCGTGTCTTCTTCGTGGTCATATTGCGCCGGCTGCTGACTGAATAACAGCGAAATCCATTCTTCGGGGGGAATTTCGTCCGGCGTGATGGCCAATCCGAACAAAAGACCGTGCACTTCTTCAATAAACATTGCGTCATCTTCCGAAGGCGCCTTGGATAATACATATTCCAGATTTTTTCTTTCTTTTGCCGTAAACATTTTCATAAAATCACCATACTTTCCATTTCATATTCACTATTCACCATCCACTATTCACTATCCACTATCCACCATTCACCATCCACCATCCACTACTCACCATTCACCATCCACAAATACATCAATAATTCCGAGATGTTCCGCCACCACCAGAACTTCCGTCCTGAAAAAATGAATCCTGTGCCGTTTGCGGCTTCATCGCATCCACCACGCCGGGTGTTAAAGCTGCGGCTATATCCGCCGGGTTGAGGCCGTTATCTTCCGGCTTCAGAATTTCCCGGGCGGTAAATCCAAATCGTTTTTGATCAGGCCCGGCATTAAGCCAACGCGTGATCAACAGCGAGAGACCAATGAGGACAACGCCCAAAATTATTGGGTCCCAGGCATAGCGTGTCATCCCCAGGTAGCTTTTGTTGGTAGCCAGCGTGACGCAGGCCATGACCAGCCCGGCGTTCAGCAAAAGGCGCTTGCGGCTTTTGATGCCCCAATAAATCGCGGCGGCCGGAATCAGAAAGGTGAAAACGTAAGATAACCAGTAAAAAAGCGGTGGAAACAATTGCGGATACAGATGAGCGTTTCGGGTTTCTCCGGAAAAACTGCCGATCATGCCCAGTATTTCCAGATTGACTGTCAGGTAAATGGCAACCAACAGCCCCGCCTTTATCTTTGCCAACTGGTCTTTCCGGAAATCCTCCCGATCCGGTTTGTCTTCAATCAGGGCAAGGGCAAAGAGGCAACACAAAATCACCAGCAATAGCAATCGTTCAGCAACAGGCGATAAGGAACATTGAAAAGGAATGACGCACAAGGCGATCACGCTGATTGACGCCGCGTATAAATGGCCAAAACGCAAATAAATGCCCAACGCGGCCACAGAAAACAAAATGGACAGCAGAATATCGCTTTGCTGATGCCGCATATCCAAAAAGAGATTACATCCCGCGCAGAAAAGGAACATGGCCATCAAAGCCAGACCTTCTTCAATACCGTGTCTGTATAAACGGTTCTTAACGGTAATATACTCAGCCGCTGCATAGTAAATAACTCCAAAACCCATCAACATCATGGCCATCACTTTATGGCCCGGCCCGTCGATCAGCCAAAAAAAGAGCGCGACCAGGGCGCCGGCGCAAAGGCAGGTGAAGAGATAAAAAAGGACACGAAAAAATGGGTTGGTCTGCCGCAGCTCCGTGCGGGTTGCCTCTGCAATCGCCCGCAGTTGATCCTCCGTGATCAATCCGGAGCGATGCCAGGTTTTTGCACGCCCAGCAATATAAATTTTTTCTTCTTCCTGTGGCGGATAGAGACTGAAATTCATTGCTCCTCCCGAAATTTGCGCGACATTTTGTAGATTCCACGAATGACCAGCAGCGAGGAGAGAATAAAATAAATTAAGGTGAAAAGAGTAGAACGATGGAGAAAATCAACAACAACGATGCTGACGCCGATATAGCCGTAAATAATGGCATAAAGCAGATAGCTGAATTTGCTGACGCGGGTGGCATAAAAGGCCAGTGCGGCGCACGCCGCAAGCAAAGCAGGAAAATAGATAGAAAATATTAAGTATTTGCCGACACCCGTGATCAGCGCAATGCAAAGAAAATGCACGGCAAAGTTCAGATAAATTTCAAAGAAATGTTTTTTGATCTCTAGGCGATAGAAGATAAAACCGCCGAAAAAGACCAGAGTGCCATAAGCCATGGCATACAGGCGGCAATGTTCGGAAAACAAAAACCATTGGAATTCCGATAACGTAAAGCCGAACCAGGCCGCCAGTGTGGAAAGAGCCATGGACAAAACCAGACGGTTGTCAAACCGGTAGGACAAAAAGAAAAAGAAAACCGCGGATAGGAGCAGATAGCTTTTCCAGGCATCGCCTAAAACGGAAAACCTCATTTCCATATAGGCAATGTCCATCGCGAAAAACGTGCATCCAAAAAACAAGAGATAATCAAAGAAAAGATGGGGAGAGGGCACTTCTTCGCTATCATATGGATGCCCTTTAATAAAGCAATAGGCAAAGGCAGACACAAAGCACAGGGTCAATGCCGAGATGATGGCAACATCGCCTAAGTCGTCAAAATATTGTTTGATGGTTAAACCCGTCCCGGCAACAACCAGTAAAATTCCGGCATACAGGAAAAAACGCAGTTCCCTGTGGATAGGAAAGATTCTTTTTTTCTGCAAATCAAGCAGAAGCCCGGCCTGTTCTTCGCCAAGCTTTTGCTCGCTCTGCATTTTTCTGATCAGGTTTGATAAGGTCATGAAGGGTCTGCGCCAATGCCGGTTATCTGGAACGGTTTCTCAGTCCAACACGACAATGACCCGGCATTGCTGCAAAAAGGCCAGGTTGTCTTTTGAGGAACGAATTTTTCCGGCATCCGTATTGCTGATGACAAATTCCGACATTCCCAAACCTTGCGCGCGGATCGCTTTGACGGTGAGAGGATGGCTCGTTACCCGATCATTGCTCTGGGCGGACGTCAGATCGCGAGCATAACCACAGATGCCCATTTTGACGGCATAGTCCCTTTGTACGATGAGAGTTCCATAGATTTCTGATCCGTTTTCGTCAAACACTTTGGGAGACATGGCAGGACGGGCCTGAAGCCCCCGGCCATCAATGACCAGTCCGGTAAAGATCTCGCCTTTTGGCGCACGCTTTTTCGCAAAAGGAACAGGTTTGTGTTCTTTTGCATCCTCCTTTTTATCGTCGGCAATGGCCTTGGGCAAAATGATCTGGACGACACCAGACAAAGGCATCCGAACAGTGACTTCCACCGTACCATCCGACAGATATTCCTTTTTAAAAATTTTTGCCCCCTTCACCATGCCGGAAATTTTTGTGTTGATGATATCGCTCTCCACAGTGAAATCCTTGACGGTGGTTTCGGAATCGATCTGGACCCCCTGCACGGTTTCCAGGAGATTTCTATAGGCATCCACCTGGGCGGCTCTCAACGCCATCGGACGCGCCTGCGGCTTTCCCAGATACTTTTCCGGCGGCGCACCCGTGCCGACGGATTCGATGTAACCATCTTCATAGTTTATGATTCCCTTATCCCCGACCGGGCTGACGACTTTTGATTCCTTAATGCCTGTCGAGTCTTTTGCGCCCGCATTCCCGCCTTCTGGTTCCTGCGCAAAGCCGATACCCGCACAAAAAAGAAAAAATACAGCCAAAACCGCTATTTTCGACCAACGCTGCAATTTCATGTCCAACCTCCTTGATCAATATGATTGATAAATAAACTCCGGTGTTCCTTTCTCCGGATTCAGACCGCTGAAGGAACAATCATTTCGATAAGCGACGGATCATAGTCTTCCGGTTTTTCGTAACCCAGAAGATTCAAAAGCGTTGCCGCGATATTGGAAAGGCCCTTTTCCCGGAGTTCCGCCATCCGGTATTCGCCCCGATAAAAGGGATCATAAATGACAAAGGGAACCGGATTCAGGGAATGCGCTGTTTTTACTGATTTTTTTCCATTTTTATCCATGGTAAACATCTCATCGGCATTTCCGTGATCCGCGGTAATAACGGCAATACCTTCCGTATCTCTAACAGCCTGAAGCAGCTCTCCAATGCACTGATCGGCTGTTTCCACTGCGATAATCGCCGCCTCCATGTTACCTGTATGTCCCACCATATCGCCGTTGGGAAAATTGAGCCTGCCGAATTTATATTTTCCCTGTTTAAGCAGTTCAATAACCGCCTGAGTGATTTCTTTTGCCTTCATCTTCGGCGCCCGGTCAAACTCGATTCTGTCGGAAGGAATTTCGATATACTTTTCAAGGGTTTCATCAATATAACCGGAACGGTTGCCGTTCCAGAAGTACGTCACATGGCCAAACTTCTGTGTTTCCGATACGGCAAAGGTTTTTATTTTTTCCGCGCAAAGATACTCGCTGATCACACGATCAATGGCAGGCGGCTGCACCAAAAAAGAAGGCGGAATATGGGCATCCCCGTCATATTCCATCATACCGGCGTAAAAAATATCCGGAAGCGGCCCGCGCTCAAATTCCCGGAAATCCTTTTCAGAAAAGGCCCTGGAAATTTCAATGGCGCGATCTCCACGGAAGTTGAAAAAAATCACGGCATCGCCATCGGATATTCTTCCGACGGGCATTCCCGAACGATCCGCAACGACAAAAGCGGGCAAATACTGATCCGTGGCTTTGGGGTCTTCCTCATAAAAGGTTTTCACCGCCTCTGAAGCGGATGCAAATTTTCTACCCTCTCCCAGAACATGGGCATCCCAACCTCTTTTCACAATGTTCCAGTCCGAGTTGTACCGATCCATCGTAACCTTCATCCGCCCGCCTCCCGAGGCAATGGCGTAATCAAAGCCCTTTTCTTCCGAAATTTTTTTCAGTTTTTCTTCCGTGGGCAAAATATAATCCAGCGCCGTCTTTTCTCCTACGTCTCTTCCATCCAGCAAGGCATGGACTCTGACTTTTTTTAAATTCAACTTCGCGCATTGGTCGATCAGAATAAACAGGTGATCAAGATGAGAATGGACATTGCCGTCGGACAAAAGACCGACAAAATGAATGGTTCCGCCATCTTGGGCGCGTTGTCGAATGTGATGCCACACACCGGATTCGAAGATGCTTCCCGTTTTGAGCGCCTTGTTGACCAGACGGGCACCCTGATCAAAAACCCGGCCTGCGCCGATGGCATTATGTCCCACCTCACTGTTTCCCATGTCGTCATCGGATGGCAGTCCGACCGCAGTGCCGTGAGCTTTAAGCTTTGTGCAGAGTTCAGACGCAAGCAGTTTGTCCAGATGAGGAGTTCTGGCCTGATAAACAGCATTGGTTTCGTCGGCTTTGCCGATGCCCACTCCGTCAACGATGATTAATAAAAGAGGCCCTTTTCTGCCGCGGAAATGTTTTAACGGATTGAGATGCAAGAACATGGTTTCTCTCCCTGGTTCATTTTGACGGTCAATGCCATCCGGTACTCTATAGAGAAAAGCGCACCCGCGGTCAAGAAAAGAAATGACGAGGTTTTCCTGCGACTCTCTCCCGAAAAGGAGCTTTGGGGTTTGCCCTTTTCTGCCGAGCTCCCCCGAAACGTCCATGGGCGATCATCAAGCCCGTCTGATCAGACTTTAATGAGCATGGCATCTCCCTGGGCATGCCCGGAACAGATCCCGCAAACGCCATAACCTCCGCCCCGACGTTTCAATTCATACCCAAGGGTCATGGCAATGCGGGCGCCGGTCGCGCCGATGGGATGCCCGTAAGCCACCGCTCCTCCGTTGACATTCACCTTTTTAAACATGTCTTCTTTGGTCATCCCCAAAATCGACCGGCAGCTCACCAGGGCAACCGCGGCAAATGCTTCATTGATTTCAATAATTTCCATCTGATCAAGCGTTAAATCGTTTTGTTCCAGCACTTTTTTGATGGCCAATCCCGGCACGGTGGCAATGTCTTTTGTCGGCTGTGAAACCTCTGCATAATCCACAATGGTGAAAAGAGGTTCCATGCCCAACTGGTCAGCCTTTTCCCGGCTCATCAGCAAGCAGACATCGCCTCCGTCATTGACGCCAGGAGCGTTTCCAGCCGTAACACTGCCCGGAAGGCCGGTAACGGTGCTGGTATGGTTGAAAACCGGCGGAAGCTTGGCCAGGCTCTCCAGAGTGGTTTCGGGTCTCGGGCCTTCGTCCTTCTCCATGATGCTGATTTTTTTGCCCTGTTTAATTTCCACGGGAAAAATTTCGTCGTCCAGTTTGCCTTCATTCATCGCGCGAACGGCGTTCATCTGCGAATTGAAGGCCCACTCGTCCTGCTCCTGCCTTGTAAAACCGAATTCGTCCGCCACTTCGGAACCGTGAATGGCCATATGGCGGTTATAAAAGGCGTCCCACAATCCATCGTAAACCATCGCATCCACCACCCGTCCATTGGGCAACCCCATTTTTGCCCCCCAGCGCATATCCGGAAGGACAAAGGGACAGTTGCTCATGCTTTCCTGACCTCCGGCAATGCATATCTCGGCTCGCCCCAGCAAGATCATCTGAAACGCCAGATCCATCGTCTTGATGCCAGATGAGCAGACTTTATTGACGGTAATGGAAGGAACATGCTCGGGAACACCTGCCAAAATGGAGGCCTGACGCCCCGGAATCTGACCGCATCCGGCAGGAACAACCTGTCCCATAAAAATGTAGTCCACATCTGCCGGTTTTACCTTGCCTTCTGTCCGTCGCAGAACTTCCGAAATCGCCAGAGCGCCCAGATCCATTGCCGAAAAATCCTTCAACGCGCCGCCGGACCGTCCGTAGGGAGTTCGGCAGGCTCCCACACAAACCACCTCGCGGAATTTCTTATGAGGATTTTTGATCTTGCGGCCCATGGTGGTGAAGTCTGCCTTCCTTTCACCAAACCCGGCGATGGGCGCATCTTGATAAATTTCTGCTTTTTTTCTTTCCAGTTTCTGCGGTATTTTCGACATAGTAACCTATCCCCCTTTATGGATGCTTTTCATACCTTTCGTTTGCACATGATCTATTTCAAGAATGCGTTTTTCTTGCATATCCCTGACATTTAGTCAACTGATTTGAAAAAATGACGTTGGGCAACCTAGCGGCCGGAGGATGCCGAAAGACGTCAAACCCGAAGTTCGGAAACGCTCGAAAACAATTTGACGAAAAAAAAATATTCATATAGAAAATTGCGAACCAATTCTGCCGTGAACCGGAATGAGCTCCCTTCATGAACAAAAAATTATCTTTCAGGATCGCTTTACTCGTTCTTTTGATGGGAATATGTGTTTTTCTTTTCCTGCACTTTGATCTTATTCATTTTTTTAAAAACAAGGATCAAATCATCCACTTCATCAAGACCTCTCCCTATGATGAACTGGTTTTCATCGCCCTGCAGATTTTTCAGGTGGTCGTTGCAGTCATTCCGGGCGAAATCAGCGGTTTTATCGGCGGCTATTTGTACGGTCCTTTGTGGGGAACGCTTTATTCCACCATTGGCCTGACCATCGGTTCATGGCTGGCCTTCATCCTCGCCCGCTTTTTCGGTGAGCCGCTTCTTGAAAAGGCCGTAAAAAAAGAGGTTTTTGAAAAATTCGACCATTTTATGGAACATAAAGGCTTGCTGGTTTCTTTTCTACTGTTTCTGATTCCTGGTTTTCCCAAGGACTATTTATGCTACATTATGGGCGTCAGCCGTATTCCGGTGCTTACTTTCATTATTATTTCCACGGTCGGCCGATTTTTCGGCACCATGATGCTTTCCATCAGCGGCAACATCGCCCGTGAAGAACAGTACGCCCTCCTGGCCATCGTCGCCGGCGCAGCCATTGTGGTTTCCATTCTGGCGTGGCGATACCATGATCAAATATTGGAAGTGCTTAAAAATCATAAAGGATGATTTCCATTGACCTGTCCCTGCTGAAAGACAGATCGGGCCATAAAGGAAAATGTATTCATGAAACTTCGAAAACATCATTCCGGAATCAGCAGATCCAAGAGTGAAAAAAATCCGCCGCCCGCATGGAAAATCTGGTTTCGCGCGTTTCGTCTTCACTATGTTCTGCCAAGTATTCTGCCTGCGCTCCTCGGAAGCGCGATGGCTTTAGCGGAGGGAATGACGATCTCTGTGCTACACTTTGTTCTGGTCATCGCCGGTGTGACCATCAATCATCTGGGAATCAATATGATCGATGATGTAATGGACTATCGCAGCAGTGTTGATTTGCAGGGAAACTCCGATCAGAACTTCTTTACCGGAGGAAGCGGCGTTCTGACAGAGGGCCTGCTTCACGATTCGCAAATGCTGAAAGCCGCCGGTTTCTGCTTTTTGATGACGGCGCTGGTCGGCGCTTATCTGACCTATGCCTGCGGCTGGCCTGTTCTTTTTTTCGGTCTTTTCGGCATGGCCTGCTCCATCTTTTACACAGCGCCCCCTGTCCGCTTCGGTTACCGGGGCCTTGGTGAACTGGGACTTCTGGTCAATTTCGGCCCAGTCATTGTCATGGGCTCATATTTTGTTCAGGCCCGAAATTTTGCTTTGGAACCCCTGATCGCCTCTCTGGTGCCGGGTCTGATGATGTGGTCCATGATCATGATGAATGAAATTCCTGACTATGAAGCGGATCGCTCGGGAGGAAAATGGAATCTGGTTGCCCGTTACGGAAAAATGGCAGGCGTAATGTTTTTTGGAACGGGACTCGCTGCGGCTTACGCTGTTTTGATCATCGGTGTCTGGACACAGATTCTTTCCCCCTGGGTGATGGCCGCTCTTCTCAGTCTTCCTTTGGCCATGAAGTCCTTCAGCGTCATGACGCGCCACCTGCATGACCCTGCGGCAATGGCGCCTGCCAATCTGGCCATGATTAAAGTTCACGCATTGAGCGTTTCGGCGATGGTGGCGGCTTATTTCATAGAGGGGTTTCACTTGTTTTGAGATTCCTCCTCAAAAAATCTTCACAGACCGCTTGCTCAATGTCCATTACTTGTGATAAAAGTTCCAAACCATTGTACAATGAGATGAACCAATGAATTCTGTTCCCCTGAAAAGGAGTCGGCATGAAGAAAATCAATAAATCAACGATCACGGACTTTGTTTTGGGTATCGTTTTGATGCTGCTTGCGTTGTTCTCCTTTCTCCTGTCGTGGGGGCCTCTGGAAACCCTTGAAAGCGGTATTTACGATTTGAACGCCAATTTACGGGTGCAAAAATCGACCGCCCCCGTCGCGGTGATCGCTATTGATGAACAAAGCATCACCAATTTGGGACGTTGGCCATGGCCCCGCGCCCGCATCGCCGCCATGGTGGATCTGTTGCAGTCCTATCAGGTGAAAGTCATCGGTTTGGACATCATTTACTCGGAAAAGGATGTGAATCAGGGACTTGTCGAAGTTCGAAATCTGATCAGGTCCATTGAAGGTGAACCGGTCGACACAAATCGGGGAATCATCGCAGCTGCCCCATCCGGCACTCCCTTACATTCTTCCGTTTCAGAAAACCCTTCTGCGACAAAGCAACCAGTCATGGCCGTCCCTGTTCCGACTCCCTGGAAGCCGGGCATGGAAGGGATTCTGGCTTCTTTGAAAGAATCTGAAAAAAGGCTGGACAATGATGCCATTCTGGCCGGTTCCATAGCTGCCGGTAAAAATGTTGTTTTGCCGTTGTTTTTTGTTCCCGGCAATCCCACGGGCAGAACCGCCGCCAATCTTCCGGAATATCTGAAAAAAAATTCCATTCCCGCGGAAGGTGGGGATGAAAGCATCACCGCAAGGGAAATTGTTCCGCCTATTCCCGAATTTGCCGCGAACGCCATGGGCCTGGGACACATCAACATCATCGCCGACCGGGACGGTACCGTGCGCAGCGAACCGCTGTTGATCAATTTTGAAGAAAAGCTTTTCCCTTCCTTTGCCCTGCAGCTTACCTTGAAATACCTCAATTATGATTTGCAATCCCTGAAATTGGGACCTGAAATCAAATTCGGCCGCAAGAAAATTCCGGTCTATGACAGCAACAGAATGCTGATCAGTTACAACTCCGGCATTCCCTATTATTCGTTTTTTGACGTCGCCAACAAAAAGGTTTCTCCGGAAGTATTCAAAGACAAGATCGTGATCATCGCGCAAAGCGCCGCAGGATTGGGCGCCATGCAGGTCACACCGACAGCGGTGAATGTGCCGCCCGGAACGATTATTGCGAATGTCATTGAAAATATTATCAACGACGATCATATTGTGCGTCCCGAATGGGCGGCAATGATCGAGTTCATCATGATTCTCGTCTTTGGGCTGTATATCGCCCTGGTCATTCCGCAACTCAAAGCCGGAGTCAGCGCGATTGTCTCCACGATCCTTCTGGTCGGCTGGATGATAACGACCATTTATCTTTTTGCGGCTTACGGTTACTGGATCAAATCCCTTTATCCGGCGCTCATTCTCATTGTCGGCTATCTGGTGATCGTTTCCAAACGGTTTCTGCTGACGGAAAAGACCAAGGATCTGATGGAAGCCGACAGTGTGGAAACCAACAAAATGCTCGGACTTTCCTTTCAGGGTCAGGGTCTTCTGGACATGGCTTTTGACAAATTCCGGAAATGCCCCGCCAAAGACGAATCCGTGAAGGAATTGCTTTACAATCTCGGTCTCGATTTTGAAAGAAAACGAATGTTCAACAAAGCGGTCGCGGTTTATCAGCATATTGCAACGGCCGGAGATTTCAAAGACATTCAGGAACGTATCAAAAAGCTGACGGCGGCCGGAGAAACCATGATCTTCGGACTGTCCGGCTCCAAAAAAGAAGCGACGGTCATCATGGAGCACTCAGAAGTCAAGCCAACATTGGGACGCTATGAGGTCGTGAAAGAATTGGGACGCGGCGCCATGGGTACCGTGTATCTGGGCAAAGACCCGCGCATCAATCGGGAAGTGGCGATCAAAACATTACGTTACGAAGAAATTGATCCCGAGCAAATCGATGAGGTGAAAAAAAGGTTTTTCCGCGAGGCGGAAGCAGCCGGCAAACTTTCCCATCCGAACATTGTCACTATTTACGATGTCGGCGAAGATTATGACATTGCCTACATGGCCATGGAACTTCTGGATGGTTCGGACCTGGCCCAATATACCAAAAAAGAAAATCTCCTGCCGACAGAAGAAGTGATTCGTGTGGTTTCCTGCGTCGCTTCAGCATTGGACTATGCTCATTCCAACGGCATCGTGCACCGCGACATCAAACCGGCCAATATTATGATGCTGGGCAATCGGGAAGTGAAAGTGGCGGACTTTGGCATTGCCCGCGTTATGGCAACCTCCAAAACTCAGACCGGTGTGGTCATGGGAACACCAAGCTACATGTCGCCCGAGCAGATCGCCGGTAAAAAGGTGGATGGACGTTCGGATTTGTTTTCCCTGGGAGTTGTCCTGTACGAACTTCTTTCGGGCGAAAAACCTTTTAACGGAGACAGTATCGCCACACTGATGTATAACATCACCTCCTCACCACCTCCTTCGATAAAAGAGTTTTCACCTGACATTCCGGATAAGATGCTTCCGATTATTGAAAAACTGTTGGTCAAAGATGTTGAGGCCCGTTATCAAACGGGTAAATCACTGGCGGATGATTTGGTTGCATGTCTGCGCTAGGAGGCTTGATGAATTTAACAGCAAGCGGTAAAACCGACGTGGGCATGGTTCGCTCCAATAATGAAGACAGCTTCTTTCTGGACGAAAAGCTCGGGCTTTTGGTGGTGGCCGACGGCATGGGCGGTCATGCCTCAGGTGAAACGGCCAGCAGCCTGGCGGTCAACGTCATCAAAGATTATTTTCAAGGAACTCAGAAAAAAATTCGGGATTATGATCGTCGCTATTCAGAACCTACGAATCGGCTGAACCAAGCCATTCGCCTGGCAAATCAGGCTGTTTTTGAGGCAGCCCAGGGTTCTTTGCATTTGAAAGGAATGGGCACCACGATAGCGGCGGTTCTTCTGACCGGAAACCAATTGAGCATAGCCCATATTGGCGACAGCAGGGTTTATTTAATCCGTGCGGGCAATATTGATCAGTTGACCGATGATCATTCCATTGTCAATGAACAGGTGAAGCGTGAATTCATTACCAAAGAACAAGCAGCTCACTCGGAAATGAAAAATATTCTCACAAAAGCGCTGGGAATCCGAGAAGATATGCAGGCTGACCTGGACGAACTGACTGTCTTTGGCAATGATATTTTATTCTTGTGCAGCGACGGACTTAGTAATATGGTAACGGACGAGGATGTGCTGGACATTATTTGCAGCATGAAGGAACCTGCAGCCGCGTGTGATGAATTAGTTTACACGGCCAATAACAACGGCGGAAAAGATAATATTACCGTCATTGTCGGCCGTATTCAAAGTAATCGCAAATGGTATTCGACTTTATTGAAATTTATGGAATTATTCCGGAGGTGATATATGGCAAAGGTCTTACTGAAATACAAGGAAGCTGCTGTGAAGGAATTTGCGTTGAGCAAGGATGCAACAACGATCGGCCGCAAACCGGATAACGACATCGTCATTGACAACCAGGCCGTATCCGGTCACCACGCAGTTATCAAGCAAGAAGGCAATTCGCTGATTCTGGAAGATCTGGGCAGTTTGAATGGCACTTATTTAAACAGCCAGAAAATATCCAAAGCCGAGCTTTTCAATAGCGACGTGGTGGTCATCGGTGTGCATACGCTCGAAGTCACTTCCGAAAAAAACAGAACGGCGGATGCAAAAAATTTCACGGTGCGCGGCCGTTCCATGGACGAAACCATGGTCATCGCCCCGGACGATCAGAAGAAAATCATTGCCGCCGCGGATAAAACCATTCCGGATGCTCTGGGAGGATTTATTGTTCTGGAAGGTTCGACGGATCAAAAAGAGTATGAGCTCAAAGAGAGAGTTTCCGCCATCGGCAAGGAAGATGGCTCCGCGATCAAATTAAAGGGTTTTTTTGCCCCCAAGCTGGTCGCCCTGGTCAACCGCCGCAAAGAAGGATATTTTATTACGCCATCCGGCGGCAAGGAATTGAAAGTGAACAGCAAAATTGTGGAACGCCGCTGCGATCTTCAGGACGGAGATATTGTAGAAGTTGCCGGTCTGAAATTGCAATTTTATCTCAAAGATTGAGAAGGTCGCCTTTTGGGCGTCCTTGACAAGTTTTTGTAACCAGAGAAATTTTGGATTGTATCTTTCCATGACGCAGGGCGACGACGGAAAATCCCGGAAAGAAAAGCATTCAGCGGGTTGCGACGCGGTTCCTTCAGGAAAAGGACGTCGTCTGCAAGCTCGTCCGTCAGGCATCCACGGAACTGGCGTATACGCCATTCGACCCATCCGTGAAGGCGAAAAAGTAATTGAATACAAAGGAGAAATCATTACTTGGCGCATAGCCCTGGCCCGACATCCCCATGATCCCCTAGAGCCCAACCATACATTTTACTTTCATCTCGACGACGGCCATGTCATTGACGCCAAATATCACGGCAACATGGCGAAATGGATCAATCACTCCTGCTCTCCCAATCTGGAAGCGTTTCAATCCGACAAGCGTGTCTTTCTGAAAGCACTCAGAGACATTGACGCAGGGGAAGAGCTTTTTTACGATTACCGGTTGATGATCGACGGCCGTAAAACCGAACGGGTCAGAAAGGAGCATGCCTGCCACTGCGGTTCCATCAACTGCCGGGGCACCATGCTGGATATTAAAATAAGAGGAGAACGAAAAAACAAAGGATGAGGAAAGGAAAGAGTATGCTACGGAAATTCAAAATATTGGGAACGGGTCTGATCGTCATGATTCTGGCTTCAGCAAATTGCTTTGCCGGTGACGTGAAGTATTCAGGTTTTCTTGGAGATTATTACAAGAATCTCCAGCCCGGACCGCAAGAGGGTGCGAAAATGCGCTGGATTAAACCCGGAATTGATTTTACAAAGTACAAAAGATTGATGATCGACAGCGTCATCTTTTATTACGCCGATGATTCAGAGGACAAGGGCATCGACGGCAACGAGATGAAAGAATTGACCGATGCCTTCAATCAGGCCCTTGTGGATGCCATGAAAAACGGATACCCCATTGTTGCCGAACCTGCACCTGATGTCATGCGCATTCGTGTTGCGATCACCAACATCAAAAAAAGCAGGCCTGTGCAAAGTGTGGTAAGTTCCGTGGTTCCGGTCGGAATCGGCATTAGCCTTCTGAAAAG